>NZ_AP025286.1:311954-623908 GCF_036492245.1 Treponema bryantii | reverse complement strand
AACCTCATCCCAGCCGTGACGCAAACCTTCTGCAGCAGCATACTGACTGAAAATCGGTGGACAGATAGAACTATAAGCATGAAGCTTACAGCACTGTACAAGTAAGTCATGAGGAGCGGCAATATAACCGATACGCCAGCCAGTCATAGCAAAAGACTTAGAAAAACCGTTGAAAATGATGGCGTAGTCCTTCATTCCAGGGAACTCGCCGATAGAAACATGCTTGCGTCCATCGTATAAAAGCTCGCAGTAAATCTCATCGCTCAAACACCAGATCTGATGTTTCTTTACAACTTCTGCAATCTTTTCAAGTTCTTCTGCCGGAATAATACGACCGGTCGGATTACTTGGCGAACAGAACATAACAGCCTTAGTCTTTTCAGTGCAGGCAGCTTCAATCTGTTCAGCAGTAGGATAAAAGCCGTTCACACTTGTATCAAGATGAATAACCTTAGCATCACAAAGAGCAGCCAGTGGCTGGTAAGAAACATAACAAGGCTCGCAGACAATAATTTCATCGCCAGGATTCAAAATAGAACGGAGCACAAGGTCCAGACCTTCACTCGCACCAATAGTCGGCAGAATCTCAGTTTTAGGATCGTAGTAAAGCTTATAGCGTTCGAGGTACTTAGCAATTTCCTCACGCAACTCAATCAAACCCCAGTTAGAAGTATAAGAAGTGTGGCCCTTTTCCAGGTGGTAAAAAGCCTCTTCACGCATAATCCAGGGAGTCGGAAAATCAGGCTCGCCAACACCCAGCGAAATAATATCATCATGCCCGATACAAAGTTCAAAAAATTTACGGATTCCAGAAGGTGGAATTTCCATCATCTTGCTGGAAAATTTATCAGTTCGTGTATTCAAATTAGTCTCCAAAAAAAATCCCCGTCATTGCGAACGTAGTGAAGCAATCCATTCTAAGAAGATTGCTTCGTCGTTTCACTCCTCGCAATGACGTTATGTCTTACGACTGAACAGTCTCTCTTCTGTCGCGTTCGTCCTCAACGTAAACAATGTCGTTTTCTTTATATGTCTTCAAAACAAAGTTAGTCTTAGTAGAACGAACACCTTCCAGAGTAGAAAGTTTTTCACTTACAAACAGTGCAACATCTTTAAGATTGTCACCCTCAATCAAAACCTTAAGGTCATAACCGCCGCTCATCAAATAAAGCGATTTAACCTGTGGAAAGCGGTAAATTCTGTCCGCAATAGCATCAAAGCCATGCTCACGCTGTGGCTGTACCTGAATCTGAATTTCCGCGACAACCTTATCCTTCGCGACTTTATCTTTTTCCGGGTTCACAATGGCGGCATACTTGAGAATAACTCCGTCGTCTTCAAGCTTTTTAATAATCTGCTTAACCTCGTCCGTAGTCTTCTTTGTCATAGCAGCAATGTCTTCAACCGAAAGACGTGCATTCTGACGCAGCAAATCAAGTATCTCATCCATAGTAAGAACCCCCAAATGTGTAAAAATGAATATAATATTTTACTATAGAAAGTCGTTTAATTCAACAATGAGATTTTTCTTCAAAAAGCACTTTTTTTTCTTGCAATATATAAAAGCTGTGCTATCATAAAGTTGTAGCCAAGAGCGAGATGAGGACGCACCCCGGCTGCTTGAATGGGAGGCAATATGCAATTTCCGACAAAGATAGAACACCTGGTCGAGGTTGTATAATACGTAGACATTCTTAAAGCGCCAGCGGCTTACTGCTGGGACATTTATAGTGCCAGTCCTTAGTCGACTGAGAGCACATTACAGGCCGGTTAAGCACCGGCTTTTTGTTTTTTAAACGGTTGAAAATTCATTCGCTAAGGTATATTCTAAGTTTCAGAGGAATAATATGAATTTTGTAGAAGACTTACTTAACAAAGCTAAGGCTGCAAACAAAACAATCGTACTTTGCGAAGGTGAAGATAAACGTGTTGTTGAAGCAGCTTCTAAAATCGTAAAAGACGGAATCGCAAAAATCATTTTGATTGGAAGCGACGAGGATATTAAGGCAAGCGGATGCAATGCTGATTTGAGCGGAGTTACAATCATTGACCCAGCAAAAGACGCAAATGCAGACAAATATGCAGAACTCCTTTTCAAAGCTCGTGAAGGAAAAATCAATAAAAAGACTGGAGCTCCAGAATATGCTGATGTAGCAGCAGCAAAGGCTGCAATTCTTAAGGACCACACAATGTACGGTGCTCTTATTCTTAAGGCTGGAGATGCAGACGGTTTTGTTTCTGGCGCATGTCACTCAACAGCTAACACACTCCGTCCAGGTCTTCAGGTTATCAAAACAGCTCCTGGTTTCAAGACAGTTTCATCATGTTTTATCATGGTTGCTCCAGAGGGTGGAAATCCTTACGTTCCAGAGGGAGTTGCAGTATTCGGTGACTGCGCTATCAACATTGAACCAACAGCAGAAGAACTTGCAGACATTGCAGTTGCTTCAGCAGATACAGCAAAGAAAATTGCAGGAATTGATCCACGTGTAGCAATGCTTTCATTCTCTACAAAGGGTTCAGGAAACGATGCTAAGTTCTACGACACTGTTACAAAGGTACAGAAGGCTACAGAACTTGCTAAAGCAGCAGCTCCTGATTTGGCATTGGACGGTGAATTCCAGTTCGACGCTGCAGTTGCTCCAAAAGTTGGAGAACTCAAAGCTCCAGGAAGCAAGGTTGCAGGACACGCTAACACATTCATCTTCCCTAACATCAACGCTGGTAACATCGGTTACAAGATCTGTGAGCGCATGGGCGGCTGGATGGCAATTGGTCCTATCTGCCAGGGCTTCGCAAAGCCTCTCAACGACTTGAGCCGCGGCTGTTCTGTAGAAGACGTAATTGCAACGGTGGCAGTTACAGCATTGCAGGCCTAAAGCGAGTTTGCGTAGCAAACTCGGTAAGCACGCGCAAGCGTGCGACCTACAGTTGCAGTTACTGCACTTCAGGCATAAAACAATAATATGACACTTCGCCCCTGAGCTTGTTTTAGAGTTCAGGGGCTTTTTTATTTATCATATTCCGGTGGTTCCCGGCAGCTTCGCAGCCGGTCGCGCTTTCCGTACTTCGCCGTCTAACGCGGCTCATCCACTCAGCTTCGCTTCGGGACTGCTTAGCCCTTCGCAACACAGTTGCTCGAAGACTCACTAAAAACAATCCACAGGATTGTTTTTGCCCTGCTACGCAGTGCCGTTCCCTAGGTACTACAATCGCTAACCTTTTCATAACGTCTCAAACAACTATGTCTTATTTGAATTGCGTTTTTGAAATATCAAAGAACCTTGATTAATAACATTTTCATGAAAATGTCGTTTATTCTATTCTAAATATCCACCATAACACCAGCCGGAAGTACCTTGTTTTATAGAATTATCTTCCCGGTCTTTAGCTCCATCCATAACCTCAATATAAAACCATCTACTGTTTATGCCATCAATTACTTCATATTTTCCAAGCAATTTAACTTTTACAGGTGAACCTTGCTTTATTGTTGTTATGATTAAACCAGCTCCTTGAACCGTTCTGAGTCTAAGGTTTTCTGTTACTGTCAGTTTATCGTCAATTTTAATATTATTTGGATTTTCAAACTGATAGCCGTAATCTGATAACATTTGTTTTAATTCATTTGCAACTTCTATTGAAATTTTATTATTTTTTATACGATCATCAAGTATTTTGTAAGCGTTTTTATTATCAGCTGTTGTAAAATTAGGGTTAGCACCGTTTTGTAATAATTCTTCCATAATTTCAATATTACAATTTGATATAGCCCAAAATAAAGGTGGAGCATATTGATCATATTTTTTAGAATTAATATCTTTTTTATATTCTGGCACACTTAATAAATAATCAACAATCTTATTATAATTATTTATTGTAGCCTCATTCAAAGGTGTTGTACTACCATATTCAAAACTACCACATTCATAGGCATATTTTATCATTTTAAGAATTGTTTCTTCATTTTGATCTTTAAACCAATAAAAAATTTTATCTATTTCACAAGAATTCACTTGATGATTTTTTACCATATCAATTGCTTCTTTATCATTTTCACATAATTTGTACATAACACTAGAAAAAGAATTTTTTCTTTTTAAATATTCCTTAGAACAATAACCATATTTTTCATATTTTGGTACATAGCAATACAGCCAATCATCTAAACTTTCTTTTTCATTCACATATATTTCATTATCTTGATTTAGTTTACCAATAATTTTTCCACTTTTTTCTGGCTGTTCCATAAATGGAATATCATTTCTTAAATAATAATAATTAGTTTCAAAACCATTAACATTCAACTTATAACTATCAATTGCAAATAGTTTTGTAGAAATTAATAATAAAAGAAAAATAAAATAATTTTTCATAAATATAACTCCTAGAATAGAATATAACTTAATGAGGTAATATTTATATTATATATTTATCTTCAAGTTTTTGCCGAATAACAATACCAAAATAAGCCAATGTAAAAGGTATAAATGGAGATAACCTATTGGATAATCTATTAAAATCTCTTTTTATAAAACAAACAATTAATACTATTAAAATAAAGAAAGAAAAAAATAGTAATATATATCGCAAAATGATTACTACTTTTTCATTCCTTGAATATAGAAAATTTAATACAAAAAATGAAAAAAGCCCTCCCGAAATATCAAAAATAATTTCACCAATAAGCATAGAATTTATATAATCATTTATATAAATCAATGAAATATCTATAGAACTAAGGATCAAAATAATAATATTCATTTTCTTCAATATATTTTTTGTAATTTCCTTTACTGAAGTTATTTACGTAAATTCTTCCGTATCAATTCCAATATTATACCAAATAATTTTAATTTTTAAGGGGTAAAGCATTGTCTATTCCTAAAACATTATATATATTGAAAGCGTAAAGCCTGCTGCACAGAAGACCATATCCAACAATTATCTGTATTTTTTAGTATGTGCGGTTCTATCTACATTTAATTTTTTTTATTTTTCTTTACCATAATTCAGGCCTGGGGTTGGACTGGTGCTGAAAATCCAATAACTCATGAGGTATGGTATGGAAAAATCTATTAACCAATCTAACTATTTTCAATCGAAGAACATTCTGGAAGATGCCAGAAAAATTATTAATGCAGCACGTACAAACGCTGTCAGAAGTGTTGATTTTTGCTGGGTTCAAATGTACTGGAATCTTGGAAGACGTATATTTGAAGAAGAACAGCAAGGTAAAGATCGTGCAGATTATGGAACATATCTTGTAAAGACACTTGCTGAAAAACTTGAAGTTGAATTTGGCAGTGGATTTTCTGTACGTCAATTAAAATTTTGCAGGCAAATTTATCGATTTTATCCAATTGGGAACACACTGCGTTCCCAATTGAGCTGGACACAATATCGCTTACTTATTCAGATTTCCGATCCAGACAAACGAGAATACTACGAACTTGAATCCGTTAATAACGCTTGGACCGCAAGAAAATAGGAAAAAAAATAAAGCACCACTCAATAAAATTCAGTCAGACTAAAACTCTTTATTGACACTTAATAAGTCATGCCATATACTTATAATACAAGGAATACCCGATGGAACCTTCCGAGGTCATAAAAAAGTTATTGCCTGCCTTTGAGCGGTATTATACAGTAAAAAACGAAGATATAACCCCTCCCTTCTGCTCCGAAGCAGAATTCCGTTCTCATAATGAACAGTATTTTCTTGTACGTTCAGCACATATTGCTGACATAGATTCCAACGAATTCGTTTACTTTGCTTCTCCTGATGAACTAACCTCTGAAAAGCTCGAAGAACTCGTAAATACTGCCTGGAATGCGGGACTTGCAAAAGTTCATCCATATAACGGACATCGCAATTCAGATGTTACCCTTTTGATTTTTACGAAATCGATTTCTCCTGAAACTGCAATCACAATCAAAAAAACAAAGCTTTATAAATCCTATAAATTCAGTTTTCACGGCTGGAGCCATTTTAAGCTTGCCGTATGCAACACTACGGATATGACAATTTACACAAATCGTCAGGGCAAGGATTATGCAAAGCTCATTAACAAGAATATAAAAAGTCCGTCGTGACTCTCTCCCGACGAAGATTTTTTTTATATTATAAAAACTTATGCGAATTTACGAGGAGGTAAGTTCAAATGACAGCATTATTAATTATTATTGCTGCAATCGTTTTGCTTCTGGCCGGCTATATTTTCTATGGTTCTTGGCTTGCAAAACAGTGGGGAATCGACCCTACAAGAAAGACACCGGCAAATGAAATGAATGACGGTGTAGACTACGTTCCGGCTAAACCTGCCGTTTTGATGGGACATCACTTCTCATCTATTGCAGGTGCAGGTCCAATTAACGGCCCTATTCAGGCAGCTGTTTTCGGATGGGTTCCAGTATTCCTTTGGTGTGTAGTCGGAGGTATTTTCTTCGGCGGTCTTCAGGACTTTGGTTCACTTTTTGCTTCACTTCGTCACGATGGAAAATCTGTTGGAGAAATCATTAAGTCTTCAATGGGTTCTAAAGCAAAGAAACTTTTCATCATTTTTGCCCTGCTCGTACTTATCCTTGTAATTGCTTCTTTCGTAAACGTTGTTGCAGGAACTTTCTTCTCTGCAGCCGGTTCATTCGGATTTGTAACAAATCCTAACGGAAACCAGACAACAGCTATGATTTCTTTGTGCTTCATTGTACTTGCTATTGTTTACGGTATCCTTACAAATAAATGCGGTCTTAAGACTCTTCCAGCTACAATCATCGGACTTGTTGGAATCGTTCTCATTACTATTCTTGGATTGAACGTTGGTTTTGCTATGAGCCGTACTGCATGGATTGTATTTATTGGTATTTATATTGCAGTTGCTTCTCTTGTTCCTGTTTGGATTCTCCTCCAGCCACGTGATTACCTTTCATCATTCCTCCTTTATGCAATGATTGCTCTTGCATTTGTTGGAATTGTTGCATCACCAATCACAGGAAGTGCTACATTCACAATTCCTGCTTTCACAGGATGGAAGACAAATATTGGTACTATGTTCCCTGCACTCTTCATTACAGTTGCTTGTGGTGCATGTTCAGGATTCCACTCATTGATTTCTACAGGTACTTCTTCTAAGCAGCTCGACAGCGAAAAGAACGCAAAGGCTATCGGTTATGGTTCAATGCTTATTGAATCTGCCCTTGGTATCATTTCTTTGATTGCTGTTGGTATGGTATTCGACAAGTACAAGGCTAACGGATTCGGTTCTCCATCTGCAGCATTCGGTGCTGGTCTTGCTACATTGTTCGGAAAAGAAGGTTCAAGCGCTTACAATACAATCTATGCTCTTCTTACACTTGCAGTTTCTGTATTCGCTCTTACTTCTCTTGATACTGGTACACGTCTCAGCCGCTTCATGTTCTCTGAATTGTTCCTTAAGGACGGAGAAGCAACATGGAAAGACGCTAAGGGAATCCGCAAACTTCTTGCTAACCCATTGTTCGGTACATGTCTTATGGTTGTTATTGGTTGTATCCTTGGTGGTCTCAAGCTTTCAGCAATCTGGGGTCTCTTTGGTGCTGCTAACCAGCTCCTCGCAGGTATTGCTTTGATGGCAGTTGCAGCATGGCTTGGTCAGGCTGGAAAGAACAACAAGATGTTCTTCATCCCAATGGTATTCATGCTTGCAGCAACACTTACACAGCTTGTTCTTACAATCATTGGTAAGGTAAAAGCTATGTGTGCTGGTGCTCCAAATGCATTCTTCTGGGGTAACTGGTTCCAGCTGCTCTTCGCTCTTGCTATGGCAGTGCTCGCTGTTATCCTCGTTATCGAAGGCGTACAGACATTCGCTAAGCAGAAAAAGAACGCTTAAGCTCGTTTAAGAATTATAACAGACACATCATCTACACGAGGTGTGTCTGCTATAAACTCTTCCATACGATCCATAATTCTGGAAATAATCTGTTCTGCACTTTCAGAGTTATATTTTTCAATAATAGCCTTAATAGGATCAATTCCAAAATCAAGTTTCTTGTCATTCAGCATTTCTGTAATACCATCAGTAAAAAGGAACAGAATATCTCCGCTTTGCATTGTAAATTCCATTTCAGAGAATTCTACGCCAAGTCCGCTTAATCCGACAGGTCCTGTATACGGCATATCGGCAGAAGGAAGCAGCTCTTCAACCACCTTTTCTTTAGCATTGTAATACAGAGGATACGGGTGCCCCGCATTTGACATAACCATAGTACAGCTGCCATCTGAATTTTCTTTTGTACTTAACAGAATACCTGTAAGGTAGTTTTCAATTTCACCCTTAGCTTCAATAAATCGTTCGTTGATAAGCTTGAGGGCATCTGCAACCCGTTCTCCACTCTCAAGGGTTTCACAATAAGTCTGCTGAATGATATTTTCAGCAAGCATTGTCACAAGACTCGCAGCAACACCATGTCCAGAAGCATCAAAAAGTGAAATACCATTTAAGAGATCTTCTTCGTGATAGAAATTAAAGAGATCTCCAGAAACGATTGAAAGAGGTTCATAACGAACTGCAAAATCCCAGTTTTTAAGCGAATGCTCAGGCGCATGGAAGAACTTTTTCTGAACAATCGCAGCCATTTTCATATCTTTGAGGGAAATCTCACGGTCATGCTGAAGGCTTTTATTTGCTGTAGTAAGTTTTTCTGTCTGAAGTTTAATTTCATCTTCAAGCCCTTTATTCAGATACTCAAGGCGGCGGGCAATCTTACTGTAATCACGACAGAAATAAACGAAGAATACAATAATCACAGCAGTCAATCCAAAAATGGAAATGAACGGCATTTTGATATTTCGGAAAGCACCTTTTATGATGATATCAACACCCATTATCGAGAACAAAACACCCATTGCAATAAGTACAAAACGGGCCTTTGTTTGAACTTTAAGATTTTTCAGACTTATGATTGTATAAGCTATAGAACAAAGCAATCCAAAGCATGAAATTGGAATCATTACCAGAGTCTTAGAAAACAGCCATACATAATCTGGAGACAGCAGTACCATTGTTGTACTGATTAAGAATGAAAGATACTGAATCGCAGTTCCAAATTTCGACAACTTATATTCTATAAAGCTGCAGATAAACATAGATAAAACAAATTCAATTGCAAAGAAACAGATACTCTTAGCAAATTTAACGTAAATTAAGAATGGAATACCTCCATGAAAACCTGCCCATGGAATATCTGTAATAAAGAAGATTGAGAAGAACAATGCAGTAAGGAAGTTCAAAATTCCAAAACGGCGGTAGCTTACATTCTTATCAAACATGAAGTAAAGCATAAAGAAGAATACACCGCAAAGAATCATCATTCCTTCAAAGAACATATAGAATCTGGATCTCCAGAATGTCATATTATCTGAAGTTCGCCAGCCATCCTGTCTTAAACCGATAAATACACCGTCTGTTATTGTTGCATGTCCAAGACAGAATACTTTGATATAAATTGTGTTGATTCCATCCTGCTTCAGATAAAGTTCAGGAAAATCAAAAAGATTTGCTACATAGCCGGCTTCCTGAATCATAGGATTAGAAAGGCCGGCCTCCATAACTCCATAATCATCTATATATAAGCCATTAAGATAAAGTTCATCGGCAAAGTGAAGATATGGAATGACCATAGAAAGGTCATCATTCTTAAGTTCTGGAATAAGTTCAAAATCTGCTTTCAGCCAGATAAATTCACCATCACGGCCAACAAGATCCATAAGATTTTTGTAGCCCATATTATCGAGATGTTTATAATCCAGATTTATAGCATCATCTATTGTGCTGTCAACATCAGAAAGTGCCCAGTAAAAAGCATCATCAAGATAGATTCTTGGAGGCTCAGATTTACCCTTGCAGGAAGAAAACAAAAAAAGAAAACAAAAAACAAGCAAAAAAAGTTGCGGCTTGAATCGCAAAAGAGAACAATTTTTCATTATAAACAATTTCCTTCTTTATATTGTAACAGAAGAAATTCAAATTGACAAAGAAAATTCCTTTATATTTACACAGGGGCTCTCTGAAGATTTCGATAATATTTTTACAATTTACATCACGTTTTTTACAATCGGAATCCTCATTTATAGTTTATACTTTTTATAAATAAGGAAAAAAACATGGTATACGGCCACATCAAGGCATACATTGCTTAAATGTTTACATTTTTTTCCAGGAGGATAAAACCCATATGAAGAAACTTGGATTTGGATTGATGAGACTTCCTTACACAGAAGATAAAACCTGGGGAAACATTGATCTTGAAAAAACACGAGAGATGATTGATGCATACATGGCAGAAGGATTTACCTATTTTGATACAGCCTGGGTATATCACGGTGGCTTTTCTGAACGCGTTTTCGGTGAGCTTGTTGCAAAACGATATCCACGTGAACAGTTTCAGGTTACAAGCAAAATGCCTTTATGGAATATGAAAGATCCTGCAGAGCTTCAGAAGACTTTTGATGAACAGCTCAAAAAATGCGGAGTTGAATATTTTGATTATTATTTCCTCCATGCCCTGAACAGAGATGTTTTTGCAACAGCAGAAAAACTCGGAGCTTTTGAATGGATGCAGAAAATGAAGGCAGAAGGAAAAATTAAGCACCCTGGCTTCAGTTTCCACGACTCTGCTGATGCTCTTGAGATGATGCTCAGCAAACATCCTGAGGTTGAACTTGTTCAGCTCCAGATTAACTATATTGACTGGGAAAGCGACAATGTTCAGAGTCGTAAATGTTACGAAATCTGTAAGCGCTATGGTATTCCTGTATCTATTATGGAACCAATTAAGGGCGGTAGTCTTGCAAACATCATGCCGGATGCTAAAAAAAAATTTACTGACTACAATCCAGATGCAAGTGTAGCAAGCTGGGCTGTACGTTACTGTGCAAGCATGGACAATATTCTTGTAGTTCTCAGTGGTATGAGCAATATGGAACAGCTCAAAGACAACATGAGTTACATGAAGGATTTTGTTCCACTCAATGCAGAAGAACAGGAATGTGTAAAGAAAGCAACTGAACTTATTAAATCTACAATTGCAATTCCTTGTACAGCCTGCCGCTATTGTGTTGATGAAACAAACGGTGGCTGTCCTATGAAGATTAACATTCCACGTATGTTTGAACTTTACAACGAAAGCAAGCGCTATGGCATTGCATCGTTCAAATGGCATTACAACGAGGAGTTAAAGAAGACTGGAAATCCTGCAGAATGTGTTGAATGCGGTAACTGTCAGGGTCATTGCCCACAGGGACTTAAGATTATTGACCTTCTGAAAGAGGTTTCTTCAGCTTTTTCGTCGTAATTTAAAAATAACCATGGTTATTTTTTAGTTGAACTTTTATAAATTAGAGTTATAATATAGTTAAAATTACCACAGGTTAAAGTTATGAAAGTAGATAATAAAGTTATAAGTGAAGCAGATATTGAAAGCATAAAGGCCGCAGTTCAATCACGAAAACCAGTTGATTTCTTCTGCTATACACTTACACCAGAGCAGAAAGATCGTTTTCTCAAGATTCTTAAAGTATTCTTACAGGAATGCAATCAGGAATATCTGTTTAACTATCTTTCTTATTGTCTATTTGAACTTCTCGACAATGCCAGCAAAGCTAATGCAAAGCGCATTTACTTCAAAGAGCATAGTCTGAACATCAATGATGAAAATGATTATAAGCATGGAATGAAGGAGTTTAAGGAAACTCTCGATGAAAACGCTTTGCATTATGAAACTGAACTTGAAGCCGGAAAGCTTGAGGTTCACCTTCTGCTTTCAGCTGATGATGTAATTTCAATTACTGTTTCGAATAATACTAAAATTACTGAATCTGAATATAAACGAATCAAAGAAAAGATTGAAAAGACAAAGGTTTATAATACCATGGCCGATGCCATCAATGATATTGATCAGACAGAGGGCTCTGGCCTTGGAATTATAACCGTTTTGATTATGTTGAAAAAGTTAGGATTGGCTTCTGATCATCTTCAGTTCCAGACGACAGATACAGAAACCATTGCTACTATTGAAATTCCCAAAGATACCTTAGAAGAATTATAAGCTATCGCATCAAATCTGCGAGAGAAACACTATCCAGATATCCCTCTACAAGTTCATCAAGCTTAGTCCACATTGGCAGGGTTCTGCATTCTGCCTTACGAGAACACTCCGGTGCACCTTTTTCCAGACATGCAACAGGAGAAAGACTTCCTTCTGTAAGACGAAGAATGTCGCCAACCTTATATTCATCAGGCTTTTTATTAAGTTTATAACCACCACCCTTTCCATGAACGGCATCAACAAAACCGTTTTTAGACAGAAGAGTCATAATTGATTCAATATATTTCTGTGAAATCTGCTGGCGTTCAGCTATTTCCTTAAGAGGTACTCGTTCACTTTTATGCTGTTCGGCCAGATCAATCATTACACGAAGAGCGTAGCGGCCTTTAGTAGAAACTATCATTTATCTATTATCCTTGTTTGTATATAGGTAGATTATAGCACAAAAACAACCAGGGTCAAGACTTATGACTTACGATAAAGCATACTTGGGCGGCCGCCGGTTTCATAATTGATTTCTACATTAACAACCTTTGTTTCTGTCAGATAACTCATATAATGGCGGACTGTAACTGAGGAAAGACCAACATCTTCTGAAATCTGATCTCCAGATACCCAGCCTTTTTTTTCTTTAAGATAATCAGTTATAAGATCCAGAGTTTTTTTCTGAATTCCCTTTGGAAGCTCATCGTTCTGAGAATGATAAGATACAGGACTGGAAATAAGACTGTCGACATAACTCTGGTCAATGGTTTTATTTGCGTCCCGGAAGGCAAGTTCTTTTGCAATATATTTTTCCAGTGCAACCTGAAACCGTTCGTAGGCAAACGGCTTAATCAGAAAATCTATAACTCCAAGATGCATAGCTTCTTCTAGTGTTGAAGGATCATTTGCAGCCGTCACCATAATTACTTCACAATCAAGCTTCTTTTCTCGGATTTTTTTAAGGGATTCGATACCGTTCATAAGTGGCATGAAAACATCCATAATTACAAGATCAATTGAAGAATCTCCGTTTGCCTCTGTATTTTGAGATTCAAGGTACTCAAGAGCTTCCTGGCCGTTACGACAGGTTTTCTGAACCAGAAAACTCTTATTGCGGCATACATACTGTTCATTTATCATGGCAACCATTGGGTCGTCTTCAACAATCAGAACCTTATACATAATTACCCTTTAATAATACCATAAAAGACGTTCCAATGTCTTTCTCTGATTCAAAACTGATTGTTCCGCCAAGACTTTCAACAAGCTGCTTTGTATGATACATACCAACCCCGCGGCCTGTACCCTTTGTAGAAAAACCTTTTTCAAAAATTCTGTCGCGGATTTCATCCGGGATGCCGCAGCCAGTGTCGCGGACTGTAATTAAAAGTTCACCAGGTTTTGTAAACACGCCGAACTCAAGTTCCCGCTGACGGTTAAGGTCTGTAAGCTTCATATTCATTGCATCAAGAGCATTGTCTATAAGATTTCCGGCAATCGTTACAAGAGCTTCAGAAGGAACTGCAATATCAGAACTCTTAAAGCGAATTCCCTCTTTTAGAACAAAACGAACATTACATTCTGAAGCACGGGCAATTTTTCCAATCAGCAAAGCTGCAAAAGAGGCATTATCTACCGCGTGCATAACAGTGCTCAAAGTTTCCCGCTGGATAATCGAAATATTTTCAATATATGACACAGCCTTGTCATATTCACCAATCTGAATAAGACCGAGAATTACATGCAGTTTATTTGTAAAATCATGGTTATTGGCACGCATTGAATCTACAAGATACTTGGTTCCAGAAAGTTCTTCCATAAGTTTTGTATATTCAGTACGGTCATGTAAAAGAGCGACGGCACCGCTGAGGATTCCGTCTTCCATTACGGGAACGCAGTCCATTAAAAGAGCGGTACCGTTTTCTGTTTCCTGCTGAATGCCAAATTCAGCGGTGCCGTTTTTTAAGACCTCGGAAAGATATTTTTCTGCAAAAACCTGCTGCTTGATATGGGTGATTTTTTCATCATCAACACAGCCAAGCATCTTATCTGCCGCTTTATTTGAAAACTGAACGTTGTTTTCGCTGTCAACAGCAATGATTCCATCGTATGTAGATTCCAGAATATTTTCGCGGATGCGGAACATTGAAGAGAAGGTGTCGGGTTCATAACCAAGGAGCCGCCGCTTAAGTTTGCGGGAAAAGGCGCGGCATATTGCGATTTCTATGATTATCGCAGCAACTGTAACACTCAAAAATAAAAGTACGATTTTGTAAGTAAAGGAGCGGATTGAGGTTTTCAGCATAATCGCCATGATAAATCCGATATAGTTGCCCTTTTCATCATAAATTGCTGAATAGGTACGACGCTGTGGACCAGAAGGTCCGATATCGCTTTCTGTATAAAAACCTTTTTTATGAGTGGTAAAATCCGGATGAGTACCGTCGTACTCAGTTCCCATAAGATTGTGATTTGTATGATAAACTCTGATATTTTCTGTATCAACAATGGAAATAACGTCTACATCCGCCAGCTCCGCTGCAATTCCGTCCATACATATGCACAGGTCGCGGCGCGGCGCATCCCGCATAAACCCATAAATCCGCGTTATCAATTCCGCAGTATCCTGCAGATTCTGATCGAACGCATTATCGCTGGCGTTTACATTTATTACCGCACCGCCCACACTCATAAAAATCGTAGTCAGAATAATCAGAATCAGCTGGATACGCTGAATCTCGTGGCGGATATCCGTGAGACTGTTTTTTCTACGGCCTTTCTTTGGCTTTGAAACCTTTGATTCCATTCTATAGAAATAATATCAAAAGAAAGGACTTTCTAAAACGTTTTGAAAGTAAAAAAAATATCACACAAAAAAAATACTTTTCTTTCTTTCGAAAAATTGTAATTTCACAAAATCAGAATATTATGAAGACATAAAAAATCACCGGCCGGACGAACGGCCCTCAGGAGAACTCGATGGAAATTGGACATCTTTTTGAAGCATTAATGCTGGTTTGCTTTGGATTTTCATGGCCTTTAAATGTAATTAAAGCCTACAAAGCAAGAAGCGCAAAGGGTACAAGCCTGGCCTTTATCATCTTGATAATCACCGGCTACGTAGCAGGTATTACTGCTAAGTTCATCAATCATCAGCTGAACTACGTTCTGGCTGTTTACTTTTTGAACCTTGCAATTGTAATGTCTAACCTTGTTGTTTATTTCAGAAATGTTGCTCTGGATAAAAAACGTGAGAACAACATTAAGAACGTAGAAGTAATCAGAACTCCAGTCGGAGCTTAAAATATTGGCCGGGCGGTCATTTCAGGAGGAATATATGTTTTATTACGATGGTTATAATCTTGCAAAATCAGAAAAGAATGCGGTAATCGTATTCGGTGGAAGTCTGGATAACTCTATCCCTGTAAAAACTCTTGCAGATGCTTTTGATTTCAACTTTCAGATTTTGAACAAGAGTATTGCTGATCTTTCTGTAAAGAATGCAAAAGAAGCTTTCTGCTCATATGTTCAGCCATTGCATCCTGAAGGAATCATTATTCATCTTGGTGAAAGCGATTTGAATCTGTTCAAAGCAAACAGCACAGAATTTGACAGCGCATATCTTCAGCTTATTGAAGCTGTAAAGGCAGCAAACTCAAAGTGCAGAATTGCCCTCATTTCTCTCTATAATGAGAATGCTGACCAGACAATTGCAGAAATGAACCGCCACATTAAGGCTATTGCAGATTCTGAAAAATGTGACTTTGTAAGTGTTGATAATGCAAAACTCTGGAATCCTGCAGCTTCAAAAGCAGCAATTCGCTTTGCACAGAACATGGGACTGAGTGTTCGTAAACCACTCCGCGACGTAGCTGAAATCCTTTACAGCTATGCTTACAAAGTAATTCTTAAGAACAATACAGTAACTGGTCTCGCAGGCTAATTACCTATTATATTTGTTATACCTTTGCTGCCGGGTAATGTCATTATCCGGCAGTTTTTATTTAATTTCAGTGGTTAAAAAAAACAAGGTTCCCAGACAGTAACACTAGAAGGGAACCTTGCCGTCCAGCGTTGCTGGACATCGGAGAGAGTTTATCAGCTTATTTACAAGCTGTTTATAATATAGCAAATTGTTGATTTTATGTCAAATTTTTGCAGCAAAAAAACATCCAAAAATAAGAAAATTTTGTGAATTTTTCACATTTTATTTTATTTTTTTATCTGTCTGCCTTTTTTACCCAGTTAATAAACTGAAGTTTTGTAACGATTTCATCCGGTTTAAAGTTTCGTCCATCCGGAAGTTCCATAAATTCACTTTCGATTACACCAAGTACAGCATCAAAATCATCATCATCTACAGAAATATCCAAAACAGGACTCTTTGTTCTGCCTGATTTCTTATATTTTTCTGAATAGCGGTAAAGCATCTTCAAATTTCCGCTTCTACGTACATAAGCATTCCAGATAAAGCGGGCAGCCATCTTGCGATTGATTTCATCTGCTGTCATAAGATATGAAGATGTACCTTCTGCATTCTGCTGATCTGAAGCGGCAGAAAAATAACCGCCCTTCTCTAGAGTAGAAATCAAAGCCTGTGTTTTCTGTTTCTGATTTTTCTTTGTATTTGCTGCCTGATAATTAGCAAGCAGGCTGGTATTTTCAACTGTAAGGTTTACCAGATCATCAAGAGTAAGATTTCCCTGCAATGATTCCAAATTCTGCTTAGAATTTACATCCGGATCACTTCCATAGGCAGAATAAAGCTCCCAGATATAACTTCTGAGAGGATTATATACAGTCCTATAGTTATGAAGTCCATCTCCATCAAAAAGAATAAATGCATTATCAATAACAGAAATAGCCTGATCATACTTGTTCTGCTGATATAAAAGCTTACCCTGTTCAAGCAGAAGTACTGCATTCTTTGTATCATACTTTAATACAGATTCTATCATTGAAAGGCTTTGTTCGGGATTTTTTACAAGTCTGCTACCAAGCAATTGAACATACTGATCACCCTTCTGAAGTCCGCGTGCTTCATTATACGCGTTTTCTGCATCACGATTGCGGCCCTGAAGTTTGTACAAGAGTCCTTCAAAAGCACGAAGACGAGCCATCAAATACGGTTCTATAACATTAGTTGAGCTCTTATATGCTGCTATATCAGCCAGCAAGCCTGTCACTTCTTCCAGAGGAGCTTTTCCATCCAGTTGAGTTTTAGCATCAATCTTAATGAATTTATCTTCATAAACTTCAATTGAGCTGAAAATATAAGTATTTTCTTCTGTATAAGTATAGATATCCTGCTGCAAGGTTGCGCAGGAAGCTAACGAAAGAATAATACTAAGCAGACCGATTGCTGTAAGCAGCATTTTTTTCATAAAAAACTCCTTATTTTAGAACATTAGAAGCTGATATTTTGTTATCAAATGTTATGGCAAGACAATCATTTTTATTGTCACCATTCAAATCTACAAACAAAGGATTACCATAACCAGATACAGGGAAATGCGGTAACATCTCCATAAGGCTGTTGAAACCATAAAGGGAGTTTCCATCACCGGAAATAAAGATTTCTTCACCGGCTTGTCCATCATAATCACAAACGGTTATGCGGCCTGTTTTTGCTGTAAAATACGGAATCTTAATTCTCATTGACTTTCCATCCAGCCCTACCCTATAAAATTCGCCTTCAGCAGAAAGAGCAAAGAGATATCCGTCTGCCATTGCAACATTCATATAGAATACTCCGTTTAATCCAACCGGGAATGGATCAAGCAGCTCTCCATTGAAATCATAAACATAAAGCTGACCAGCCTGTGTAATCATTGCTGTATACTGTTTTCCACCTGCAGTAAACAGACATGGAGAACCATATGCAATTCCATCAAGTTCAAGAGGTCCTTCCTTTGTTACAGGCTCCAGATTTTTATAAATATGAATTCCACCAAAGAATCCTTTTTCATAGAACGCCAGAATATCTCCATTTACAGCTGGAGCAGATTTTATTCCATCTTCTGCATCTGTCTCAAACTGACTTACTTCTCCTGTCTGAGAAATAAAGCACAGAACTCCGTCATTACCGGCAAGAACGAGAGAATCCTTATAAACGAAAGGCGGACAAGTCATTGAAACTCCGGAAAGAATAGGATATCCAAATACACTTTCCAGTTTTCCATTCAGAAGATAAACCATACCGCTCTTTGTTACTGCCCAAAGTTCTCCATTATTTGCCTTAGTAGTTGCTTCACTAGCTGCAACAATGTACTGAACTTCTGGAAGTTCTGTTTTACCACGGGCAAATGTTCCGCAGTCCAGAGAATTTACAGAAGAATCATTTTCAAGCCAGAAAACAAGTTTACTCTTTTTAGCATTTGATTTTACGAGTGTTGTGTTTGTTTTATTCTCAAGTTCAATAGGAAAACCAGGAATATGTCGTGAAGATTCCAGTTCAACGGCAGAAGCCTGAAGCTGAACGCTTAATACACTATCCTTTATACGAAGATCAAATCTTCCTGAATTATAAAGAGCAAGAATCTTTGACATTGCAGAATTACCCTTCACAAAGAACGGCACACTGCGTTCAAGGTTATAATAAAGGGAAAGTGTTGAATATGGAGTCTGACTGGAAGAAACTCTCTGCCAGTTTGTACTTCCTGTAAGTCTTTTTGAATTATGTGCACCAGAATTTATTGCTACAAGATTTTCCGGAGACTGAGACATATAAAGATAACCATCTCTAATAAGATAATACGGCTTTGGCACATTGATATTTAAAGCCTGCAAAACCGAGAGTACAAAACCTGGCATCTGAACGCAAGGTAAGCGAACACCATCAACAAGCAGGCTGTCATTCGAATTGAGAAGGTATGATGAGAAAATTCTGTCAAAAATTTCACTGCGTTTTGCTTCATCTGCAACTTTAATTGCAAAAACAGGTTCTGATTTTCCCTCTATTCCAAAGACAGCAAACTCATCTCCTGTCCATGAGAAAAGCAGTTCATCTAAAGGTGTATTAAATACAATTCGACTTACAGAATCAGATTTATTCCAGGTTGAAGAAAAATCCTTTTCTGCAGGAAGTATTTTTAGGATTGCATCTTTCAGACTCTGAAGAGTTCCTGCGGAAATAAGAGTATAATACTGAACATCCTCGCTGAATTTTGGAAGCAAGGTTGGAACAGAAGATTCCCTTTTCAAAAGCTGCAGCACAGGATGGTCTTCATCAGTTTCAGTATTCATTGGAACTGAAATTCCTAAATTAAACTCGTTCTGTGTAATTCCAAAAGTTAATTCAGTAAATTCATTTTCAGAAAGATAAGGAACTATTGCTTCAAGATAGTTTTTCAAAGCTGAAGGATTCTTTTCTTTCTCATCTTCAAGTGATTTTTCACTATCCATATTTTCAACAAATCTCAAAAGATTCTTACCGTTAGCTAAAATACGAAGAGGATTTTTAAGTTTTGCTGTCATAGCAGAAAGTTCTTCTTTAGAATAAAGCTTACTGTTTGAATAAGTCATTGCATTTTCAAGCAGCATCTTATCGGTTGAAAAAATAATCAGATTCTTTTTTAATACAAAAAAAGTTGACTCATTCAGCTGATAGTAATTTCCATACTGATTAGAAGAAAGCTCAAGCAATCCAGAAAGTTTTTTAATACGCGGAATAGCATAAGGCACAATTCTTACTGCACCAGACAGAACCCCCGCATCAAGAATACCAATTGCACTACCGTCGTATACTGCGGCATCAAGTCTTCTTTTTAGGGCTGTTCGTACAAAGAAACTCTTTCTCAGTCTGGAACTTTTTACTTTAAGAAAAGTATCGCGGTATTTCTGTAATTCAGGACTGGTCATTGCAATAAGAGTTGCATCAAGATCCAGCAAAGGTTCTGCTGTGTCCCATATAGAATCGGTTCTTAAATAAACTGCATATTCAGGCGGGAGTGCATCTGTTGATTTTACTCTGTCAAAATAGCAGAAGGTAAACCATACCAGCACTACAATAAGCAGCACCAGCAGTAGTTTAAAAGGCAGCAGAAGAAGCCTCACTCCAAGAGGAAGCTTCTTCTTTTTATTTTCTTGTTTATCCATACGGTAATATTATACTAATCTTACGTTACTCTTCAATAATCTGAACATGAAGATTTTCAAGAAGATTTGCAGCCTCTTTAAGCTTCTGTGCAGTATTATTAACAGTTCCTGTAGAATTAGAAAAGTTTTCGATTCCCGAAGAAATCTGACGTACGGTTGCAACAATCTGATCGAACGAAGTAGACTGCTGATTAATGATTTCCTTAATCTGATTTGCAGACTCTACTGTAATTTCTGAAGAACTCTGAATATCGTTGAACTTCTCCTTAAGTTTTTCTGAGAGCTCAAGACCTTCGCGAATCTTTTCTGTTCCAGACTCAGAAGTAATAATCAGGTTATCAGAGGAGTGCTGAATTTCTGTAATTCTGTCTTTAATCTGATCAACAGAATTTGTAATTCCTGCTGCAAGACGGCGTACTTCATTAGCAACAATATGGAAGTTCTTTCCGCTGTCACCGGCACTTGAAGCTTCAAGCTCAGCATTGAAAGCGATGATACGAGTCTGATCTGCAATATCGTTAATGATTTTTACGATTTCCCAGATGCTTCCGATTTTTTCACCAAGCTCACGGATTCCGGAAATTGTTGAAACGTTAGCATCTGTAATTTCTGTCATCTTATCAAGGTTAGACTGAAGGGTTTCAAAACCGGCATCTACATTGTTTTCAGTTCCTTCTGCAACGGTTGTTACATCTGCAATCTTTTCAACAATGTTACGTGTCTGGCGGTCTGTATCTTCCATTGTGGCAAGAATCTCTTTTACACCAGTAGACTGTTCAAGAGAGGTTGATGCTGTAGACTGAGCAATTTCTGTAAGCCCTTCAATAGGCTCAATCATTGTATTACCAATCTCGTGTACATCATTCAAAATTGAACGGAACAAAAGTACAATCTGATTGATAAGATACAGGTTGTAAGAAACTTCTGATTCAAAATCAGTTGGAACAAGCTTTACTGTAAAAATATCATTTTTGATGATATGAAGCATTGCGTTCTGAAGTTTATCAGAAGAAATAAGAATACTGTTCAGAAAGGAATAAACCGAAACGATTCCGACAATTGTATTTATTGCAAGAACAACGCCAATTCTTGAAAGCTGAACCTTACGTAAGCCAAGTCCGTAAGCATCAGCAGGAAGGAAACCGGCAGATGCAGAAGGAACGTTATTGTAATAATACACATAAAAGAGCATCATTGCTAAAACAATTCCCCATACGACTGGGATTGTACAGTAAAGAGCAAAGGTTCTGTGATATGAAACTCCAAAATAAGATTTCTTGTTCAGAATCTTTTCATCAATACCTTCTTCAACAATACGACAGGCATATTCATTACAAATTCCGCGTGTGTTTGCAAGAGCAAGAAGACCTGCTACGTATGCACCGAGGAAACAGCTGCAAAGACTAACGATATTTATACTGAGATTTACTCTATAAATAAAATGATAGGCAGCTGCAAGTGCAATGGCACACACAACGAAATAAGAAGTAGTTTCAAGAGATTTCTTTTTTGGAAGTTTATGCAAATCAAGGAAAAGTTTTGTTCGCTCTTCCTTTGTCATTTCTTCATTTTCCCAGATTTCAATTCTCTTTGAAACCTTACCCATGAACATATGATTTGTAACAGTTGAACATACAAACTGTGCAAACAAAACACCAAGTGCAACGGTAATAATTAACGGATAGTGAGTTGAGAATTTAAGATTCAAAATAAAAACTGTATACAAAAGAAGTACTAAACCACAGGCAATATCAGGGATATGACTTGCACGCAAAATTCTTCTTTCGAGTGATAAATACTTTTCGTTCTGTTTCATTATTTCACCTCACTTGCTGTACCAGCGTTTTCTAATTCGGTAATTGCTTCCTCTGGCTGAAGCTTCTTCAGGCTGTCTGAAATAAGGCAGAGGTTCTGTGCCGAATCACTGATTTTCTGCGTTGATGTTGAGAAGGTTTCTGCTGCTTCTGCAATCTGACGCAGGGTAATAACAATCTGTGCAAAAGAAGCTGTCTGCTGCTCAATAATCTTTTTAATATCTTCTGATGCATAGTCCATTGTTTCTGATGAATGCTGGAGCTCTTCAAAGCGTGTATTCAACTCTGTGATTATCTGAGTTCCATCAAGAATCTTGTTACAGCCATTCTGAGAAGAAATAAGCAGTGCATCTGAAGAATGCTGTATTTCAATAATTCGCTTACGGATTTCATTTGTAGACTGAATTGTGTTGTTTGTGAGACGGCGGATTTCATTTGCTACAAGCGCAAAGTTCTCACCTACATCACCGGCACTGGAAGCTTCAATTTCAGCATTAAATGCAATGATATTTGTCTGATCTGCAATACCATTGATGATTCTTGCAATATCTGAAATACCGGTAATCTTTTCTGTAAGAATCTTAATTCCATCTACTGTAATATCATTTGCAGCTTTAATTTCATCAAGCTTCTGCATGTTCTGCTTGAGGATACTGAAACCATCTACAATATTTTCTGTTGTCTTTTTAGCAACCAGAGAAACCTCACCAATTTTTTCTGCAATGTTCTTTGAAAGAGAGTCTGTTTCTTCCATTGCAGAAAGAAGTTCCTTAACACCAGAGTTCTGTTCAAGAGAGGTAACGGCAGTCTCACGGGAAATAACAGAGAGTTCATTACTTGACTCAATTACATCCATACTGATTTTCTGACTCTGCTTCAGGATTTTCTGAAGAATCTCTACAATTGTGTTGAGCAGGTAAACATTGTACATAAACTCATTTGAGAGGTCAGTTTTTTCAAATTTTACCTTACGAAGATTTTCTTTATTTATTCCACTCATCAGATCATGCATGTTATTAATTGAGCGCATCATTCGTCTGAAGAGAGTTCCTGAATAATACAGATAAGCTATAAGGCTGAGTCCTCCAAAAACAATAAGATGGAAGAATACAAGTTTTGTTGCTGTATAAGAAGCATAGGTTCGCCAGGCAAGAATAAAGAACAATATACCAATTATTAAAATCGGAGCAAAAATATGAATTACAGTGATGGTTGAAGAGTTCATACCAAAATAGTGTCTCTTTTCAACCTCAATTTTTGATACACCTTTTCGAACAATTTCTGCAGCATGCTTAGAACAGATTTTCTGAGTAATTCCCGTAATAGCATGAACTGTAGCACAATACGCACCAAGGAAAAGCATGCAGGAAACAAGAATTACTGTATTAAGACTCAGATGTGCAATTCCAGAAAACAAAGAAATCCAGATAGAACCGCAGACTATAAAGAAGATGAATACTACAACTCCAATTCTTGCAGGCATTCCCATCAACTGCTTCATAAGTTTTGTTCGTTCTTTTTCAGTCGAATCATAATAATAGAATGAAGACAAATCTTCAGTAATTGCCTGTGTTACAAGTACAATGCCCATCACAAGAGCTAAAGCATGAAGTGCCATACAAATAAGGACTCCCAGTCCAATTATTGACGGCAGCTTGATAATCCGGAGCTCTCCGATTCCCATCGAAATACAGGCAGCCATAGTCAGGATTTCAAAACACATATTGGAAAGAACTACCCGTTTGGTAACCTCTGCTCCAAAATTGATGTCTTTTTCCATGACGGTTTTCTTTTGCGTGAATTCTTCTTTTATATTCATATCCACCTCTTTTTTATTTTGATGTAAGCGCAATTGCGCCATCCCAATTATCTGGTTTATTCACTGAGAATTCTTCACAACGTTCAAGCATAAGTCTTGCAGCCTTATTGTCCGGCAGAATATTTACTGCTGCTTCAAAATAAGGAATTGCAAGTGTAAATGCTCCTTCATTGTATGATTTAAAGCCCTTTTCATAGGCATCTGTAAAATCTTCTGGCAGCGGTTTTTCATCTACACGATAAACAAAAACAGCTTCTTTTTTACCTTTTACTTTTACAGAGTCCAGAAGCAACACATTCATTGAATCTCCAAGTTCATCCCGTACTGCCTGAGAAATTACAATCTTTGCGCCATATAACTTTGTAAGACCTTCAAGACGCGATGCAAGGTTTACTGTATCACCGATTACTGTATAGTTTGTTTTATCCGCACTACCAATCTGACCTACAATAACATCTCCAGAATGAATACCAATTCCAATATCAAGTTTAACTCCTTCAGGAAACTTAAGCTGATTAACCGGAATTGCATCCAGCTGAGAATACATTTCAATTGCAGCCTGAACTGCACGCCTTGCATTATCGTTGTAACTGATTGGTGCACCGAACAAAACCATGATGGCATCACCAATAAACTTATCTACTGTACCACCGTACTTTTTTACTATATTTACCATGTAGGTAAAATAAGTATTCAAAAAGTTTACGACATTTTCTGGTTTGTTGATTTCACTGATTGAAGTAAAGCTTCGAATATCACAAAGAAGGACTACTACATTTCGTTTTTCATTCTGATTTGCAAGCTCCTGATTTTCACCTGAACTCAAAAAGTCGCTGATTACTTCTGCCGGGACAAACTTTGAAAAGGCAGCCCGAAGCTTTGATTCCTGCTGGGTAAGTTCAAAGCATCTGATTGCTTCCTGCAGAATATTTGACAAAGCTGGTGTTATAAAATCTATTGAAGACTGAATCTTGTAATTAAAGAGTTTCTTCTGTGTAGAAGCAATATGAAGTGTTCCAATAAAGTCTTTTTCGCTTTTTAATGTAAAAGAACGGTAAGATTCAAATTTCTCTCTTGATGGATGAGTCAGAAGAATATTTTCAAAATACTTTTCTTCATAAGTAATTGTATGATTCTTTTTAGCCTGCTGCTCATACTCAACCTTACAGATATTCCAGAATTCATCTCCAATAGATACATCAAAAAATTCCGTTCCGGTTATATATACTTTAGCAGGATGACTATCCAGTATCAGGGCAGCAGCATCAAATGCACAGGCACTGTAAAGCATTCTGAAAATCTGCTCTACAAGGAAATCAATTTCTTTTACAGCAGAATATAACTGAATTACATTTTGAGTCATATTAAAAAAGAAATCACTGTTAGCCATTGCTGTGACAACCCACGAGGCAAGTGTTTCTTCTTCTGATTTATCTGAAGTTTCAGTTTCTTTCTGTTCTGCATCATCTTTTGTAAAAAAATCCTGAACCTCTACATATCCGTTTCCGAGCAGTTCCTTAACGGTGTCTACGAGAACTTCAATATTATCATTTTTTACAAGCACAACCCGGTTAGCTTCTCTTGCAGTATTCCAGAAATCAAAAACAGAATCATCTACAGAAACAAGAACAAAAGGCAGGGCGCTTTTTGGAGAACCGGTCTTAAGAATGTGACAAAGTTCAATACCGTTAATTTCAGGAAGTTCTTTATCCGCAATTATAAGATCCGGCGACTCATGAACAATCTGTTTGAATGCAGAATATCCGTCTGAAAAAACTTCCGTCTCATACCCAAGTTTTTTGAGTTCCATACAAATTACCTTGGAAAGTATTTTTGATGGGACAGCAACAAGAACCTTACTCATGCAGCAGCTCCTTTACCTTTGCAGTAAGGCTTTCGCGTTCAAAATCAGATTTTACAATATAGCCCTGTGCACCAAGATTCTTTGCCTTATCCAGAGTGTCACTTTCGAACACAGAGGAAACCATAATAACCGGAATATTTTTAAATTCTTCTTTATGCCGCATATTATGAAGAAGGACAAATCCGTCCATACGAGGCATTTTTACATCAGTTACAACAAGATCAAATTTGTGCTGCTTCATTTTTTCAAGAGCATCAATTCCATCAACTGCTGTAGAAACATTATAGTTTTCTGCTTCTAGAATAATCTGTTCGATATGGCGGGTTGTATGAGAATCATCAACAACAAGTACAGAATAAATCTTCGGCATTTTGCGAACTTCAAGATTCTTAATATCGTAAACGTTTACAACCTTGAAGCGGCGGATTGTATCTGGAATATTCAGAACCGGAATGATGCGGTAGTTCTCATCGAACACAACACCCTGAAGCGCATTAAAATCCTTGAGCAGAGGTGGTACAGGCTTAATTACGACAGTACCATAGTGCAGAATCTTATCTACCATAATTCCAATCTTTTTATTCAGATATTCAAGAATGACAACAGACACCTCTGTCTTTGTATTTGTTCTCTTGATTGAATTATTATTGATAATATCAAAATCAAAAATCGGAACCAGCTCATTATGAATATTCAAAACCGGACCGTGCTGAAGCTGCAAGAAATCAGCTTTATTTATCGTGAGAATCTCTTTGATGTAATGAGAAAGAATCAGATATGAACTGTCTGAAACAGAAACAAAAAGTCCATCCTGTGTAGCAAGAGAAGCCGGAAGAGAAAGTTCAAAATCAGTTCCCTTATTAAGCTCCGAATAAACTGTAATTTTTCCCTTAAGTTTATCCATTTCTGTTCGCACAACATCAAGACCAATACCGCGCCCAGAAAGTTCTGTCTGTTCATCTTTTGTTGAAAAGCCCGAAGCAAATATAAACTGCAGCAGGTCTGTAGAATCTGCAGAAAGAATCTCAGCCTCGCGTTCAGGAAAAAGACGAAGAGCTTTCGCACGGATTTTTTCATAATCAATTCCGTGACCGTCATCTTTTACATTTACAAAGATTCTGTTGGAAACCTGGCTTACAGAAATAGATATTGTTCCCATCTCAGGCTTACCAAGTTTTTTACGTTCCTCCGGCGATTCAATTCCATGGTCAATTGAGTTTCGTACAAGGTGAATCAAAATTGCAGGAAGCTTTTCCAGAATAAATTTATCTATTGTGATTTCTGACTGCGGAATATCAAACTCAATATTTTTTCCGGTCTTTAATGCTTCAGCTACAATTGAACGCTTAATAGGGCGCAGAATCATATCAAACGGAAGCATACGAAGCGAGATGATATTTTTCTGAATATCTACACTCTGATTTTCGAGAACGGAAATATTTTCTGAAAGCTCCTGGAACTCCTGGAATTCAGAAGCTTCACTCTTTCCTTTTAAAACCTCAATCTCGTTCTTGAGTTTTATCTGACGCATAATAAGTTTGTCGAGAGACTGGAGGATTGAATCAATCTGCGAAATCTGAACTTTGATTGTCTGAGAATCGTGGAAGAACTCCGAGTTCTCTTCATTCACCTGCTCATCCCCAGAAGCATCAGAGTTCTCAACGCTCTCCGACTCAGCCTGCTTCACCGAGAAATCAGTATTAAAATCATCTCCCTCCATTGACTGGTCGATATTATTAAGCACATCTTCATACTGTTCAAAAGTGCCGTCTGCGCCATCTTCAATACTATCAATTACCTTATGCAGCAGATTGTTTACGCCCATTAAAAGCTGAATTATTTTATTTGGAATTTCAGTCTGGTTGCTCTGGATATTTTTAAAAACAGTTTCCAGATGGTTAATAACCTTTTCAATCTGAACATATTCCATCATACGGGAAGACCCCTTCAGCGTATGCAGAAGGCGGAGAATTTCCTTTAAGCAACCTGTATTTCTTTTTTCTTTTGATGCAAGAATTGCAATATCATCAAGAGAGTCAAGAATCTCACGAGCTTCGGAAATATAGTCTGTCTTAAACAGGTTTTTATCAAGATTCATTTACTGCCCTCCTCCCATAGAAAAAGTATCGCAAAGCGAATATATGTAAGCCGGACTAAAGGAATCCAGCGTAAAGTCATAAGGAACATCGTTTCCAGAAGAGGAAATCAACTCCTTGCATTTTGAAAAACAGTTGAGCGCCGGTGCAGTACGGCCAAGATCCCGCAGCACCATTCCGTGATAGAAAAAGGCCGGCCAGAAATCTGGAGAAATACTTTCGGCATTTGCAAAAAAAGTTTCTGCATCTGCACGGTTGTCTGCATGATACTCAACATAGCCCTGCATAAAGTACGAATATTTTTTTGTATCTTTTCCGGAAATTGTGCGGGCGATGGCACGGGCCTTAGCAAAATCACCGCGGGTTATTTCTGTGCAGACATCTTCATAAACTTTCTTTACGTCAAAAGAACTGCCTTTTGAAACTGCATCAAGAGCAGCCTTTGCTTCTCGAAGGTTATTATTTGTTTCTGCAAATTTCTGAATCTTAACTTTTTGAACCGCATTCTGAATCTTTTCTTTTTTACGTTCAGATTCCTTCTTTTTAAGGCAGCGGTCTATTGGAGTTCCTGCCGGGTCTGCTCGTTTTGCATTTTGATTTTTCACAAAATAGTAAACATCACCTGTATTAGTTTTGTAAAAATTGTCAGGAATTACTGTATTATCAATTGAGCCGATTTCGTTCATTGAAAAGAAAAGTCTGCCGTCATTCTTAAGACGTTCAGTAACTTTTTTAGTAACAAGGATTCTTGTCTCCTTATCAAAATAAATGAAAACATTTCTCATAAAGAGAATATCTACATTCTCAAAGAACGGCAGTTTATCAAGTCCATCCTGAATAAGATTAAACTTAAAAGTCTGGATACGATAAAGAAAATCGCGGTTAAAAATTATTTCCGTTTCAGTTCTTGTTGAGAATGGTTCTAAAAGCTTGTGATATTTCTGACCGTCAGAACGAAGTGAGAATGAAGAATAGCGGCCTCTTTTAATTGCAGCCAGAGCGTTATCATCAATATCAGATGCGTAAATTGTCAGATTCACATTCATAGAAAGTGCGAGTGCCAGAAGAGAAATCGGTTCTTCTCCAGTCGAACAACAGCAGGTCCAGATTGTAAGATTTTTTCCCATGTACTTTGGGAATATTTCTTTTTTCAGATAATCAAACTGTCGTTCCTCGCGGAAGAAATATGTTTCATTTACTGTAACGAGATTTATTACTTCATCAAAATCTGGAGTATGAGGAACAAGGCTGCGGCAGAATTCCATTGGAGTTATTCCACGAACAGAGGCTTTCTTTTCTATATGCGAAATGAGAGTCTGCTGCTGCGATTTAGCAACGTAGATACCTGAATAAACGAGAATCTTGGAATTTAACAATTCAATCAGTTCGTTCATACAAGACTCCATAATCGCTGTGGTATCTGATTCAGTGGAAGCACTTCGCATGAACCGCCCATTTCATAAGCGGCCTTTGGCATTCCATAAATTACGCTGGAAGCTTTATCCTGTGTGATTGTATAAGCACCAATCTGTTTAAGATGCAGACATTCTTTTGCGCCATCTGCTCCCATTCCTGTAAGCACTACGGCAATACAATCTGCGCCTAAAACTCTGGCAGCACTTTCAAACATTTTATCTACTGACGGACGAAGGAAATTAACCGGCGCATCATGATTCAAAATGATATTAAAAGTGTTTTCCGGATATGCAACAAAAGTAATGTGAACATCTGAAGGTGCAAAATAAACATGTCCAGGCAATGGTCTGACATTATTTTCTGCAAGGTGAACTGGAATTGTAGATTCTGAGCCTAACCAGGTTATAAGATTTTTATCAAAGAATGAATCTATATGCTGCGTAATAATAATTGGAAGCGGAAAGTTTTTTCCTATTCCCTTAAGGAATTCAAGAAGCGCACCAGGACCTCCTGTTGAAACGCCAACAAGTACAGCCTTAAATTTACGGCCCTTATAATTCTTTGAAACTACCTGTAAAGCTTGTGAAATACTTCCATCTTCGTTCAAAGAAGAATTTAAGGCAGAAGGATGATTTCCAAAAACCACTGAACATTTTACATCCATAATCAGCTGCTCAAGATATTCAGCATATTCTGAAATTTTTGAAGTAGAAAAATTTATAAACTCCGGCATCTCAACGAACTTTATATTCTGCGGAGTAAAATAAGGTTTTGCATCTGGAGTATAATAAATAATTGCAGGAACTTGTGTTGTATGGCTGTAATCTGAAAGTGTGCTTGGTCTTTCTGAATCAAAAAGATTTTTATCTGAAATTACGATATCGGGATTCTGTTGTGACAGGCCATCTTTAAGAGCACCATAAGAAGCAGCTTCTCCGACCCACTCAAGTTTTGCGGTTTTGAGAATTATTTCTTTTAATACAGAACGAACAACGGCAGAAGAGCCAGCCACAAGAACACGAATCATAATTCCTCCAGTTCGTTATCAGTCATATAATGAATTGTCTTATACACATCTAACAGAATCCGCAGTTTCTCATCCTTAAAGCCACAGGCAAGTACACCAAATTTCTTAAACTGTTCTGCATAAAAATCAGAAAAAAGAGACAATTCACTTAATGGAATTGTACAGACCTTACATTCCTGTGTAGTGATGATGGAAATATGATTAAGCGGATTTTCAGCATCCTCAGATTTCAATACAATCATTGTTTTAATTTCTGATTCGTGAGGAGACTGCATAAAAACTGAAGCTACTTCATCAAAATCATAGATACCGCTTTCTGTACCCTGAATCTGCTTCATATCAAGGTCTTTTACACCAACTGAAGAAGCCACACAGTCATTTGGTATCAAAAAGTCTATCTGTTGATAAGCAATGCTAATAAATCTATCAGGCTGCGGCAATTTCTTTTCCTACTTTCTCTATAATTGACTGAACGTTCAGTACAAATACTTCCTGCCCATTTATGTTAAGGGTGCCATCATAAAAATCAGAAAGTTCTGCTTCTGAAAATTTTACTACATCTTTTTCTGAGGCAGTAAAAAAGTCTTTTACATCTGTAATTCGAAGACAGGTATGACTTTCATCATTCATAACGATAAAAAGAAGCGATTTTTGAGGTTCTTTTCCTTCAAGTACGGCGGAATCAATTACAACATAAGGATCACCGTATCTGTTAAGGACACCATTTACATAGGGAGGAACAAAAGGAAGAGGAAAGACTGTTGCATCACGCAGAATTTCTTTTACAATTTCAGCTGGAATTGCATATTGATTGTTACCATCTGCCTGATTTCCGATTGTAAAAATAAGCCAGGTTGTTTTCTTTTCAATTTTATGTTCAGTTGTTTTTTCCTGTTTGCCACTTTTAATTAATGATAAAATCTCTTCTGACATAATACTATATTATAGACCTATATTTAGAATATTTCCACTAATAAATTAGTGTTATTCATGATTTTAATAAGAATAGTATTTTGAAAAAATTTGCTTTTATATAATTTTGGGCAGATAATATTTATTATGAAAAAGTTAGTTTTTTCTATAATAATTCTAACATTTTCTTTTTCATGTTTCTCACAAAGCAGTTTCTTTGATAATTATGTTTATCAGTCTTGGAGTGAGTTTGGAGGACTTTCGGGGACTACTGCAAATGACATTTATCAGACGAGAGACGGTTATATAGACATAGGAACATACGAAGGACTTGTTAAATTTGACGGAGTTGAGTTCACTACACTGAACCGAATTTCAAACAAAGAATACGATTTTGTTTCTGCGAGAACTATTATACAGGACAGCCGGGGAGATATATGGGTTGGCTCTAATGATGAAGGACTTCACAGAATATCTGATGCGGGCAATAAGACTTATAAAATTGAAAACGGTCTGCCTAATAATTCAGTTCGTGCTCTTTGCGAAGATACCATTGGAAACATCTGGGTTGGAACAGCCAGCGGTGTAGTTTACATTACTCCAGACGGAAAACTTATAAATCCTCAGTTCGGAGCCGGAACCACAGCAAACGGTGTAATCGCATCAAATCTTTTCTGCGATGACCACGGACGAATCTGGCTTACGACCTCTAATGAAAACGGACTCTTCCTCTGTGAAGATGGAGTTTTTAAACCTCGTGAAGAATTCGAAAAATATTCAACCTATTTTGCAACGGCAATTTACCAGGATCATAAAGGAACTTTCTGGGTTGGTCTTGGAGACAAAGGCATTGCCACAATGCACAACAACAAGGTTACTCTTTTAAAAACAGATACACTGCTTGACCACACGCCAACTTGTACCATTCTTGAAGATGACAATGATGTAATCTGGTTTGGTACAGAGCATGGTCTTGTCGTTTATGCAAATAACAAATTCGAAGAATACAAGGGAGCACCTGAACTTACCGATTCAAATATCAACAGAATCATTCAGGACCGTGAAGACAATATCTGGTTTGCTACAGACCGAAACGGTATTGGAAAAATGACTCACGGTAAATTCATAATGCACCGCCTTGGTAAAACTGTGAACAGTATTGTAGAAGCTCCTGATGGAAAAATCTGGGCAGCAACAGACAAGGGACTACTGTGTTATGAAAATGATGAACCTGTAGAAAACACACTCACGCGATATACAAAAGACCTTCGTGTTCGTCACGTAGAAGCAACCACAGATGGAAAAATTCTTGTCAGCTGTTATACAAAACCTGCTCAACTCATCTATGATGGAAAAACAATTAAAAGCTGGGATTCCGACAATGGCCTTGCAGGAAACAAAGTCCGTGTTGCAATCGAAACTGATAAGGATGAATACTACGTTGGTACTACAACAGGACTCAGCATCATTCACAAAGATGGCAGTATTGTTTCCCTTAAACAGAATACCGGAGATCTCGACACAGAATATGTAATGGCAATTTACAAGGATACTCACGGAATTGTCTGGGTTGGCACAGACGGCGGCGGTATCTTTCTGTTGAAAAATGAAAAGGTTTTCTCACACCTCACCTCAGCAGATGGAATTGCAGGAAATGTAATTTTCAAAATCAATCAGGATGCAAATGGAAACTTCTGGGTTTGTACCGGAAGTGGAATTACACGTATAAAAGATTTTGACACTACAAGAATCAGTAGACTTGAATGTAATACTATAAACTCTGAAAACGGAATTGGCACAAACTCAATTTTCCAGATTATGTTTGATGCTTCAAATGATGCATGGATAACAAATAATCATGGTCTTGCATCTCTTTCAATGACAGAAATTGAAGAGCTTTTTGAAGGTAAACGTCAGAGCCTTACGACAAAATATTACAACAGGAATGATGGTCTTGATTCTGACGGAGCAACCTCTACAGCCCGTGCCATCATAGACAGCATGGGCAGACTGTGGATTCCTCTTGTAGATGGAATAGCAGTTTACGATCCTCAGAAAATCCGAAAGAGTACAATACTTCCTCTGGTTCAGATTGAAACAATTACTATTGATTCAGTAACTCATCAAAATACCGGCGAACTTATTGTTCTGAAACCAGGCACAAAGAGAATTGACATTAAATACACAGGAATCAGTTTTGATGCGCCTGAGCGTTTAACCTTCTCACACATGCTCACTGGCTTTGATAAGGATTATACAATTCCAAGTTCTGAACGCGTTGTTTCTTACACAAACCTTGCTCCTGGAAAACATTCCTTCCTAGTATATGCAATAAACGGAAACGGTCTTCAGTCAAATAACGACGAAATGATGTTCTTCTATCAAAAGCCATATATATGGCAGCGTCCTATTTTCTGGGTTGTTCTGTTCTCGTTACTGGCAGGTACAGGAATTGCTTACTTTTTGATTCGCGAACACAGAATCAAAATGGAAAACATCCGGCTTGAAGCTCTTGTTCAGGCGCGTACCGTTGACCTTGAAATCGAAAAGGATAAATCAGATAAACTTTTGCGTTCTATTCTTCCTGATAAAATTGCTGACAAGCTTAAGGAAACAACCGGCGACAAATCTTTTGGTGAAGACTTTGAGAACGTTACACTGCTCTTCTCTGATATTGTCGGATTTACAAAAGTTTCCAGCGGACATAACGCTAAAGAAATTGTAAAGGCTCTCAACAATCTGTTTACCCGTTTTGATGAACGTGCAAAAGATATGGGTGTCGAAAAAATCAAAACCATTGGAGATGCTTACATGGCTGCCTGTGGTGTTCCTGAAGCAAATGAAAATCATGCACGAATAATGATTGAGTTTGCAAAAGGCATGCTGAGAGACCTTGCAGAATACAATGAAACAGCAGATATTAAATTCCAGATTCGAATCGGTCTTAACTGCGGCCCTGTAACAGCAGGAGTAATTGGAACTCATAAGTTTATTTATGATGTCTGGGGAAATACAGTAAACGTTGCAAGCCGAATGGAAACAGCAGCAAACCCGGGTGGAATAAGAATTACAGAAGATTTGAAAGAACATCTTAGTGATCAAAAGGATTTAAAATTCAGTGAGCCTATTGAATGCCAGGTAAAAGGCAAAGGCAAAATGAAAACTTACGACGTTTTATAGATTTAGGATAGGAGAGATATGAAAAGATATTTTACTCGGGCAGTTATTGTCTCTGCCTCTATTTTGTGTATTTTAACACTCGTTTCCTGCAAGAAACCTAAAAAGAAATATGTTAAGGTTGGTATTCTGCACTCCCTCACAGGTACTATGTCTATAAGTGAAGTGGGAGTTAGAGATGCAGAACTTCTTGCAATAAAGGAATTGAATGAAGCTGGTGGTGTACTTGGCTGTCAGATAAAAATAGTAGAAGAAGACGGCAAAAGTAATCCCCGCATGTTTGCAGAAAAAGCACGTAAACTTCTTGAGGAAGATAAGGTAGCAACTATCTTTGGCTGCTGGACTTCTGATTCCCGCAAGGCTGTCAAAAAAGTTGTAGAAGAAGATTACGGTCTTCTCTGGTATCCGGTTCAATACGAAGGCTTTGAAGCAAGCCCTAACATCATGTATATGGGAGCTGCTCCAAACCAGCAGGTAGTTCCGGCAATTGATTACTGTATTACAAACATTGGAAAACGAATATATCTTCTTGGAAGCGATTATATTTTCCCTCGTACTGCAAATGCAATAATTAAAGCTCAGCTCAAAAACAATGGCGGAACATGCGTAGGAGAAACTTACGTTCCAATGCATGAAGCAGATTTTTCTCAGGTTATAAAGGAAATCCAGAAGCTAAAGCCAGACATAATTATAAATACCCTGAATGGAAATTCTAACCAGTCTTTCTTTTCTCAGTTAAAATATTCTGGTATAGATGCTGACACTATTCCTGTAATGAGTTTTTCTGTTTCTGACAGCGAAATAAAATCTATAGGAATTGAAAAGCTGAAAGGCCATTATGTTGCCTGGAACTATTTTGAATCAACTGCATCAGCTAAAAACACAAGATTTGTTTCTGCTTACAAAAAAGAGTTCGGTCAGAATAAAGCTGTAGGAGATCCTGAAGAGGCTGCCTATATTGCTGTAAATCTCTGGGCTTCTGCATGCACAAGAGCCGGAACCTTTGACGTTGAACCTGTAAGAATTGCAGCTAAGGGGCTAACCTATATCGCTCCAGAAGGAATGGTAACCCTCGAGGGCTCTAATCAGCACCTGAATAAAATAACCCGTATTGGAAAGATCAATGAAAAAGGTCAGATAGATGAGTTGTATTCTTCCGAAGCACCCGTACGTCCAGATCCTTATCTGAGCACTTATGCGTGGGCCCGCGGATTATAATCTGCAATTACAGTTTATAAATGAACATTTCCTGTAAGAGAGGTTGATCTTTCAACCTCTTCTTTTTTTGCATAGAGATGAGGCTGTCTTGTCGTAACGGTGGTTCCTTTTCCAATCTCACTCTTAATATCAATTGTTCCGTTCATAAGATATAGCAGGGTTTTAGCTATACTCAAACCAAGACCTGCACTCTGAATACTGGCATTAACCTCGTTATCTTCCCGCGCAAAACTCTTGCAGATATAAGGAATAAATTCCGGTGAAATTCCAATTCCAGTATCTTCACAGATAAAAGTTATAATACATTCATTCGGATTTTCAGCCTGTTCCTGTCTGAGTCCAAAACGGATTTTTCCGCCTTCAGGAGTATATTTTATTGCATTCATTAAGATGTTCATTACAACATTTGTTGTATGCATAATATCCTGATAAATATACGGATTAGTAATTTCCGACCAGTATTCTACTTCGATTCCTTTTTCATTTACATCTTTTTCAATAAGGGCATAGGTCTTTTCCATAGCCTTTGTAATATCAATAGGAACCTCATTCAGCTGGATATCACCGTTTTCCATCTGGGCAAGCTCATAAACATTGTTTATAAAGCTGAGCATATGTTCTTCTGATTTTTCAATTTTCTTTATATTTGCAAGAGCCGCAGAGTTGTCTTTCACGCTGTTCTTGATTTCATTTGTGAGACCGACCATTGTCTGCATGTCTTCGAGAATATTGTGTGAGACATTGTACATGAAAATATTTTTTGCGCGGTTTGCATTTGAAGCAAGGTCTGCAGTTCTCTGTAATTCAATTTTTCGGACAAGTTCTGCCTCTGCATCTGCCTTTGCCCTTTCTTCCAGAGTAATATCATTAAGGAATACGTAAAAAATATCACCGTAATTTTTTGTCTTTACGAAACGTCCATAATCCTTTACGTATTTTACAGAACCATCCTTTGCCTTTATCCTATATTCAACATAATCAATATTGTTATGTTCTGTAATTTGCATATCAATGCTTCTCTGCACGCGGGTAAAGTCATCAGGATGAACAATTCCACAGAACGAGTTTCCTACATAATCCCGGAATTCTTCAGCTGTCGAACATCCGTACATGCGGATAAGTTCGTTGTTAAAGGAAATAAGTTCCAGGCCGCCATCTGCATGATAAGAGAAGAATCCTCCAGGAATTCCTTCTGCAACCTCATTCGCAGCCATCAGCATATCTTCGCTAAGAGACGTTCTGGTTTTAGCAAAATCTCTGAGTGTGATATTTCCACAGGAAAGGACTGAAGATTTTTTCAGGTATGCTTCAAATTCTTTTACAGGAAGCGGCTTTGAAAAATAATAGCCCTGTATGTAATCACAGCCAAGTGTTCTTAAAATCTTAAACTGCTCTACAGTTTCGGCACCTTCGGCAATTACAAGAAGCCCCATGCGATGAGCCATTTTAATGATATTTTCAATTACAATTTCATTTTTTACAATATTTCGTACAAAGCTGATATCAAGTTTCAGAACATTCAAAGGAAAAGTGGAGAGAGAGCCAAGAGAAGAATAACCGGCACCAAAATCATCCATCTCAATTACAAAGCCCATTTCCTGAGTTCTCTTAACCTGAGAAATAATAAGATCTGTATTTTCCGAATAAAGAGACTCCGTTACTTCCATGTGAAGAAGACTGTGGTCTATATTATATTTTTCAACAATCTGATATTGCTTATCAATACAGCCGGACTCTATAAAATCGCGTCGGGAAACATTAACAGAAATCGGAACCAGAGGAAGTCCATCCTGTTTCCATCTCTGAATATCTTTACAAACCTGTTCAAGAACAAAACAGTCTAGTTTTACAATAAAACCATTTCTTTCAAAAAGCGGAATAAACTGCCCCGGCGACATAAAACCATATTCAGGATGATTCCAGCGAACAAGAGCTTCTGCTCCTGCAATATTCCCGCTTATTGTTTCATGCTTCGGCTGATAAAAAACCTGGAACTGACATTCTTCAAGAGCCCGCTCCATTGTTTCTGTAATACGCTGTTCATTCAAAAGCTGACTCTGCAGTTCATCTTCAAAAAAGGCATAGTCTTTTCCATACTTACCTTTAATTCTACTGATTGAAAGGAATGCTCTGTCGCAGCAGATAACAATAGGGATCTCAACATCTATCGGAGTATAAATTCCCATCTTAACTATCTGATGAGGAATTGGTGCTTTATCAAGAATCAGTTTACTTATGCGTGTAAGGCGCTGCATATCAAAATCATGTTCTGATTCAAAGAAAAGAATATACTGGTCTCCACCATAACGGCCAGAAATTCCTTCAGGCAGAGCCTTCATCATTTCTCTTGCAGTAAACGCCAGAAACTCATTACATTTTTCTACGCCATACAAACTGTTAGAAGATTTGAAATTATCAAAATCAAAAGCAATTAAAGAATATTTTTTTTCCGGATTGGCAGCTATAAACTGTTCCGTTTTAAGCAAAAACGCCTTTCTTGTCAAAAGTCCGGTAAGTGCATCTCTCTCAAGTTCATCAATAGCCTTATTTGCTTCTGCAAGTTTTATGGCAGTTTTAAGGCGATTTAAAACACGTCTTTCATCATAAGGCTTTTTCAGAAAATCCAGAACCTCGAGTGTTAATAATTCAGCTTCTAAATCTGAATTTTCTATATCTGTACTAATAAGAATTGGAATCTTTTCAGTCGGAATAAAGCCACGAAGTTTTTTGACAATAGGAGCGGCCAGTCGAATATCAATAATTGCAGAAGCAATATCATAAAGACCGTTTGAAAGAATTTCAAAAACATCTTCAGGTGAAGTATCTATAACTGTGTACTGAGATGAAATAATTTCTTTCAGCAAGGCTATATTTTCAGCATTGCTGTCCACAAGGAGAATTTTAGGTTTTTCAGTGTTGTATTGATTGCTCATCTACAGTCGCACTTAATATATATAATTATACCACAGTTTATAGGCATTACAAATTTAATATTTCTTTCGTAAACAAGAAGTTAAGTCTCTTCTGTACCTTGTCAAAACCGAAAAAATCTTTCATAATTTATTATGGAAAATATATCTATCATCTTGTCCGATCTGGACGGAACTCTTTTTCACGACGATAAATCAATTTCAGATTATTCAAAAGCTATGATTGCTGAGGCACAGAAAAAAGGTGTGCTGTTTGGCATCTGTACTTCACGTGCCGGAATAAATGCAATTAAATATCTGGACGGGCTTTCTCCAGATATTCTTATTACAAATGGCGGCGGCATTGTAACCTGCAGAGAAAAAATTTATTCCTGCGAGTTCTCCGTTGAAGAAATACGTACTCTTATAGACGCAACTTTTAAGGTCTTTGGACCAGATGCAGTTCTTTCTGTAGACAATGAGTTTGGACTTTATTCTAATTCAAAGGAAGAACTTCCTGATAAATTCTGGGAGTACAATGATTTTTCTGATTTCAATGCCCCCTGCATGAAACTTTGTATTGAATCTCTGGACAAGGAAAAAATTGAAAAGGTCGTTTCCAGCATTGGTCTGGACAAAATTGATTATCTTCCATTTTCTGATATTCCATGGTATAAACTCAGTAAAAAGGGTGCAACAAAAGAAAAGGCTATAGAAGCACTGTGCAGTCATTTAAAAATATCTCCCGCACAGATTGCAGCCTTTGGCGATGATTTTAATGACATCGGAATGCTAAAACTCTGCGGAAAAGGAATTGCCATGAAAAACGCAATTCCAGAAGTTCAGAAAATCGCAGATGAAGTTTGTAAATCAAACGAAGCAGATGGCGTTGCAGACTGGATTAAGGAAAATATTTTATGATTAAGATTTTATTTGTATGTCACGGCAATATCTGCCGCTCTCCAATGGCAGAATTTGTTATGAAAGAACTGGTACGCCGCGCCGGCCGCGAGCACGAATTCTTAATTGAATCAGCCGCTACCAGTCGTGAAGAAATTGGAAACGATATACACTACGGCACCCGCACAAAACTCCGCGAAATGGGTATTCCATTCAGCCGCCGTGCTGCCCGTCAGATTACAAATGCTGATTATGATGAGTTTGATTATCTTGTCGCAATGGACGACGAAAACGAATATTACATGAACCGCTGGTGGGCTCCAGACACTGACCATAAAATAGTACGGCTCTTATCCTTTGCAGGTAAGAGCCGTGACATTGCAGATCCATGGTATACAGGCAACTTTGACCAGACTTATGAAGATATTCTGGAAGGCTGCACTGCCTTCCTGAAAAAATTATAATGTAGCGATAGCTTTCTCAATTCTGGCAAGAGACTTCTCTTCGCCAAGAACGAGGATTGAACCGATGAGCGGTGGTGAAACACGGCTTCCGGTTACAGCCATTCGGATTGGCATCATAAAGTCGCCAAGCTTAATTCCAAGCTCTTCTGCCTTAGACTTAGCAAGAGCTTCTGCACCTTCGTGGTCGAGGCTGAAGCACTGGTGAACAAAATCTTTTGCTGCTTCAAGAACTTCCTTAGTCTTTGCTGCATCAATCTTCTTTGGAACAAGCTGCTCTACAGGAGGAACTGCAGGCTCAGTAAACATAAAGTGAACCATTTCAGCAGCTTCTGTAAGGAACTTAAGACGTTCCTGGATAAGAGGCATAAGTCCCATCAATGTCTTTTCAACATCTTCTGAACTCATGTTCATGCTCTTGTCTACGCAGTAAGGCTTTCCGTCTTCGCCAAGAGCAACGCCAGAGAACTCTGGACCAACATTTGGTTTTGGCTGTGGGTTCTCAGGATTGATTTCGAGAGTTGCATCGCCAGTACCTGTAATAAATGGAAGAGTCCATTTGTACAGTTCTTCTGTTGAGAGCTGGCGGATATAGTTAGCGTTGAAATATTCAAGCTTCTTGTAGTCGAATACAGCCGGTGCCTTATTGAGGTGCTCAAGCTTAAATGCCTTTGCAAGTTCTTCCATTGTATAGAATTCTTTTCCTTCTTCGTAAGAACAACCGAGCATAGCAACGTAATTTACGATAGCCTGTGGAAGATAACCGCGGGCACGGAACTCGTTCAAAGATGTAGAACCGTGGCGCTTAGAAAGTTTCTTTCCATCTGAACCGTTTACCATTGGAAGGTGACAGAACTCAGGATGCTCCCAGCCGAAAGCGCGGTACATCTGAACATGCAGTGGAGTAGAAGGAATCCATTCCTGAGCGCGCATTACGTGGCTGATTTTCATAAAGTGGTCATCAACAATATTTGCAAGGTGATATGTTGGGAAACCATCAGACTTAAGCAAAACTGGATCTGGAGAAATATCTTCGTTCTTCCAAACGATATCGCCGAGAAGGTGGTCAGAGAATTTTGTTTCTCCTTCCATTGGAACCTTAAGACGGATTACGTATGGCTTACCTGCATCGAGATTAGCCTTTACTTCTTCTGGAGTAAGGTGACGGCAGTTGCGGTCATAACCTGGAGCCATCTTATTTTCTGTCTGAATCTTGCGGATACGGTCGAGGCGTTCTGCATCACAGAAACAGTAGTAAGCCTCTCCCTTTTCTACGAGTTCATAAGCATATTTCTTGTAAAGCTCAAAGCGTTCGCTCTGAACGTAAGGACCGTATTCGCCGCCTTTTGAACCGCCTTCATCCCAGTCGATTCCAAGCCATGCCATTGTATCGTAAAGATTTTGTACATATTTTTCATCGTAGCGTGTACGGTCTGTATCTTCGAGACGAAGGATAAATTTTCCGTTTTGTGAACGTGCAAAAAGATAATTAAAAAGTGCAGTGCGAACACCACCAATGTGCTGCATTCCAGTTGGGGAAGGTGCGTAACGAACTCTTACTTCACTCATAAAAAACCTCGTTATTTCAAAAAATCAATAATATAGAAAGTAATGATTGATTATAATGATTTTGAAGAGTTGTCTCAATAGATATGCTATCGGTGGCGACGGTCATGCTTCTTATAATAGGCAGCTTTATCTGAATACATTTGTTCATCTGCACGGCGGAAAACCGACTGCACATCTGAATCTTTTCCAGAAGCATAAATTGCATATCCTTTTGATATGGCAAGAGGAGCCTCTGAATTAAACTCTGTATTTTTTTCATTTGTTTCTGCAACTGCAGAATCTATAGCCTTAAAAATTTTATCTAATTTTTTATCATCAGATATATCTAATACAGCTGCAAATTCATCTCCACCTATTCTGTAAAGGTTTTCTGAACCAACGAAGTCTTTTAAAATATCAGAAGCTGTAATAATCAGCATATCACCATAGTCATGGCCAAAACTGTCATTTGCAGGCTTAAGTCCGTTAATGTCAAAAACAGCAATAGAAAAATCAAGTTCTCTTTCTGCCAGCTGTGCATCAAGTTCTTTAATAATCTCTACATAAGCGTTTCGATTTGCAGCTCCAGTGAGAGCATCTGTATAAGCCATTTTATGAGCATCATCAATATACTGCTGAAGTTCGTTCCGTACATATTTCAAACAATTATACAGTTCCTCAAATTCATCTCGTTTTAAAGACTGAGAATCCTCCTCATACAGTTTGTAAGAATCATTATATTCAAAAGAATCAGAACGACGGCCGGAAGCTATTTTTAATGCATGAGCAAGCTCATCAACTTCTTCCGTAAGCAGATTCATCTCTATATTGATAAATGATAACCGTCTGTGTAATTTACTGATTACAAGAAATACAATAATGCCACCGGCTAGCAGCGAAACAATACAAATAATCAGAACTGTTATAATATGTTCCCTTAGCCGTTTTTCATACCAGTCTGCATCAGCATCAACGGCAATTATTCCACCAACCTTTCCTTTGGAATTAAAAACCGGAACGTAAGCACTATAGAATCGTCCCCATTTATCTTCATACGGTTCTTTATCAAAAGCCGCAATTCCAAGACTTGCAGAATAAAGAGCATCTGTATAAACAATCGGCTCACCAAATTCACCCGGGTCAACAGGAGCAGGATCAATAGTAAACGAAAACTGTTTATTTCCCATATCCCGGATTCCATAAATATAATCAAGTTTAAAGTTATCCTGAAAGGCGCGTAGAATTCCCAGTGAATACTGATACTCAGGAGTATCTTCATCTTCTTTCTGAAGTTTTTCAAGCACGTCACCATCAAGGAGAGACGCTGCACTATTCAAAATATCCAGCATACGCCCCTGCATCTGTTGGCGTAAATCATTACGTGACTGAAGAATTAAAATTGTTCCAAGCGCGCCGTTAACAACAAGTAATAAAATAGAGATAACTAAAACTGATAGTTTTGAGAAACTGGCTCTGGATTTCATTTATTTTGTATCCTTACACAAGCTGACAGCAGAATCAAAATCCAGAGGTTTACCCCATACAAAGCCCTGAATAAAATCACACTTGTGCTCTTTCAGAATTTCAAGTTGGTTTTCATTTTCAACACCTTCTGAAATAACTTCGCAATTCATGATATGGCCCATATAAATTACAGAATCAACCATGTCACACATAACAGGATCTGTTTCAATATTATCAATAAGACTCTTATCAATTTTCAAAAGAGTTACAGGCAGCTTCATAAGCTGAGCAATTGAAGTATAACCGGTTCCAAAATCATCAAGGGCAATCTGAACTCCAAGACTCTTAAGCGACAGGATATTTTCTACCGTAGTCTCCATAGATTCTGCAAAAGAATATTCAGTAATTTCAATTTCAAGATTTTCTGGAGGGAACTGAATTTCATCAATAATCTGTTTAAGTTTCTGTGCAAAATTTTCTGTTCCAATATTCTTTGCCGAAACATTTATTGAAAGAACAAAATCTTTTTTTTCATTTACAACAACAGGCTTAAACTCTGTCATAGCACGGCGCAAAACATAATCATCAATAGAAGTGATTAGATTTGTTTTTTCCGCAGCAGGAATAAAATTTGCAGGACTAATTATTGAACCGTCCGGCTTTTTACAACGAATAAGAGTTTCAAAACCACGGAGTTTCTTTTCATTTGTAGTAAACTGCGGCTGATATACAAGGTAGAAATAATTATTCTGCATTGCATCTTTTATAAGAAACTCTGCTTCTTTCTGTTCAAAATCCAGTTTCTTTAATGAATCAGAAAAAAGACACATTTTTTGATTCTGTAACTTGCGGGCCTCCATCAGCGCAATTTCAGCATCACGCATAACAGAAGCAGAATCCTTGTAATTATCATTTGAACCAATATGAACAATACCTGCTGCAAGGGAAACAATACAACTGTTTTTTACAAGCAGATCTTCACCTTCTTTTGGGGGAAGCATCATGACTTCAGAACGGATTACATTTTTTAGTTTTTCTTCCGGTACAGTTTTTTCATTCAGCAGCATTGCAAAAAGACCGCCGGTAATTCTGAAAAGCATTTCGTTCTCACCAAGCTTACCTTTCAGTTTTTTGGCAGTATCAACTAAAATAAAATCTGCAGCACGAATTCCATATACATCATTTATATTCTTAAAATCTTCTATCTCAATACTTGCGAGATAAAAAGTTTGTTTTACGCTGAGTCTTTCATTTACTTCTTTCACATAATAACGTCTGTTTGGTAAGCCTGTAATAAAATCTGTAAGGCTGTTCATTGATGATCTTTTATAGAAGGAATAAATGATGATTATTGAAACAAGAGAAACAATATTAGATACAATTCCAGGAAGTGGTGCCAGAGAATGAACGGTAAAAATAGGAATCAGGGCAAGAGCAATAGATACTCCCATTATCGTAAAAGCAATTTTGCTGCCCTTCTTAAAATCTATAAATACCATTATGATACAGCACAAAGCATTAACGGCAGCAATAATACCTTGTAAAGAGACAATCGGAATTGTAAAACTTCCCATCGTCAGAATTCCGGAATTTCCATTTGTAGTAGCTGAAATACAATAGATACAGAATATTGATAGTGTTGTAAACAAGGTTAAAAGAAGAGATTTTTTATAGTAAAACACTCAAATATCCTCCAGAATACCTGACGTAATAAATTCTCTCCCCCCATCCTTAAATCACAAGTTTACGTCTGAACTTTTCGATATAACATAATTTTATCATGAGCCATTTATCTCTGCAAGAAAAAAGGCTGGTCAAAATAATTCTTAACTTATTTTGAATCATGCCGTATAATATAAAGGATTATTGTTAATAAAAATTTTAACAAAAAAACAGGAGATTTTATGAGCTCAAAAAAAACTTACGCTAATGGCATCTATGTTCCGTGGTACGGATATTTAATGATTTTCCTTCTATATGCTACACCATTTATGGTAATGACACCAGTTGCTTTAATTACTGGTTTGTTCAGCATGGATGACTTTGGACTTGTTTTCGGAGCTCCAATAATCAACTTAATGGTTGCACTTGTCGTAATTGCAGGTGCATGTATGACATTTCTGTTGCGCTATATAATCATGAAAGCACAGCTTACTCCAGAAGGAATTAAAAAGTTCAATAAACAGCTTAAACTTGTAGACCTTTTTAATATTGTAATACCAGTTGGTTCCATGATTCTTATTGGACAGGTTATGGGTATCTATGTACGAAATCATGGCATACATCTTTCTGCATTTAATGGTGGAAATCCAGGAATCTTCCTTAGTCTTTTGATGCTCGGATCCCTTTTTGATGTAAGTCTTTTGTTCTATATTCTTCATATTCGTATTATTGAACCAAAACTCTATGTTATTCCTTTTAATAACAAAGAGCTTCCTCTTAATATCATTCAGAGAAACGTACTTACACTTACATTTGCGCTTCTTGGTTGTGTATTCCTGATTATTTCTGTTCTTACCCCTGCAAACCTTGCAGCAGGTCCTTCAGTTGTTTACAAACGAATCACTCCAATTCTGATTTATAGCGTTGCTTACTTTACTGTAGCTACATTACTTCTTGTTGCAGATATTATTCATTGTCTTAAGCAGATTGCAGCCATTACCTCAGCACTCTCTCAGAAAGATTATACTGTTGCAGATGGTAGGCCAACACATCGAAGTGAACTTGGTATCATTATTCAGGGAATCAATGCATTCAAAGACCAGGCAAGAGATATGCTTCGCGAAATCGATGTTTCAACAAGAAAGACTTCAAATCAGTCTGATGACCTTGTTCACAACATGGATCTTACAAAAGAAAACGTTGCAAATATTGTTGAATCACTTTCAAGCATGAAGCAGGAAATTGAAAACCAGTCTGCTGGTGTAGAAGAATCTAACTCTTCTATCGAACAGATTATGGGTAATATTCGTGCCCTTAACAATTCTATTGAATCTCAGGCTGCAGGCGTTACACAGTCTTCTGCCGCTGTAGAAGAGATGGTTGCAAATATTGCCAGCGTTTCACAGATTCTTGAAAAGAACAATGTTGTAGTAAACTCTCTTACTGATGCAGCTGATAAAGGGCAGCAGCAGGTTAAGACAGCCGTTAAAACTGCAGATGCTGTACTCCAGCAGTCAGCAGGTATTCTCCAGGCTTCAAGTATCATTCAGAGCATTGCAAGCCGTACAAACCTCCTTGCTATGAACGCCGCTATTGAGTCTGCTCATGCAGGTGAAGCTGGTAAGGGATTCGCAGTAGTTGCTGAAGAAATCCGAAAACTTGCTGAACAGTCTGGAGATCAGAGTAAAGCTATCGACGAAAACCTCCGCTCTCTTTCTGAAGCTATTGCCGGAATTACAACTGATATCAATCACGTACAGGCAGCATTCGAAAATATTTATGAGCTTTCTCAGAAGGTTCGTGAACAGGAAACTGTTATTGCCAACGCAATGGATGAACAGACTGCAGGTAACCAGCAGGTTCTCGAAGCAATGCGCGCTATCAGTGACACAACTGTAGAAGTAAAGAATGGATCTGCAGAAATGCTCGTTGGTGGTGAACAGGTTATCAAGGAAATGCAGAATCTTTCAGAAGTAACAAGAATTATTTCTGATAACATGAATCAGATCAATGACTTCTCTCAGCAGATTTCTGATGCTATTGCAATTACAACAGCTTCTACAAACAGCACTCAGGAAAATCTCAAGGGACTTATGAAAGAGCTTGATATGTTTAAGCTCGGTAAATAAGACTCGCCTTTATTAAGAAAAACACGGCAGCGCGCCGTGTTTTTTTTTGTCTTTTATGTTATACTAAAATCTCCGGGAGCATTAAAAAATGGCTGATTATCATGAATTTCCGGCTGCCCCAGAAGGTACGCCAGTTTCAAATTTCGTACATCTTCATGTACACTCTGACTATTCTCTTTTGGACAGTTGTGCCACACTCGACAAGCTTGTTGCAAAGGCAAAAAGTCTTAACATGCCAGCCCTTGCACTCACCGATCACGGAAACATGTTCGGTGCGCTCAACTTTGAAAAGCTCTGCCATGTAAACGGAATCAACCCGATTGTAGGTGAAGAATTTTATGTTGCCTACGGAAGCCATTATGAAAAAGAAGATGTTCCTTACAGCCATAAAGGAGAAGAAGGAGACCGTCACGCACACTACTTCCACCTTATTCTTCTCTGCGAAAATCAGAAGGGCTATGAAAATATGTGCTGGCTTTCCAGCCGCGCCTTTTGTGATGAAAATGCACTTTATTATGGTAAACCACGTATAGATTTTGAACTTCTTGAACAGTACCACGAAGGAATTATCTGCTGCTCTGCATGTATTCAGGGAGAACTTCCTCAAATGCTTCTTGCAGGAATGGACGCAGAAGCAGAAGAACTTGCCCTTAAGTATAAAAATCTATTTGGTCCTGATCATTATTATATCGAACTTCAGGACCACGGAATTCCCGAGCAGAAGGTTGTTGCAGAAAAACTGATTGCTCTGGCTCACAAACTGGACATTCCGCTTGTTGTTACAAACGATATTCACTATGTAGAAAAAGAAGACGCCATTGCTCAGGATGCTTTACGCTGTATTGGATTCAAAAATCAGCTCCATGAAAAGCATGCAAAGATGGGCGGCGACATGGATCTTGATAACTGGTACTTCAAGACAGAAGCCGAAATGCGTGCTTTGTTCCCTCAGTGTCCAGAAGCCTATGACAATACAATTAAGATTGCCAACATGTGTAATCTTACAATCAAGCAGTACTCAACTCCAGAGCTTAAGGAATGTCTTCCACGCTTCGAACTTCCTGAAGAGTTCCGTACTCACGGCGACGACTATCAGAGCGACCAGAACGACTATGTAAAATATCTTGTAGAAGAAGGTTTGAAAAAACGCTACAAGGAAATTACTCCCGAAATCCGCGAACGTGCCGACTACGAAATGAACACCATCTTTACAATGGGATTCTCCGGCTACTTCCTTATCGTTTGGGAATTCATCAACTGGTCCAAATCAACTTATGACAATGTAAATAAACGTCCAAAACCATATATTCCGATTGGTCCGGGACGAGGTTCCGGTGCGGGTTCGTTAGTAGCCTACGCCATGACAATTACCGATATCGACCCGTTCAGATACGGATTGATCTTTGAGCGATTCTTAAACCCAGAACGTGTATCCATGCCGGATTTCGACGTCGACATGGACTTCGACTATCGCCAGGACATCATTCAGCATACCCGCGACCTTTACGGTGACGCCAACGTTGGACACATCGTTACCTTTGGTACTCTAAAGCCAAAGAACTGTATTGCCGATGTTGGCCGTATTTTGAATATTCCACTGTCAGAAGTAAACGAACTCAAAAAATGTATTCCTGATAATCCTAAAGCAAAACTCAAGGATGCATTCAGTGAGCCTACAGAAAAAATGCCAGATGGCGGTCAGCTGATAAAATACAAAGATGATCCACGCTATCAGGAACTTTTTGATCTTGCATTCCGTCTTGAAGGTGTAAAGCGAAACACTGGTCTTCACGCTTCGGGAATGGTAATTGGTCTTACTCCGCTTCCAGACTGGGCTCCTGTATTTAAGGATCCTAAAACAGGTGAAGTTGGTGTTCAGTATACAATGGATATTATTGAGCCTTGTGGTCTCGTAAAGTTCGACTACCTTGGACTCAAAACCCTCTCGCTTATCCGCTATGCGGAAGCAATCATAAATAAACACCGTCCGGAAGGAACTCCGGAATTCATTACCGCCAACGTAAGTGAAACCGACGAACAGACCTTTGACCTTTTTGACCGCGGAGACTCGGTTGCAGTATTCCAGTTTGAATCTCCTGGTATGCAGAAAATCTTGCGTGAATGTAAACCGCGCTGTATTGAAGAGCTTGTAGCGTTGAATGCGCTTTTCCGACCGGGTCCATTGGCTTATATTCCTAAATATATTGAAGGAAAATGGCACCCGGAAAAGATTGAATACCCAGACCCAGCCCTCGAAGACCTTTTGAAAGAAACCTACGGTATTATGGTTTACCAGGAACAGGTTATGAAGGTAGCCCAGATTATTTCTGGCTTCTCTCTTGGTGGTGCCGATATGCTCCGTCGTGCAATGGGTAAAAAGAAACTCGACGTTCTTATGAAAAAGAAGGAAGAGTTTATTGCCGGTGCCGTTAAAAACGGACACACAGAAGAACACGCCGGCGACATCTTTGAAATCATGATTCCGTTTGCGGGCTACGGATTTAACAAGTCTCACGCTGCCGCTTACTCGGTTCTTGCTTACCGCACAGGCTGGCTCAAAGCGCATTACCCTGCCGAGTTCATGGCAGCGAACCTTACAAACGAAATCACTTCTACAGATGGTCTTCCGTTCTACATTGAAGAAGCGCGCAAGATGGGCGTTGCAGTAGATGCTCCGGACGTAAACCGCTCTGATATTATCTTTGACGTTGTAGACGGCCGCATTGTCTTTGGTCTTAAAGGAATCAAAGGAATGGGAGAAGGAGCCGCTGCTGCAATCATAAAGGAACGCGAAACAAACGGTCCATACAAGAGCTTTATGGACTTTATTATGCGTGTATGTGGTCTTGTTGAAAAGGATGAAGACGGACGCGAAAAAACTCTTGTAAATAAAAAGGCAATAGAAGTTCTCATAAAAACCGGAGCTTTTGACCATCTGAAAGAAAAAGATGGAACCGTATTAAACCGCCCTACACTTCTTGCAAATATGGATGCCGTTCTTGATTATGTTTCATCTTATCTTGAAGATCAGAGAAAAGGCCAGGGCGATTTATTTGGTGAACTTGAAGAAGAAGAAAAAAACTTTGCAGATTTCCAGTTTAAGAAGATTGCAGATATTCCAAATATGGAACTTCTTAATATGGAAAAAGAATGTATCGGTTGTTATGTAAGCGGACATCCTTTGGACAGCTACCGCAAGGCAATTGACAGAGCCGTTACCGTAAGGGCAAGCAACATCAACAGAATTGCAGAAGAAAGCAAGGCAGAAAAAGCAGCCCTTGAAGCAAGCGGTGCAAGAGCATGGCAGATGCGTGATGCCGGAAAATCATATGTTGCACTTGGCATGCTTACAGGAATCCATCAGATTACTACCAAAAAAGGTGCTCAGATGGCCTTTGCTAAACTGAATGATATGGACGGCCAGATTGATTTAACCTTCTTCCCAAAAACATGGGAGACAATGCGCGGTCAGATTGAAGATGGCAGTGTTTATGCCTTCCGTGGAAAAGTTGATGGCAGCCGCGATACACCGTCTCTTATCGTAGATGCAATTGAAGACGTTGAAAAGATGGAAGAGCATTCTGCACAGTCCGTACATATCAAAATAGACTCAAATTTCACTTCTGAATCAGCAATTTCGCAATTACGTGATTTTTTATTTGATAAAATGGGTAAATGCTCAGTATATTTTCATATAGACACGGGAAATAATCCTTATGTCGTAAAGGCAAATGACCAGATTTCCGTAAGCGCTGATGACACAACAATTAAGGCACTGAAGGAAATCAATTTCGTACGGGAGGTTTGGACAGAGTGATTCAAACAATTTTAACTATTTTAGCCGGAGTTCTTTCTATTTATACACTTTTATGTTTTGTATATATTCTGATGTCCTGGTTCCCAGGTGCAAGGTTTACAAAATTCGGACATGTAATGACTGCAATCTGTGAACCTTATATGGGGCTTTTCAGAAAATTGGGATTTCTGAGAATAGGAAGCATTGATTTTTCTCCTATTGTATCTATTGGAATTCTTTCTCTTGCTTCTGCAATTCTTGCTGGAATTCAGCGTACTGGAAGAATCTTCTTTGGTGGAATTCTTGGAACAATTTTGAGCTCTCTATGGGGAATCGCTTCTTCAATCATAGGAATTTTTACACTTTTGATTCTTATTCGCTGGATAGTTCTTCTTATCAATAAGGGAAGAACCTCTTATGACTCTGGCTGGAATCAGGTTGATATGATTTTGAATAAGATGTCATACAAAATCGCCGGAACATTTTCAAAAAAGAATATGAGCTACCAGACTTCACTTTTATTGTCATGGATTATCCTTCTGGTAACTCTTGGCGTTGGACATTTCCTTATTCTGATTCTTGTGAACCTCTGTTATAGAATGCCTTTCTAATTTTCTGAAGTTTTTTTGATTTACTGTGGGAGCACGCCTTGAAGATTTCTGATATAAAAACCCCGGTTTCATCAATTTCTGGAATCGGGCCTCAGCTTACTAAAACGCTGGCTAAAGTTAATATCTTCACAGTAGGCGATCTGCTCCAGTATTATCCGCGTGACTACGAGGATAGGACACGTAAAGTAACGTTTGGTGAGCGCGGACAGAACGGAAAAGTGCATACAGTTGCTCAGGTAGTCCGCCAGGAATGGTTCGGCTATGGGCGAATGAAAACACTCAAGCTTATTGTTACAGACGGTACAGGAACTGCAGAACTTATCTGCTTCAACCGTGCCTTTTTAGAAAAATCTCTTGTCCCGGGAACTATAATCACTGTGACCGGGCAGTTTTTTGTAAAATACGGTGCTTTACAGAGCACTGCATTTGAAGCAATCAAGCACACAGAATATACGGAATCAGAGCCCGGTAAAACGCTCGACCTCACATCCATTTCCCCAAAAGAAAGCGGTGTAATTCCTATCTATCCTCTTACAGAAGGACTTACTCAAAAAGCTATTTCAAAAGCCATAACACAGGCACTGTCACAATATGCGTTTGGTATTGAAGACGAGATACCGGCCGAAATTATACAAAAACGCGGATTACTTTCAAAACAGGATGCAATCCGCCTTATTCACCGCCCCACCGAAATATCCCAGGCGGCGGCCGCGCGCCAGACACTTGCCTTTGAAGAACTTTTTCAATTCCAGTCTGTGATTGCAAAACGAGTCTTTGAGAGAAAAGGCGCTTCGGGAGTTCTCGTCTCTTCAGCTCCGCAAAGAGAGTCCGATCAAAAAGTTGTCGACCTCAAAACCTTCACTGACAGCCTTTCCCCGCTGCAGCTCGATTTCTTCAACTCCCTGCCATTCCCGCTCACAGACGACCAGCGCAGCGTAATTTACGAGATGGATGCCGAAATTGACCGCGCCTACACCGAACGGGAACGAATTCTCAATCAATTAGACCGTGACCTTCCACCGCCAACAACTCCAAGCTTTACTATGGCCCGTCTGCTTCAGGGAGATGTAGGCTCTGGAAAAACGCTTGTATCACTTTTCCTTTGTCTGAGAATAATCAGCTGGAAGGGTCAGTGTGCTTTTATGGCTCCAACAGAAATCCTTGCCCGTCAGCATGCTGAAACTACTGCAAAACTTCTGGCACCACTTGGAGTAAGAACAGCCTTCCTTACCGGAAATCTCCGTGCGAAAGGCCGTACCCCGCTGCTCAAAGCCCTTAAAGAAGGCGATATTGATATTGTCGTTGGTACACACGCACTTTTTTCATCAAATGTTGAGTACAAGGATATGAAGCTCGCTGTAATTGATGAACAGCATCGCTTCGGAGTTTTACAGCGCCAGGCAATTCTAGAAAAAGGTAGAGTAACTAACCGCGGCATGACATTCGAACCGAATCTACTTATGATGAGCGCAACTCCAATTCCACAAAGTCTTGCCCTCACAGTGTTTGGAGATCTCGATATTTCATCTATTCATACAATGCCAGCCGGACGAAAACCAGTCACAACCTATCTTGTAAAAGAAGGAAACGAAATCAATGCTTACGAAGCCGTACGTAAGGAACTCGCTCAGGGACATCAGGCATATTTTGTTTATCCGGCAATCGACAGCGATGAAAACATAAAATCGGCAGAGCGGGCCTTTACCCACCTGCGTGACCACATCTATCCTCAATATAAATGTGCTCTTGTGCACAGTAAGGTCGACGAAGAAGAACAGGTTCAGATTCTAAATGCCTTCCGTGACGGTGCAATTCAAATACTCGCCGCAACTACAGTAATCGAAGTAGGTGTCGATGTCCCGAATGCAACCTGTATGGTAATTGAACAGGCAGATCGTTTTGGTATGGCACAGCTTCATCAGCTGCGAGGACGAGTTGGCCGCGGCACCGCTCAGTCTTACTGCTTCCTTATTTACAGCAAAGACATTACAGAAACCGGCATTGAACGAATGAAAGCCCTCCGCCAGAGCACAGATGGATTTTTCATCGCAGAGCAGGATCTTAAAACCCGAGGTCCTGGAGAACTCAACGGCACAGTTCAGGCAGGAGAACTCGGTTTCCGAATAGCAGATCTTTCCCGCGACATGGGCATTATGCAGGATGCCCGAACAGATGCACTTTCTTTTATCTCGGAAAAATAATTTTTTATTTAATTATTGAATTTTCTGTAATATAATTATAGATATGAAACGGAGAATTGCAGTTTTCGCCAACGGCTGGAACAATCTTGGAATCGCACAGGCTCTTAAAGGAATTCAGGAAGTAACTGATAAACAAAACATTGATATCTTTCTATTTTTAAGTTTTGCAGCGTTCAGCCACCCGGAATCCCGACAAAAGGGCGAAGATTCCATTTTTTATCTTTCAGATTACAAGAACTTTGACGGTGCCATAGTTTTTTCAAATATGCTTAACACCGGAAATAATCCAGATAATATATCAAAGCTTCTGGTAGCAAATGATGTACCGTCTGTCAGTATTGGAGTCCCGTTAGATGGCCTCAGTTATGTTGGAATTGATAACTACAAAGGCATGTTCGAAATGGTTGACCATCTTGTTAAGGAACATCATATAAAAAATCCAGCCTTTTTTGCAGGAACAAAAGAACATCCAGATTCAAATGAACGTCTAGATGCAACAAGAAAAGCCTTATCAACAAATGGAATTGAACTTAAAGACGAAAATATCCGCTATACAAACTGGGAATATATTACAAGTATTAAATATGCGATGGAGTTAACTAAGCGGGAAAATCCACCGGATGCTTTTATCTGTGCAAATGACAATATTGCCATTGCAGTCTGTATTGGTTTGAGAGACCATGGATTTTCAGTACCTAAGGATTTTATTGTAACCGGCTTTGATAAAATCTCTTTTGCCTCAACATTTTATCCTTCCATCACTACAGTTTATCAGGATTTCGAAAAAATCGGATACATTGCAGCCTGGCAGCTTATAGAAAAAATTGAGGGAACCGCAAAACCTGAGAAAGTTGTGGTTTCATCTTCCTTTGTAAAAAATGAAAGCTGTGGTTGTATGTCTGAAAGTGAGGGTGATTCATACCGTAAAGATTTCTGTATAAATGCATATATGAAAGAAATGGAAAACATCATATTCCAGAGTCAGGAAACTGATATGATAAATTCCATTTTCAATTGTTCAAACTATCCAGACTTCAAAAAATCCCTTATGAATTACTATAAATACAATAGAACTTTTGCAGATAAGGATTTTTACTTCATTCTTGATTCCGAAGCAAAAAACAGCTTTATAGATGCTTCTTTTAAAGGTACTAAACAATTTTCTGATTATATGGATTGTCTTGTCGGCATAAAAGGAAAAAAGATTTTTAGTAAAGAACATTTTCCGCGGCAAGACCTGATTCCAGACTTTGATGACAAGGCTAAGCCTTCTGTTTATACCTTTACTCCACTTCATTATGATGATTACATTTTCGGATATATTGTTGTTAAAGACGCTGTTGATTTTCTGATTGATACAACTCTGAATCATTATATGATCCAGATAAATGGAAACCTTGAGCAGTATCGAAAGAACTGTAAACTGGATGAAATGAACAAAACTTTACTCAATATTTCAAACACAGACCAGCTTACAGGACTTAATAACCGATTTGGTATGGAACAGAATGGTATTCCTCTTCTGGAAAAAGCAAATGCGCGTAAACAGAAGTGTGCAGTTGTATTTGTTGATATCAATAGAATGAAATATATCAATGATAACTTTGGCCATCTTCAGGGAGATCTTGCCATAAGAACAGTTTCCTCTGCATTGCTGACAGAAATGCCTAAAAACTGGATTGGTATCCGTTATGGTGGAGATGAGTTCATTGCCCTTGGTGTTTGCAATGATGAAAAGGTGGTCCAGAAATACATAAAGAAACTGACTGATAATCTTACAAAACAGGTTTCTTCCATGCAGCTTTCATATCCACTTACTGCAAGCTGTGGTTATATCATTACAGATCCAGAATCTTCCAATACTATTATTGATTATATTAACCAGGCAGATAACCTGATGTATATCAGGAAGCAGGAAGCTCACAATTCTGAAAGCAAATAATCTGTTTTTTGCCTTTATGTGTCAAAATAACCCGTAAACGCCCCTCTCTAACATCACTGTATCAAAATGACACTAAATTCCGGTACAACCTGTTCACTGTGTCTTTTTAACCCCTTAAACAGGTGTAAAAATGACAAAATTCCGCTTTTTTTTTATTATTTTTTTAGTTTTTTGATATTTTTTACTTGTCGTTTTTACTTGGCACATTACTTGCTATATCATAAGTATAAAAGGAGATTATGCCATGACACGCGATGAAAACATTCTTGCTATGTACCTTAAAGAAATCAACAAGATTCCTATGATTTCACACGAAGAAGAAGTTGAGCTTGCTCAGAAAGCTCAGGCTGGCGATAAAGCTGCTAAAAACAAACTTGTAAATTCGAATCTCCGCTTTGTAGTTAATGTTGCAAAGAAATACCAGAATCATGGGCTCGATCTTTCAGACTTAATCAGCGAAGGAAACCTTGGTCTCCTTACTGCTGTAGATAAATTCGATGCTTCAAAGGGCTATCACTTCATTTCATATGCTGTATGGTGGATTCGTCAGAGCATTCTTAAAGCAATCTGCGAAAAGAGCCGGGCTATCCGCCTTCCACTCAACCGTGCTAATGAGCTCGTTCAGATTGAACATGCACGCAAAGTTGTTGGAACAAAGAAAACAGAACAGCAGGAATATGAAGAGATTGGAGCTATGCTCAACATGGATGCTTCACACGTTCGCGATATGATTAACATCAGCCGCGAAATGATCAGCCTTGATGCAGAAGTTAATGATTCAGATAACGGACATTCTAAGGTTGGAGACTTCTTCGAAGATAACGCTTACGATCGTCCAGAAGAAAAGGCTATTGAAAAGTCTATGCATGAAGAAATTGACGGTGTAATCAATACACTTCGTCCAAACGAAGCTCGTGTTATCCGTATGCGTTACGGCCTCAACGGAGCAAAACCTATGTCGCTTAAGGAAGTTGGAGAAGAATGCTCTCTCACAAAAGAGCGCATCCGCCAGATTGAAAAGCATGCAATTGTAAGACTGCAGCATCCTACAAGAGCACGTCGCCTTGAAGCTTACGTTGCTTAAAAATAAATGAAATCAAAAAAAAAGACCGTCGTTACCGACGGCCTTTTTTATTGCCTATAACAATTAGCGCATAGCAGCTAATTTAGCATTTACTTCGATTGTGTGTTTATCAACATCAAACTTATAGAGCTCATCAAATCCGAAGCCCTTTACTTCTGATACCATATCATCCCACATCTTATCGAATGCCTTATCATCAGCAGCGAAAATCATACGCCATGAAGCGTCACAAACAGAGTGATTTACACTGTTGCGGATTACAGAAATATCTGCTGAGTCAGATGGCAAACTTACACTTACGCTTGGGCTTACAACAAGTGCATTGTTCTTAACCATGTAGTCTGTAGCATTTGCTGCATTGTATTTCTTTTCCCAGTCTTTTCTCATCTGAGTCATATTCATTTCTTTGTATGACTTCCAGTACTGGTTGTTGTAGAGTTCACCAGTCTTAGGGTTAGTACACATAGAAGAAGCAATCCACTGGTTAATTGCATTGAATCCGTCGCTGTATCCACCGCCACCGAATTCTGCTGGAACAGGAAGGTTATCCATCAAAGCATTGTCGTTCATCTGGATATACTTTCCGTCTGAGCCAACTTTATAGTTGAAACCTTCAAGACCTGCATGCTGAATAATCAAAGATTCTGGACTAGCGTACCAGTCAAGGAATTCCATAATTCTCTTATACTTTGCAGGATCAACTTTTGAACCAACACCAAATACACGTCCGCTTCCGTAGTAAGAGTCTGAATCAGCATAGTATTTCTGATCCTTTACAGGAATGAAACAGAATGCAGATCCATCCTTATAGCGTTCATTTGTATTCCAGAAACCAATTTCCCATGTGTACCAGATGAAGTCTACCTGACCGTTAGAGATCTTAGCACAAACTGAGTTCCAGTCCTGTGTACCAGAATCAGGGTCTACTACTTTGAGTTTGTAAGCATCGTTAAGGAACTTAAGCATCTTGTAGTATGTTCCACTCTTTTCTGTAAGTGGATAGAAAGTCTTTCCATCTTCCTTAAGAATTGCAGATCCTTTAATCTTTTCACCATACCAGGTATTAAGCTGAACAACGTTAGCAATACCAATCATACCGTCACCACCATCCCAGTCTGGCCAGAGTGAAAGTGGATATGCTGGATCACCATTAGCATTTGTCGGGTGAATTTTTCTGATTTCTACAAAAGCCTTAAGAAGGTCATCAAGATTATTAATTTCTGGAGCGCCAATCTTGTTATACAAATCCCACTTGAGCTGTGGAAGAGAATAAATTCTTTCCTGGCTTACAGTTGTTGGAGATGTATCTGTCATTTCTGTAGGAATACCATAGAACTTTCCTGCAGAGTTTCCTGGAAGTCCTTTATTGAAAGTAGAAATCTGATCTTCGAACTTCATGAGATTTGGACTTGCCTTGAGTTCAGCAGTAATGTCCTTAATAAGTCCAGCTTCAAGACAATCGTTGAACTGAGTTGCTTCAAGAAGAACGATATCTCCAAGATTTCCAGAGCTTGCGCGAAGCTGATAGATGCTGTCGCCTGCAACCTGTGGAGCAATAATGTTCAATTCAATGTTAAATTTGTCCTTTACAACTTTAGCAAACCAACCAGACTGCATACCCTGATAGTTAGCAGCAACATCATAAATTTCAAAAGTCATAGGTGCATTATCATCACCAGCTTTTGAAACTTTCTTTTCATTACCGCAGCTACAAAGCAACGCAGCAGAAACAGCCATTACGGTAAGAGCAGAAAAAATCTTTCCTTTTTTCATTAGTGTTTCCTCCTAATTTTTTTTATATAATCGAATCGCAGATTCGTATTAACCTTTTACAGCACCAATCATAATTCCCTTTGTAAAGTAACGCTGGAAAACCGGGTAAACACAGATAATCGGCAATACAACAATTACAGAAACAGTCATTCTTATTGAAGTTGCCGTTGATGCATGGGCAAGACTCGCAGCCATAGCCGCAGCTGATGTACTGTTATTTACCAGAGCTTTAAGAGAACTTGCCTGATTTATATATTGATACAAAGTAAACTGAAGTGTGTACAATTTTGGATCTGTTACAAGAAGCAGTGTATCCTGGAATGAGTTCCACTGTGCAACCGAAGCAAAAATCGCAACTGTTGCAACAATCGGCTTAATAACAGGCACAATAATACTAAAGAAAATCTTAAGGGTACCTGCACCATCAATTACAGCAGCTTCTTCAAGTTCCTTTGGAACACTTTCAACAAATGTCTTACACAAAACAATGTAGAACGGTTGAACGGCAACCGGGAAGATATATCCCCAGAAACTGTTTGTAAGATGCAGGTTTTTCATTGTAATGAACCATGGAATGATCCCCGCATTAAAGTACATTGTGGCTACTGCATATCGATACCAGAACTTTCTTTTCCACAGACTCTCACGGGTAAACATATATCCCAGAAAGGCTGCAACAATTACAGTAAGCATTGTTCCGATAACAGTTCTTAAAATTGAAATCTTAAATGCCGAAATCAAACCGTTTATCTTCATTACCTGTGCATAGTTTGTAAGATGAAAACCAATCGGATACAGAAGAACCTTTCCACGCTCACTCAAATCATTTGCACTCATTGAGTTGATGAATATGTAATAGAAAGGATATACACAAACAAAAGCAAAAAATGTATAAACGATATAAGTTGAAATATTGATTATATGATCTTCAAGTGTAAGTCTTTTTAAACTCATTTTCTTTACCTCACAATAACAGACTACAGCAGGCTGTCGCCGCGGATTTTCTTTGAAACCCAGTTAGTAACACATAGCAGGATAATACTTACAAAAGTTTTCAGAATACTGATAGCTGTTGAAAGTGAATATCCACCGCTACCCATTGCAAGGTTATAAACATAAAGATCAAGAACTTCTATTTTTGCTTTATTGAAAGAGTTTGCAAATACAAAGTACTGTTCCATTCCGTTTGAGAGGAAGTTTGCAAGACTCAGCATTACAAGTACGAAATATGTTGGAAGGATACTTGGAATTGTAATATGCCAGATGCACTGCATACGCGATGCACCGTCTATCTTTGCTGCCTCCATAAGAGACTCATCAATTCCTGTAATTGCAGCAATATACATAATTGCAGCCCAACCGGCATTTTTCCAGGTAAGCCATAACCACTGCTTAAACCATACATGGCTCGAAGACTGCAGGAACATAACCGGTTCATCAATAATACCCATGTTCATAAGAACACTGTTTACTGCACCTGTACTGTTGAAAACGCTGAATGCAATGGAATAAACAAGAACCCAGCTGATAAAGTTTGGAAGGGTTGTAACTGTCTGAACAAACTTCTTAAAAGGAACTGATTTGATTTCATTCAGGAAGACTGCAAAGATCATCGGGAACCATGAGAACAAAAGACTGAGCCCGCTCATTGCAAAAGTATTAGTGAGAACCTGTACAAGTTTTTTTACCTTAACAGGATTTTCTACCATCGAAATAAACCATTTAAAACCAACGAACTTTTCCCAGGAAAGTGGAAACGGAGGTTTATAATCGAAGAATGCATAAACCCAGCCATATAACGGATAATAAGAAAAAACAGCGATAAGAAGAAGGAAAGGCAGTATCATCAGAAAGTCTTTCATTGAATTCTTCTGTCGGGCAGTCTTTAAGAATTTCATAATCACCTCAATACTTTTTTTGTTATAACAATTAGTTAAACGTTTTTAGTAAAACGTTTAACTAATTGTTAATTATACCACGGAATTTCCATAAGTCAATTTTTTTCTAGGGGAATTTTCTTACGTATAAATAAACGTTTTTACTCCATACAAATTAAACCTATGACCTGTCCTTTTATATCAGTATTAGTAATTATCAGTTCATTCTGATTATTACACTTCTCAAAAATTACAAAAGAATACGGAATCAAAGAAACATCTGTATCTTTCTTTAATTCCGGAAGTTTCAAATTCCATTTTTTTCCAGTTTCGATAAAACAGTACTCCCGATTATCAGGAAATAATTGAACAGGTTCTCCAGAATAAGGATCAAGAAGCATGGATTCTATATCAGAACGCTTATCATTTAATTCTTCTACCATATTCACATAAAGGATATCCGTTTTTAATCCAAAAATATTTCCAATATGTTCCCATCCAGTTCCTTCACTTGCTACAAGTCTCTGAAGAAAATCGATTCCACCTCTGTCAATAATTTCCAGAGGATCTTCAGAATTCCAGGTTATTCCTCCCTTTTTCCAGAATAACCAGCTTAAAAACATTGTTGCAGCAGCACGGCGGCCATTAGTATCTTCATTGCCCATAAAATCTGCTTTACACACAGAATACTTTTCCAAATTATTCAGATAATAACTTAGATTACTAATATTTCCTCCAGAAATACCATAACCACACAGGCTTTCACTTAAATGGCTCATCGCTTCATCCAGAAAAGTTTCTTCAACAGGAGGATTAGTTATTTTTTTTAATACTCGCGAATATGTCTTGATGTTATAATTAATTGCATGAGTTAACTCGTGGGCAATAGTTGCTGAAATGCAATTTACGGAATACGAAAATTTTTCTGCCTCCGGAACTGCAATATAAAGGACATCCATTTCATTACTGAAGGGAGATTCAATATCTCTTGCATAAAAATCTTCGGGATTAAAGAATCCTATTGCCGTTTCTTCCTCATTTATTGTAGGTGTAAACAAAAGAGAGATTTTTCCATCATTATCAATATCCGGAAGTTCACCCCACAAAGTTTTTAAGCGGGGAATTATTCTATTTTCAATTTCATTAATACACAAATCCAGAGAATTCTCGTTTACACGAATATCAGAGTATTCTTCTGGATTTTTTGGATACCATACAACATAAGATTCTGAAACATGAATTACTTTTGCGAGAATTTCATGAGGTTCTAAAGACTGATACTTTGTATTTATAACATAAAACTTTTTTTCATCATTTAAGGAATAAACATTTTTATTAGCAGTTCGCGAACTATTCGATAGTATTTTTTTCCCTTTGGCATTGCAATCAATATGGAAATCTCTTTTTAATTCCCTCTCTATACTTTTTTCATTAATAGAAAACTTACTGACAGATCCATCCAGAGCTACAAGGCCTGGCTTATAAACACCATTTGGAATTGATAAAGCCTGTTGATTGGAATTAACTAAATACATGAAAGTCTGCCCATGACTAATACTACGCTCTTCAACATAAATCAAAACAGACTTTTGATTATCCCTAAATACAGCTTTTATATTATGTACTCCCGGCTTTAGTTTTACCGTAAATCCGTTTCCATTCCCTAAAAATCCCGCTTTATCTGAATACCATAATATTTCATCACTATTCAAATTTGTTGATAGAGTGATAAGAGAATCTGAATAATAAATCCATTCTGATTTTGGAGTAATAATGTTGTAATTAATTTCTTGATTTTGAATATTTGTGCAGGCAGAAAAGAAGAACACAAATATAAAACCTAAAGAAGAAATTTGTATTTTTAATTTTTTACTGAACATTAAAACTTATATTCCCAGTTGAAAAAACTGAAACTGAATAATAATCTGCATCTTCAAAAAGAATATCTCCATAGGATTTTTGTTGTTGAATCTGGAGGTAAACGTATGAAGTTCCTGCAGGAATTGTATTTGCAGGAATTTCAATTGTTTTATTATTTGTAGATACTTCATATAAAATTTTTAAGGGAGTCCTTATAATTACTTTATATGTACACTCATCCATTGCAGAAAGCCAGGTAACTCTAATTGGATAAGCCGTATCAAATGAATCATATTTCTGATAACTTTGCCCAATTTGATTGGTCATTTCTATTAACTTATAATCGATAGAATCTTCCAGATAGGTATGAGGTATACTATAAACAACAGGAGAATCAAAAAGCCGAGACTTTACAACGACGGTATAAAAGCCATCCGAAGGTTTATCTATCAGCTTATAATAACACCCCTGCTGAAAATTGTAATCCAAAAGCGAAACTGTGTTTGCAGAATCCTTTATAGACACAATTGCGCCATTAACTATATTCCCATCTGGACCTTCAATATAAACTTTGGCTTCAACCTTATCATTGTATGGCGAAGCCAAAGAAATACGTATATCTCCAGATAACGAAATACTCGAAGAATTTCTACATGAAATAAAGTCTAGTAGAAAACATATTGTAAGCAAAATTATCAAGAAATATTTTTTCATAGCTCGTATTTTTATTAACGTTTTTTGTTAGTTCTATTTTTTATTCCAAGGATCTCATCTGCATAATCATTAATTTTATTTCTTGAAGCACTTCCAATGTCAGTAATATTTGCATGATTGCGATTATTGTAGATGATTCGGTTTGTTTTATTAAGTATTTTTGTCTCTGCAGAAGAACCAACTTTACTGTAAACTGGTAATTGCTGACTGCTTACAGCAACAAGTCCATCATTAGCAGATTCCCCAATTAATTCGTTAATCTCACGCTTGTAATTATAACACCAGTCTGCAGCCTTATTACAATCAGAAGCATAAGCAGGACTATTTGTAAATAAGCCGATAATTAAACAACTTTTAGCTATATGAGCTATATAAGCAGCATTGAATACGTCTCCCGCAATACGCATTCCTTTATCAATGTTATTGCGAGTAGTTTCATCAGCCATACTTAATGAATCATTATATCCACCAATAAGAAAATTTAAAGGCAAATTTTTATCAACCTTCATATTTACATCTGTGGTTTGCACTGTTGAATAAACAGTTCGTCTTTCCAATGTAGGATAACGAATTCCTAACCAGCCCTTCTTCCATACAACTTCAAGTGTAGTGCCAGAAGCAACTTTATAATAATATGGTTTTTCTTCAAGAACATATTTCTTTACAAAATCACTTTGTGGACACATATCTCTAATCTGTGCATAACTATTCCAGCCGGTATTATTCATAATTGGATATGCAAATCCTTTTGTTAAACCAAGCCAATTACACAAAAATAGATTACCTAAAGCATATACACCATCAGCAAAAGCTTTCTCAAAAATACTATTAAATATAAAATCAGATATAAAATCAGTTGGTGTAAAATCTAATACTTTTACAGTTCCATATATACCATCAGTAAGAATGTTTACATCCGTATAAAGACCCGATCTGAAATTTGCTCCCTTATTCTCAAGAAGTTTCAAGCCTTTATCTATGCCAGAAAAAGTAACTACACCTTTGAGCTGCTTATACAAAACCGGGTCCTTATTTTTTAAATAAGTACTCATAGCCACAGATCTTAATCCACCCTGACTATGTCCAAGGAAAACAAATGGAACAGGTTTTTTATCAGACTGATTTTCTGCTGCATAAAATTCTTTAAGCAGAACATAAGTTTCTTCAAGCATTGGTTCAATACCTTTTGACTCGGCATCATAATGCGAAAAATCAAACCCTTCAAAGTAAACCACACCTTTTATTCTTTCACCGCGATTTACACTTCCTGTATTCAATTCTGGCAAAGTATCATTTATGTATACTCTTGCAGTTTTACTCCAGAAACCACGACCAGCTACATCTTCAAGCCCGGCATTTGAAAAAGCCTTAATTCCAATTATTAAAAATAATAAAACAGTTATAAAAAATCTTTTATTCATATATTTTCTCCTAAATTGTCTCATGTAAATCCCATGTAAACACAGCTGGAATAGGATTTCCGTTCTCTGCATATAACATGAAATTTACCTTATCTTTTCCATCTTCTGTTTGTGTGCTTAAAGTAGGAATATCCAACGAAGTCTCATATAAAACTCCATTTACAGTAACTGTAAAGAAAATCTTTAAATTCTTATGATCTTTAATCTGCCAGTTATGTGGAACATAAAAAAATCTATAAGAATTGCTGCCAGAAAGATTGTAAGTTTTTGTAAAATTACTCATTGTATCTGAATCTTTTTCTTCACATTGTGTAAAATCTGGAACATTTAATTTTTCACATTTACACATAACTGTGATATCAGAATCTGTAACTCCCTCTAGAAGCAGATAAGTATTATAAACTTCCTGAATTCCAAAATTTATATCATCACACCCAAAGAGAAAAAATGTCAAAAATAAAATAATCAAACAATATTTTTTCTTCATATTGTTATAACTCCATAATCAACTTAAATACAGAATCATCAATAACATTAATTTCTATGTTGTCATATAATTCTATAATAGTTTCTATGGAGCCAGGATCTGCTGGATCTCCCAGTGGCATATCTTCGATTGTCACGGCATTGCCAGCATCTACAAGCTGTTCATATTCATCCTGAGAAAGTTCCGGGATATCATCCAAACTTTCAAAATATTCTATATCTTCAAGACCTTCATAACGGATGTCCGACTTCTTATCAATAATACTGTATTGTCCAATCTTAATTATAAGACCATCTTCAATTTCCTCATAAACAGGAGAAGTTGTTACAGTAACAATTGAACCATCTTCCATTTCTGTAACAGTTTCAACAGTTTCCATTAATTCATTGGTTGTATCATAAGAAACCTTTGTTGATAGTCTTTTTTCTTTATCAGTTGAAAAATATTTCGATGGTAAACTAACAGAAAGAACTTTTTCAGATTTATCTTCTGACATATCCAAGGCAAGTTTTGTTGCTTCATTTTTTATTCTGGAAAGGTCTATTTTTGAAAGATTCTGTTGTGTAATAATATAGCCCAGATCATTAATCAATTTAAAATCAGCTTCTGATGCAGAAATTTTCTTTTCAATTTGATTTGTTTTAGTATCAACTATAATGGTATCTGTACCATTTGACAGAACTGTTTTTGCAGCGACCTTCTCTTTTGCTGGAAAATCAAAACGTACATACTGTTTATCAGCTACTGTCTTAACAGCCATTTTATACTGTTCTCGAAGTTTTGCGCCACCAGCTCTACGGTTACTATCATCATATACAGAAACGGTTGCTGCAAAGGTATCAATACAATCTGTTTTTGACGTATCCCATGTTACTGTTGCTGGATTTTCCTCAAATAATCGAGGAACCGAATTTTGTGAGTCATTTTTACATGACCCAAGAATGAATGTTGAAGCAATCGCTACGATAAAAAAAGATTTTGAAATTTTTCTTTTCATAGACTCATCTCCTTTTAATAAATTAATTGTTCATACGAACAATTAAAAATATAAGCCCGAATTATTACCACCGCAATTCCCGGTATATAAATTTATGACTAATGTCACCGCTTTTTCATAAAATTTGTGATAGATGTCACAGCAAATTTCGTGTTGTATGACCTTCATCATATTTTTTTTAATGACAAAAAGAAGAAAAATAAGAAAAACCAGCATAATTGTATCAACCATTAAAAAATGATAATATAGAACAACATTTTCATTATTAGAGGCCGTTCGTGACGGCCGTTACGAAGGAGGGTACATTATGGTACCAGTATTAATTAAAGATTTACTGGCTTCGGCTCCAGATGGCCGTAAAGTTACAGTATGTGGTTGGGTTCGCACAGTTCGCGACTCAAAGGGTCTTGTTTTTATTCAGGTGAACGATGGAAGTTGTTTCGCTAATATCCAGCTCACATTTGACCGCAATAATCCTTCTAATAATGCAAATGTAAATGAAATTGAAGAAGAACTCAAAAAGCTCAACACTGGAGCAAGTGTACGTGCAGAAGGCCTTTTGATTGAAAGCCCTGCAAGCGGACAGGCTGTAGAAGTAGCTCTCGAAAGCCTCAAGTGTCTTGGTCAGGCTAATCCGGATGAATATCCATTGCAGAAGAACAAGATGTCTATGGAATATCTCCGCGACAATGCTCACCTTCGTGCACGTACAAACACTTTTGGTGCTGTTTACCGTATGCGTAACCAGATGGCTTTTGCTGTTCACTCATTCTTCCAGGAAAGAGGTTTCCAGTACATCAACGCTCCGGAAATCACTTGTTCTGACTGCGAAGGTGCTGGAGAAATGTTCCAGGTAACAACACTCAGCCTCGAAAAGATTGCTGAGATGGGTGTTAAGGCCGGACAGGGCGGAATGAAGATTGAAGACGCTCACAAGATTATCGACTACAGCAAGGATTTCTTTGGAAAGAAAGCTTCCCTCACTGTATCAGGTCAGCTTGAAGCAGAAACTCTTGCAACTGCATTGAGCCGCGTTTACACTTTCGGACCTACTTTCCGTGCAGAAAACTCTAACACTCCACGCCACCTCGCTGAGTTCTGGATGATTGAACCTGAAATGGCTTTCTTTGATCTCAACGACGACATGGACATTCAGGAAGACTTTGTAAAATATCTTTTGAACTGGGCTCTCACAAAGTGCCGCGAAGACCTCGCATTCTTTGACAAGAGAATTCAGCCGGGCCTTATCGAAAGTCTCGAAAAGGTTGCTAAGGCTAAGTTCACAAGAATCAGCTATACACAGGCAATTGAAGATCTTGAAAAGGCAGCTGCAAATGGTGCTAAGTTCGAGTTCAAGCCTTACTGGGGCTGCGACATTGCAACAGAGCACGAGCGCTATCTTACAGAAAAGATTTATAACGGCCCTGTTATGGTTTTCAACTATCCAAAGGAAATCAAGTCTTTCTATATGAAACAGAATGATGACGGCAAAACTGTAAAAGCTGTAGACGTTCTTGTTCCTGGAATCGGCGAACTTATCGGTGGTTCTGAACGCGAGGAAGATTACGGCAAACTTAAGGCAGAAATCGAACGCCGCGGAATGGACGAGTCTATCTACGACTGGTACCTCGACCTCCGCAAGTTTGGTACAGTTCCACACTCAGGCTTCGGTCTTGGTTTTGAACGCCTTCTGCGCTACGTAACAGGTATGGACAATATAAGGGATGTTATTCCTTATCCACGCGCACCAAAACTTGCTGATTTCTAATACAGTTTTAGAACAATAATCAAAAGCCGGATTTCTCAAAGAAGTCCGGCTTTTACTTTTCCTATTCCCAAAATGTCCTTATAGGACTATTATATAAATATGACCCCGATTAAGGCATATTTGAAAAAAAAGTTCTCCCGCTTTGGACAGATTCTTTATCTGACACTTTCAAATTTTACAAAAAACGCATTATGGGAAAGTGCTTCTTCCTGTGCCTTCGGATTTATTTTTTCTTTCATTCCTATCACACTGATTATCTTTGCAGTTTTAATCGGAATTCTTAGAGTTAATCCTAACATCTATAATTTCATTATTTCTTTTTCACAGGAGCTGACCTCTCTTGTAAACCTTCAGCCAGTTCTTGATAAAATGATGCAGACAAAATCCATAAACGGATTCAACATCTTTCTTGGTGTATGGGTAGTCTGGATGGCCCGTAAGCTCTTTAATTCTATAATCGGTTCGATGAATAAGATTTTCAGACCGGTTTCAAAACGAAAATCCTGGTTTAATCAGATTCTTACTTTTATCAGCGAATTTTCAATGACACTGATTATTGCGGTTGTAATTCTTGTTGCATTTGCTTTCAGCCAGCTGATGGCTCTTCCTGTTTTTCAGAATCTGCTTCAGTACACACCAATTCTTATGTCACAAAGTTCAAAAAATCTAGGTACTCTGGTTTTGTATTTTGTACTTTTTATCAGTACAACTATTGCCTACCGCTTAATTCCAGGAACAAAACCTTTACTCCGACGCTGTATTTTCTATGCAGGTTTATGTACGCTCAGTTTCTTTATCGTTTCTTTTTTCATCAATATGTTTTTGAATGTAACAAAATATAACACTATTTACGGAACCATCAGTTCGCTTGTAGTTTTGATGATGAAGGTTTATTTTTTCTTTATCATATTTCTTTTCTGTGCTCAGATGATTTATGTTTCACAATTCTTTGTTACACTACTCCGCTCAGAAATCTATCAGCTTCCAGCCTATGGAACTAAAGGAATTGGAGCCTACCTGCGCCGCTTCCTCTTCATAAATCCATCTGAAATCCAGACAAAAAACAATACAGTACTTCTTGATGTAGGCCAGACTTTATTTTCTGCAGACCAGAAGGTTGATTATGTTTATTATCTTAAAACTGGCGCAGTTTCAGAAGCCTCTGACAGAGGTTTTACATTGCGCACACAGGGAACTTTCCTTGGTGATGTTCAGTGTATTTTGAATGAAAACTACGGCTCAACTGTTACAGCTCTTGCAGAATGTGAATTCATCAGTTTTACATCAGAAGAGTTTATGCAGATTATTAACAAAAGCCATCATGCGGCACGCAAGGCAATTTCTAAGATTTCGGAATATACTGCAACTGTTTAAATGGTATAAACGGAGCCTGTGTCTGTTTATGCTCAGTAATTGTTTTTTCCATATAAATTAAATTATACCAGCGGTCAAATTTGTAGCCGCAGCGATTCATTTTTCCAACCAGTTTATAACCTTGTGCTTCATGAAAATGCTGACTATCGCGACTCAGATGTTCATCATTGTCTTCTGCCGGATCAGCAATTCTTGCATATAGATTTGTGATATTTTGTGATGCCAGAATCCTTTCCAGTTCTTCATAAAGAAGTTTTCCAAGCCCAAGTCTGTGATAATTCAAACCAATATAAATAGAAGTTTCTATTGACCAGTCAAATGCAGCCCGTGCCCCAAAACGACTGGCATAAGCATAACCTGCAATCTTTCCATCAACTTCTGCAACCAGATACGGATAATTCTCGAGTGTTGTACAAATACGTCTTTCAAACTCCTGAACAGAAGGAACTTCATATTCAAAAGAAACAGCAGTATTCGCAACATAATATGAATAAATCTCCTGCAAATATTCCGCATCATCCTTTTTTGCAATTCTGATCTTAACTTCCATACCGGCATTATAGCATAAAGGACTGCCTTTTAGCAGTCCTTTATTTTTCGTTTTTATAAGCTAATTACAAAGCCTCGTTTATCTTTTTTACCTTATTTTTGTAGTACAGTGTAAAGCTTGTCCAGAATATTATGTAGATTACGATAAACACAACAAACCAGATAATTGTGCTTGTTACAGTATGTGGAAACCAGCCGGAAATAAAACCTGCAATGTACATTAGTATTGAAGTAAAAATAAAATGTGTTGCTGTCTGACGGAGCAGGCTCCAGTCATCAAGTTCAAAAATTACCGATGTACCGGCAAACATAGAGCCCATAAGTCCTGTAATAAAATACTGGATTATTACGGCGCCAATTTTTGTACCAGCTAGCTCATACAGGCCTGTTGTAAACGGATAAAAATTTCCATCACGCATTCCAAGTGATTCGAGTATCAGAATTGTCTGTCCGATAAACACACCAATCATAAATCCCAAAGCAGTTCTTTTGGCCACAGCCTTCTTTATTTCATTCTTTGTCATAATAAATCTCCTATTTACGAGTCATCAGAATCTGACTCTTAATTTTGTTCATATATCTTCTTGAAACTATTGCAAATCTTCCGTTGCCGTAATTAACTTTTACAACTCCGGAAAGAGACATATCAAACTTCTCCACTTTTGAAAGATTCACAATATCCGTGTTCGAAATTCGTATAAAATCTGTCCAGCCACAGCGTCTTGCAAGCTCTTCAAATTCATACAATCTCAGTTTCAAAAGCAGCGGTTTCTCTTCTCCTTCACATTCCAGATAAACCTTTTTATCCAGACTATAGACTCGAAGAATGTTCTGCTGCTTAACCTGAATACAGTAATCCCCGTCCCAGCCGGTAATCACCGCCTTCTGCCCGCTTTCATCCATCATGCTGATTTTTTCGACAATAGTTTTGATTCCTTCAGTTTCTTCAGACGTATGAATCACGCAGTAAGGTCTTTCACATTTTTCAATTCTGATTTGTGTCTGCACTAAAGCCTCCTTATGATTTTAATGCTTACAAACTCTAGCCTCCATTGTAAAACATGGAGAAGACTTTGCAAGTTTTTTATGATTCGGAGTATATACTGCATCTGGTATTCTGTATGTTTTTAAAAGATAAGTGGCATTATTTAATGATAAGTGGTAAAATTACCTATGCTTAAAAAGTTACAGACAGGCTATGCCTCAATTGATAAACCATGGCTTCAATATTTTTCTAAAGAAGCAATAGATTCTAAAATTCCTGAATGCAATTTATATGAATCTATCTGTCAGCGTAATAAAGATAATCTGGATAAAACTGCTCTTGATTTTTATGGAAATCAAATTTCTTACCGCTTATTATTTGAGAACATTAAAAATACAGCAGCTTCTCTTAGTGCACTCGGTGTAAAAAAGGGTGAAACAATTGCTGTCTGTATGCTGAATACACCCGAAACAATTTATCTGATTTATGCGCTGAACCTGTTGGGGGCATCTGCAAATATGCTTTGCCCAATGAGTCCACCAGAAGAATTACTTCACAATATTAAACTTTGTAATTCCAGATTTTTGTTTACTCTGGACATTTTCCAAAACACAATTCTTTCCTTCATCAACAAAAGTGATATTCAAAAGGTAATCGTTGCAAACCTTACAACATCTATGTCACTGGCTTCACGACTTGGCGCTGCCCTGTTTAAAAAAGTTAGGACTGTTCCTCTCGTAAAAGATGCCCGCTTTTTCAGTTGGAAAGATTTTCTTAAAAAGCAATTGGATTATCAGATAAGCAATGATGCAAACAGCACTGCCGTTATTCTTTATACAGGCGGAACTACCGGTGGTTCAAAAGCTGTTGAGTTGACTAACTACAATGTTAATGCCGTTGCCTGGCAGAATTTATACGGTGTGCAGACTATAAAACGAGAACACGTATGGGTGGGAGGCCTGCCACTTTTTATTGCCTATGGTTTAGCCTGTAGTATACAAACACCGCTTGTGATAGGTATGACAATTCTTTTAAGGCTTCCAATGACAGATACACTGGAAAAGTTAATAAAGATGAAACCGAATTATATCTGCAGTATCCCAAATTCGTGGAAGGAACTTGCTCAGTCAAATAAGAAAATAGATCTTTCATTTTTCTTAGTGCCAATAAGTGGCGGTGATATAATTCCAATTACCATTGAAAATAAAATCAATGAATTCCTGAAAAAAAATCATTCAAAGCTTCCTCTTTATAACGGCTATGGGCTTAGTGAAGTATGTGCTCAGGCAACCTGCGGGCATCCTGTAAATCAAAAGCCGGGAACTGTGGGAGTTCCATTTGTTAAAAATACAATAGCTGCATTTGATTTAGAAACCGGTGAAGAACTTAAATACGATGAAGAAGGAGAACTTTGTATAAATACTCCATCAATGATGAAAGGCTATATCAATAATGAAGCTGAAACAAATAAAGTCATCAGACGTCATAAAGATGGTTTATACTGGGTACATACTGGTGATTTAGGTTATGTCGACAGTGATGGCTTTATTCATATAAATGGTCGCATGAAAAGATTTTTCGTCCGTCAGTGTGATGGTATGGTAAAAAAAATTTTCTGTCCTGATGCAGAAAATCATCTGTTGCAATGCAAGGATATTGAACAATGTGTATTTGTTCAACAGCAGGGTGAAACAGAACAAAAAATTTGTGCATTTATTATTCCCTCAGATAAAACCATAAGCCAGTCAATACTGATTGACAGGGTAAAGTCTTTCTGTAAGGAATCACTTGGAGATTTTTATAGTCCGGACAGCCTTTATGTAATTGATAAATTCCCTCTGACAAAAATCGGAAAAATTGATTATAGGGCACTTGAAAAGAAAATAATATAAAAAAAGGTGGCTGCGAATTACGCAACCACCTGAAGTTATCTACTTATTTAGTCAAGTTCATATCCTTGGAAAGCCAAATTTACAGATGCTGTGAGGATACCTCCAGAAATTGTTACTGTTCCGTCTTTGTTATCGGTAACAGTAATACTAAATGGACTAGACAAAGGTTTTTCGTTTGCATCATAAGTAGCTGTAAATACTGTATGTTTTTTATCCCATTTACCTTTATATTCTGTACTATTGATATAGATATATGATGTTCTTGGATAAATTCTAAAAGAAGAATTTTTGTCATAGTCATAATAATAGAAACTTCCAAGCTGATTATACCAAGGTTTTGTATTATCAAATTGATATTCGAAATTTATTTCTACTCCGTTAGGATAAGCTTTTGTATAATTTCTTTTATCCCAGAACCTATATGTATAAACTGCATTCTTTGGATATCTACTTAAAAGATCTTCAATTTCATCAGCAATAAGATCATCAATTGTATAATCCTCAGATAATCCCATTGCTGCATAGTATGCTGCCATATATGTCTGAATTACCGCTGCCTGTGTTGCCGCATCATCATCTTTTGATGCTCCCAGCATTTCCAGGAATTCTTCTTCTGACATATATGAAGCACCTTCTCCTGCATTACTCAAATAAATAGCCTTGGCGGTTTCATATAATTCTGAATATGTAGACGGAGGATTATTCATTAGATTTATCATTTCGCTGTACAAAGAAGTATACTCTTCTGCCATTGCTTCCAATGTAGACCATTTACCTCTGGATTTAATTTTTGTTGTAGTTACCCTTATCTTATAATTTTCAAGTAATTCATAGGAATATTCTGCACCAGAGTCATCATATCCAGTCCAACTTTTTTCCTTTATAAAAGTTTTAGTACTTGGATTATTTGTAAAAATTTCGGTTCCAAATATCTCACCAGTTGAATTATCATAGTGATAATAAATAATTTCTGTTACAGCAGGAACTTCAATTGAAACTTCTTTTGTTACGAAGTCTCCATTATAAGAAAGAGATATATTAAGCTTTGCAGTCTGTTCTATGAGATCTTTTTCTATAAGAACATTATTACCGTTAGTAGTAAATGATGCTCCAGCTGAGCCAGCTGCAAATGCAACTGATACAGCAACAGTTTTACCATGAACTGTAATTGTCTCTGGAATAGCAACTTCTTCTCTAAAGTTTTCACCAGTATAATTAATAACCACTTCACTCTTTGCAGCTTCAAGAATCTCTTCATCAGTAAGTTCTTTATCTGCCTGAGGAACCTTTACTGTATACTCTTTAGTTTTTGTTTTTCCTTCATAGGTCAAAGTTGCAGTAAGTGTTACTTCATCGTCCCCAGTTCCTGCCTGATGTGTAACGGCGCCTGTAGATGCCTTAATAATTGAATCATCAGAAGAAGTCCATGTAATTGTTACATCCGAATATCCTGGAACAGTTTTTGGAAGAGTAATAGATTCACCAGTTACCAGTGTTGGAATAAGATCATCTGCCATTGCAGCATAAGCTTTACCAAGAATGTCTGGTGACTTCTGCTCAACTTCTACAGTATAGACTTTAGTTCTTGTTTTTTTATCATAAGACAAAGTTGCAGTTAGATTTACCTCATCAACATCAGTACCCTCATTATGAGTAACAGCACCAGTTGCTGGATTGATGATAGCTTCATTCGAAGATGTCCATGAAAGTCGAACTGATTCATAACCCGGAATAGTCTTTGGAAGAGTAATGGAATCTGTATCCGCATCAACATAAGATGAAATAAAATTATCTCCCATCTTTGCCAAAGCTTCATCAATGATTTCTGTTTCGATTTTTTCAACAGAATCTTTAGCTTTGCCTAAAAGTAAATCGCAGCTTGTAAAAAGTCCAACGCTTGTAAGTAGAAATAATACAGAAATCAATACCGAAAATTTTTGCATTTTTTTCATAAAAACTCCTTTAAAAAATTATTTTTATATATGTTTTATACAAACCAAATCATGATTTTATCTTGTCTTATAATTAAATTATAGGGGGTATAAGCAAATTTTACTGTTACATTTGTCACAAATTTTCGGAGTTTTCCATAACTTCTGTCACAAATTTGTTGTTTTGGGGAAAATGTTGGTTATTCTTTACTATAAATGCTGATATTCTTTATGTGCATTTGTTAATAAAATTAAATTATATATTAAATAATTTGTTGACATCATATATTTCACAAAATACAATTTTTATGAAATATTAAAAAAATAAGGAGTAGTCATATGGACATTAAGCAGGCAATCAGAGAGAGACATTCTGTAAGACAGTACAAGGATTTACCATTAAAAGCAGAAGACAAAGAACGTCTTGAAGCTCTGGTAAAAGAATGCAATGAAGCCAGTGGTTTGAACATTCAGTTAATCTGTAATGATCCAGACTGTTTCAACACCTTCCTTGCACATTATGGTAAGTTCAGCAAAGCAAATAATTACTTTGCAATGGTTGCTAAAAAAGACATGGCAAACCGTGATGAACTTATAGGCTATTACGGACAGAAGCTTGTTCTTGAAGCACAGATGCTCGGCTTGAATACCTGCTGGGTTGCCGGAACTTATGGTAAGGGAAAATGTAAGGCAGACATTGCTGCTGGTGAAAAAATCATTTGTGTTATTTCCCTTGGCTACGGAGAAAACAACGGTTCCGTTCATAAATCTAAGCCTGTAGAAAAACTTTGTAAGGTTCCTGAATCAGCACAGCCAGACTGGTTTAAGGAAGGTCTGGAAGCTGCACTCCTCGCTCCTACTGCACTTAATCAGCAGAAGTTCAGAATCACACTTTCTGATGGAGAACCTGTAATCACAACAAAAGGCGGTCCAATGACTCAGATTGATTTGGGAATTGTAAAATACAATTTCGAAATCGCATCCGGTCATAAATGCAAATAATATAAATTAAAGCATATTGTAGATTTTCTGCTTCATTCGGGCAAACTGCTCGGTGAAGCAGAATTCCATTGTACGCGGGCGCTCACTTTCTACCATCAGTTCCGCAATAATATTTGTCTCTTCAGAATCATTAACATTATTCATTATCAAAATCCTGTCAGAAAGTAAAATTGCTTCTTCTATATCATGAGTAATTAAAAGTGTTGTAAGGCCAAGTTTTCGTACAGTCTGCAGATACCATTCATGCATATGATTTTTTGTAATCATATCAAGGGCGCTGAACGGTTCGTCTAAAAGCATCACTTTTTTTGAATTAAGATAAGTTCGTAAAAAGGCGGCACGCTGTCTCATTCCACCGGAAAGCTCGGACGGATACTGAGTCTGTGTACCTTCTAATCCAAATTGCTTGAACAAAGGCTCTGCAAGTTTTTTTGCTTCACCTTTTTCAGTTCCCTGAATTATGAGTGGAAGAATTACGTTATCTAAAATTGTATAATACGGAAAAAGCAGATCTTTCTGAAACATATAGCTTACCTTTCCCTTCTGATTTGTAATGCTGCATCCTTCAAGATACATACTGCCGTTATCAGGTTTTTCGAGTCCTGCTATTATGTTAAGCAAGGTTGATTTGCCGCTTCCGCTGACTCCAACAAGTGAAACAAATTCTCCTTTCTTAAGAGAAAAGTTTATATTTTTTAAAACCTGTCGCTCACCAAAGCTTTTATTTATAGCCTCAATTTTTAATAACGAATCTTCCACCTGGAACTCCCTTAGTTCAGATAATCATTTGTAAAACCGGTATTTTCCGGCAGAGTGCCATCGAGAAGTCCTGTCTCATTAAGCCAGCGGAAGAAACGGTTCCATCTTTCAGGATTGATATAACCCCATGGCTCAACTTCAGCTTTGTACTCTTTAGAAATCCATCTCTGGCTTGCATATACAAGGTCGCGGTCGAGTTCAGGCGCAGCCTTACAGAGAATCTCTGCAGCTTCATCTGGATTATCTACAGCAAATTCATAACCACGTCTCAAAGCCTTAAGGAACTTTTTTGCAGTAACGCTGTCTTTTTCAAGGAAGTCTGTATTTGAAATGAACATAGGTGTGTAATAATCAAAAGTATCATCTATCTTTCTGAAATCCAGATAATTTGCATCTATACCCTCAAGTTCAAGTTTTACACCATCCCATGCATAATAAATCCATACACAATCAATTTCTGTATTAAGTGCAGTTACAACATCGTAAACTGTAGAAGGAATCAGTTTAATTTTTGAAAAATCTCCGCCATCCTGCTCAACAATTTTTCGGATTGTAGCATGTTCAATTGGAGAATCCCAGGTTGCATATTTCTTTCCTTCCAGATTTTTTGGTCTGTCAATTCCTGTTTTCTTAAGAGAAATAAGACCAGAAGTATTATGCTGAAGTAAAGCGGCAACTGCTGTTACCGGAAGTTTTTCATCATTAAGCATAGAAGGAGCAATTGAATCCTGAAAGCCAACTCCAAACTGTGCACGGCCGGAAGCAACCATCATTGTTGCACCATCTTCTGAAGGCTGTACGATATCTACATAAAGACCTTCTTCTGCAAAATATCCTTTTTCCTGAGCAACATAAAGACCAGTATGATTTGTATTTGGAGTCCAGTCCAGAACAAAGGTAATCTTTTTTGCATTAGCTTTTTTACAGCCAGCGAACATACCGGCTGCAAAAATTGTCATCATCAAAATACTTTTAAAATTATTTTTCATATTTACAAATCCTCTTTTCTAACAAAGAAATAAGTTTTATCAGACCAAGACTCAATGCCGAAATCAAAAAGATAACTGCAAAAAGCTTGTCGTAGGAATACGATTTTTTAACGCGTGTCATATACACACCAAGTCCGCGCATTCCGCCGAGCCATTCAGAAATTACAGCACCGATTATGGAATAGGAAATTGAAATCCTGAGTCCTGAAAAAAGACTTTTCACACTCGAAGGAAGCTTCGCATATTTCATAATCTGATTTTTAGTTGCACCCATAGATTCCATGAGTCTAATCATATCTTTATCTACAGAAGCAAAACCTGTCAGTAAACTAACAGTAATCGGAAAGAAACAGGTAAGCACAATCAGAATTACTTTTGATGACATTCCATAGCCGAACCATAAAATCAGAAGTGGAGCAATTGCAATTGTCGGGATAGTCTGGCTCACAATCAGCACCGGGTACACTGCCCTGTGAATAAAAGTAAACCTGTCCATCACAATTGCAAAAACAAAAGAAAAAATTATGCTTACAAATATTCCGGCAAAAGCTTCTAAGAGTGTTACTTCAAGATGATAAATCAGAAGTTGAAAATCCTTACAGAATGCCTTAACAACCTTTACAGGAGACGGAAGCATAAAGCCTGGGATAAATCCGGATACACTCAAAAGCTGCCAGACTATGAGAATCAGAGAAATAAATACAAAAGGCGCTGCCTTGTACTTAAACTGATTAGTTTTCATGGAATTTCTTTGTCTTTTTTTCGATTGAAAGAACTTCACCGTTTGGACGATATCCGATTTTTACATAAGCGCTTACAGAAGGGGCTCCGGCCTTTATAGCCACAAGCTGACAATTCTTTACAATTTCCATAAGCTGATTATAGTCATCACCTTCTATTGCAGTTTCACAAGGTCCAACAAAATAGTTAAGACCAGTGCTTTTGATGTAGGCAATTACTTCATCAACAATTCTGCAAACTTCTTCATCTGAATCTGCCTTTGGTAAAACCTGAATAGCTACACTCGCTTTCATAGAAAACTCCTTAGAGAAAAAAAATACGTCCCGAAAATGCGGACGTAATCTGAAAGCGAAAATAAAATGATATTATCGTTCCTACGCCAGCATTATCTGGATCAGGTGCGGTCGGAACCAGGAAGTTCCCTCTCAGCCGAATCTATATTCAGCTCCCGTGGCCATGATATTATATTTTTTTGAAAATCTGTGCAAGAGTTTAAAATATAGTTTTTTGTTAGAATTTAATTTTTCATCTCCTCAAACTTGACAATTTATATTTTACACAATACTATTGTATTAAATCGATCATTAAAGGAGTCATATGATATGAAATACGCTGTCCGATTCTATACAAAGACAGGAAATACAAAGCGTCTTGCAGATGCTGTTGCAAAAGAACTTGGTGTTGAAGCTTTACCAATAACTGAGCCTATCTCTGAACCAGTTGATATTCTTTTCCTTGGAAACTCTTATTATGCTTTTTCAATTGATCCGGAAGTACGCAGTTTTGTAGCCTCTCTTTCAAAAGACAAGGTTGGAAAGATTGTTAATTTTGGTTCAGCCGCTTTACTTAATTCTACTTACAAAAAGGTAAAGGCCGAAGCAGATAAGGTTGGCATTCCAATGGACGAAAATGAATTCCACTGTAAGGGAGAATTCAAAGGACTTCATAAAGGTAAGCCAGATGAAAATGATTTACGTGCAGCAGCAGAGTTTGCAAGAAACTATAAATAAGGAAGGAATAAAATGATTTACGATTACGAATTAACTACAGGAACAGGTGATACATTAAAACTTTCTGATTATAAAGGAAAGGTAATTCTCGTTGTAAACACAGCAACAGGCTGCGGTTTTACTCCTCAGTATGCTCCAATTGAAAAACTCTACAAAGACTATCATGAAAAAGGTCTTGAGATTGTTGATATTCCATGCAATCAGTTTGGAAATCAGGCACCTGGAACAGACAGCGAGATCCATGAGTTCTGTACACTCCACTACAACACAACTTTCCCTCAAATGAAGAAAGCCGATGTAAATGGAGCAAATGAACTTCCACTGTTCACATACCTCAAATCTCAGAAAGGCTTTGAAGGTTTTGAACAGCATGAGTACAAAGAACTCCTTGAAAAGATGTTCTCTGCTGCTGATCCAGACTGGGCTAAAAAACCGGACATTAAATGGAACTTTACAAAGTTCATTATCAACCGCGAAGGTGAAGTAGTCGCAAGATTCGAGCCTACAGCCGATATGTCTAAGGTTGAAGAGTGTATAAAAACTCTTCTTTAGTTTATTCCCATCCAAAAGTTGCAGGCGGCTTATTTGTAGCGTCAAAGTAAAGGGCGTCTACAAATGGCAGTTCTGAAATTTTGTGAACGATTGTTTCAAGCAAATCTTTTGGCAGCATTGCAAAGCGGGCTGTCATAACATCTTCTGAAATTACAGGGCGCAGTACAAAAGTTGCATGGTCTGCGCTACTTGCGTATGGCAGGTCGATTGTAAGATGCTGGAAGATTTTGTCATACCAGCCGCTCTTGTGGAGTTCTGTAAGAACAATGTTGTCTACTTCACGGAGCTGGTCGAGACGGCGGCGGTCACAGTAGCCTTCCTGAATCTTCAGGTCGCTGTCTGCAATACCTGGCTTCTGATACAACTTAATACAAGTGCGGTTAATATATTTTGCAGCATTTGTGATTGTTGAAGAACATGCTTCGATTTTTTCGCGCTTATCAGGGAAGTGGTAGAAACCGTTTCCTTCGTCAGCAAATGTCAAAAGTGCTGGGAAACGATAAGTTCTGAAATCTCCCTGAACACCTACAGAGCGAACAGGAAGTACACTGCGCTTCAAACCTGCCTGACATTTTTCACAGAACATATCTAACTTAATTTCATCAAGTTCTTTCTGTGCGAGAGGAAGTTCTTCTTCATTCTTTGCATCCGGCTTGCCATCATTACAAAGCACGTTGATAGAAAGTCCAGGACCCGGGAATGGATGACGCATAACAAGTTCATCAGAAAGTCCAAGCTTCTTACCGATTGCGCGAACTTCATCTTTATAAAGGTCGCGGATAGGCTCAATAATCAGTCCTTTAGCAATAAGTTCCTGAATACCAGCAACACGGTTATGATGGGTTTTGATTGTATGAGAGTTCTTTGTTCCACCCGATTCAATAATATCCGGATAGAGTGTTCCCTGAGCGAGAAGCCAGCTGTCATCAAGATTCTGGCGGGCTGTTACTTCGTTACGAACTGTAATAAAGTTTTCACCAACAGCCATTCGTTTTTTCTGAGGATCTGTAAGTCCTGCAATTGCTTTGAGGAAGCTCTCGCTTGCATCTTCTACGATGAAGTTTGTAAAGCCGAACTTGCGGTAAGCTTCTGCAACGTTGTGGCTTTCGTTTTTACGCATAAAGCCGTTATCAATATGAAGTCCAAGAACGCGGTCCTGGCCGAGTGCTTTATTCAAAAGAGCAAAGGTAATTGTTGAGTCTACGCCACCGCTGAGGAAGAGAAGAACGTTACGTCCGTCTGCATCCTTTTTAATATTTTCAAGAATGATATTTAATACTGTGTCCTGATCCCAGTTTTTCTGCATGCCACAGAAATCTGCAAAGTTCTGGAAAATCTGATTTCCACAAGGAGTGTCTTTTACTTCACAGTGGAACTGAAGTGAAAAACGTTTTTTAGCAAGATTCTGAGTTGCGGCAAAAGGACAGTCTTTTGTGTTACCGACCATTTCAAAACCATCACCCATCTGGAAAACTGTATCCTGATGGCTCATCCAAACCTGCTGTTCACCTTCAATGCCTTTGAAAAGCGGACACTTGCTGTCAGCTCCACCAACACCGTCTGCAAAACGAAGAGTAGCAAAACCGAACTCGCCAACTTCACCTTTTCCAACCTTACCGTTGTAACCAAGCTGAACGATGTAGTGACCGTAGCAGAGTCCAAGAACAGGAATATCAAGATTTAAGATTTCAGAATTGAATTCCGGGATTTTTTCATCATAAACTGAAGAAGGACCTCCGGAAAAAACAATACCCTTCGCATTCTCGAAGGCCTCAAGACCAGCAGAAGGAAGGGCAATTTCAGAATAGTAGCCAAGCATACGGAAACGCTTAGCAATCAAATGCGCATACTGCGAACCAAAATCTAATACAACAATCTTTTCACGTGACATAGACAGATTATATCGAGTTTGCACGTGAATTGGAATATGTATACGACAGCAATTCTATGTGCTATAATTTTTTATATGGAAGAAAAGTTTATAAAATGGTTCATCAAAGAGATTCCCATTCTTACTGAGAAAGGAATCATTTCGGCTCAGATTGCGCACAGTCTGAATGAATATTATATCAATAAACTGGCAGAACTCGAAAAACCACCTGCCCCTAAAACAGAGGCCACACCTCCACAAAATCTTGATCCTGCATTTTCAGAACTTACCACCATTCAAAAACCATCAAATAAATCAGAGCAAGTTACTGCGCCAGTTCATTCCCCAGCCCCAGTACGTGCAAAGAAAACATCAAAACTGTCTGTTTCTATAATCCTTACAATAATTGCAAGTGTTTTAATTTCCTTTGGAATCATCTCACTTATTGCCTACAACTGGGCTGCAATTCCACGTATGGCAAAAGCTGTAACGGCAATTCTTCTTTTAGCCGGAGCACAAATTGCAGGAATAATTCTTTTGAAAACCGGAAAAGCCTCAGTCTTAAAAGTCCGTGAAAGTTACTCTCTGTTCTGGGCGCTTTTATTCGGTTCAATGGTTGCCTTTGTTTCCCAGATATTTAAGTTTCCGGGGGACAGTTCATCCTTTATGTTTGTGTGGACTCTTTCTACCATAATCATAACATTACTTTTTTCCGCATATACAACCTTCTATCTTTCTATGTTGTTTATCCTGATTTTTGGTTTTATTAGTATGGACAGCTCTTCTGCAATACTACTGTATCCTCTTTTAGTTACCTTATACTTTGCCGCAAGAAAATCAAAGAAAAAAGTCATTCCGCTTTTAATTCTAGGCTTTGTATTTTATGTTATCCGCGTCAACCATATGTTCATCAACGGAAATATAAGGAACATGATTTTAGTTTTCTCATACGCTTCAATCGGCTACATTTTCCTTCAAAAAAAAGACTCAGAAGTTCCGTATTCTTACATGAGAATAATAATCATTGCTTTAGCTTCCATTATATCAATTTACGTCTCAACCATTCACATCACGGGTTATCGCCTTACGGACAAAAAATATGTAATCGCTATAAAAAGCATTGAACTTGGAATAATCGGATTAATTTCTGCGGGCTTTTATGTGCAGGGAGTTGTCATTCCGTTTATAAAGAAAATCAGAAATAACGAAAAACTAAATTTTGAAAATCTGGTCTATCTGATTCCATTTATTCTCGGTCTGAACGCTCTGTTCCCAAAACAAACAGAGATTTTATTAACAGCCCCGCTTTCCGAGTGGTACAGAATCCTTATCTCTCCTTTCACCCTGATGGTTCTGTATACAATGGCAATGTTCGTACTGTATTCAAAAAAGAAACATAAACTCAGCTGGCTTTTTCTGGCATTCCTTATCCTCCAGTTATTAAAAATAAATGAACTTTCAGTTTCTCTGTATTATTCGTTTACAATTATTACAATTTTCACAATCGCAGTTATTCTTTGGAAAAATGATTTTTCAGATACAGACGAAACTTCAGTTACTCTGATTACAACGCGGGTTCTCTCAGCAATACTGTTTTTTATTCCCGCATTCATGAGCCTTGTTCCGGATTCAAATTTCTATAAACTTTCAAAAGCACCGCTTATCGGTTTCTTCGCTTACACTCCGGCCGCAATTGCAGGAACTACACTTTTCGTTTTATATGCAAAGAAAAATCTGAGAAGCTTCCTCAAAAATCTTGATATAATCATCAATCTGATTTTTGGTGTAGTTTCCATTGCAGCCGCAAACGAGGCAGATAAAACCGCCATTGATTTAATAATCAGAATTTTTGCGGTCCTGAACTTCATGTATTATTCGACCATCGCAATCAAAAAACAAGATTATAAATTGCTGCTAAATACCGGACTTTCCATAGCATTCTTTGTTTTGTCACTTATGAATCCAGAACACGGAACTTCGATTCTGTATCTTCTGTGTTTAATCCTGATTTTTGCAACCGGAAGTTTCCTGTGGAAAAACAATTTCAACACAACAGCAGAGACAAAAAACTGCCTTATTCTTGTAAGAGTTGCTGCTGTAATAATTCTGTTTTCCACAATTCTTCTTGCCCGTAACACCGGGTCAATTCTGTATAAGAACGAAGGTCTTGATCATTTCATTCTCTTTGGATTTGCACCTGTTGCAGTTTTCGGACTTCTTATGTGCGGTCTCTTTGCAAAAAAGAATTTCAAAGAATTCCTGTTGAACATCGACATCATCGTAAATACTCTGGTGACCGCAGTTATACTTTCTGTAGCTTATCTTTGTGATGAAAAAATCATACTGCTGATTCTGGAATTTATGATTGCCATAAATCTCATAACTTCATGCGTTTACATAATCAGATCCGGTCGTTACGAATACGCCTTCTATGCACTTTCTGCAGTTCTTTATTTTGTGATTTCATTTATATCACATGAGTTCTCAACAACCATCCTATATCTGATAAGTTCAATAATTCTCTTCACTTCCGGAGTTTTCCTATGGAGAGAAGACTTCAAGCTGAACGATACCAGTAAACAGATTTTATCGATTACACGAATTGTATCCGCCGTCTTCCTTCTTGGAACAACAATTCTTGCAAGATATCCAGAATCGATTCTCTTCGACAGTACCGGAATTGAAACATACATTTTAATCTGTTTCACACCAGCTGCCATTTTCGGTCTCACACTTTACATTATTCTGGCAAAGAAAAATCTCAAACTGTTCCTGCAAAATCTGGATATCATCATAAACCTTATTTTCGCAACTGTAATTTTTGCCATCGCATTCATGTGCAAAGCTGAACCAATACAGTTGATTTCTGAAATCCTGATAATTTTGAATCTTATTGCAGCCTGTATTTTTATTCTGTTGTTCAGGAAAAATGAATACCTGTACTATCCTGCAATTTCTCTAATATACTTCTTTGTCTCTTATCTAAACACAGACGGAACAAATATTGCAGCTGGAGTCTTTTTCTTAATCTCTATAACAGCCGCAGTCATTCACTATTTTGCACAGACAAAAAACAGTTCTCCTGCAAAAGGAATTTATACAATCACAACAGGCATCGTACTCTTTTACGAAACATCACTGCGAAATGCCTGCGAAGGAAATCATAATCATATTGCAAAAAATTTCTTTATCATCAGCTGTATGATTATTATGGGAGCCACTGCCATTTACTATCTGATTCAGTTAATCAGAAATCGGCATCTGTTTAACTCGGCTGTTTTTCTCACTCCAGCACTTGTAATAAGCCTCACCTTTATGGATGATAAATTTTCCGTACTGCTCTCTTTTCCACTGGTTCTGCTTTTCTGTGTTTATTACTTTTATCTTGCCTATAAAAATAATTCGCTCAAGACAGCAAACCTCAGTACAGTATATTTCGGCCTCATGCTGATGATAAGATTCTTCTCATCAGGATATGGACTTAGTGTACAGGGAATCACTTTAATTTCTATGGGAGCAATTCTTCTGATTATGAATATCCTGATGACAAAAAGGAGAGAAAAAAATGAATAGAAAAAAGATTATCGCACTTTCAATTCTGATTGTTTTTCAGCTTTCGGTAATTGCCGTTATGTTTATAAAAGCCGCTGCGGTCAGAAGCTATGCAAAAAAGAATGATACAATTGTAAGAGTCCGCTGTACTGCGTACGATCCGTTCCATCCGCTCAAAGGCCGCTACGTACAGCTTAATCTGAATGATGATGATATTAAGGATGCAGAAAACAAAACCGGCTTTAAACTTGCGAATATACAGAAAACAGCAGATGCATACTATCTGCAGGAAGAATATGCTCTGATTGTAGATTCCATGAATAACAATGATTTTAATGAACTCGAACCGGTGCTTGAATTATACATCGGAAAGAACGGCTCCATTATTCAAAAAGAACTTTACGTCCATCATAACGGCGCCGAACTTCCGATAGAACAGTATATAAAAGACTATGCGCTGTAGTTCAAAACCTGCTCGGTGATTAAAGGAATAAGCTGCTTTTTACGGCTTACAACATCCTGCAGGTAATATACACCGTCATCCAGTTTCGGGAATGTAATAAACTGAACGAACTTCGGGTCACAGTCAATCAAAAGTACACTCGACAATTTCGTAATATCAGTAACAAGCAGACACGCAAAAAGGCCTTTGTTTGCACGACGTTCAACCGCGAGCTCTTCCATAAACTCAGCCTTGCGGTCCAGAATTTCCTGAGGATTTCCGACTTCAATCTGACTTGCAGTATATGTAAGTTTACCCTCTGAATATTCTTTCATATCCTGATGGATAATTTCTCCGGCAGGTCTTCCGCCAACCTTACTTCCTGCCATAAGAATCTCGTTTCCAAGATCCTTAATGTCGAGGTCTGTAATGCTTGAAAGATATTCTGCCATATCACGGTCTGTATCTGTTACAGTAGCCGACTGCAAAATCAAAGTATCAGACAAAATACCGCACAGCAGCAGAGAAGCCACATCCTTAGGAATAGGGATTCTGTATTCTTTATAAAGTCCTGCAATCTGTGTTGAAGTAGAACCAACCGGACGGTTAATAAAAGTAATCGGATTTTTAGTCGGAATTGAACCGATACGGTGATGGTCAATTACTTCCTGAATCTTATAATGCTCTATGCCTTCAACCGCCTGCGTGATTTCATTATGGTCTACAAGAATAACTTCTACATTCGGTTCCTTCATCAAATCGTGTTCAGAAATCATTCCTATAACTTTATTTTCATCATCAACAACAGGAAGATACTTACAGTGAGCATTTTTCAGAATTTCCTTAATCTTAGAAATTGTATCATTTGCATGAACTGTAATAATCTCCTTATCACCCATTGCAGAAACAGGCATAGAGTAAGCAATGAGCATGGAAGTTGGAGATGTTGAGTAAGGGCTCACAATTACAGAAACACCGTTTGCTTCTGCAAGTTCGCGGAGCTTTTTATCAATTACACAGTTTGAAGTTGTGATAAGCAGCTTAACCTTATGCTCAATACAGATGCGCTGAATGTCTTCGCGGTCAGAAGAAATAACAACAATGTCTTCACTGGCATGCGCTTCAAGACGTTTTTCAAAACTTTCTGTAGAAGAAGATCCAACGTGAATTGAAGCATTGAAGTTTTTATCTGCATCACCTGAAATATAAATCGGCTGTGCGTTTAAAGTTTTCTGAATCAGACTGATGCTTGTAGAAAAACGATGTTTCTTTTCCGGATTAAGAATTGTAAGTACACCTTTTGCAAAACCTGAATAATGCAGAAGCGACTGATAACGGCCTTCTCCATCAACAACCGGCAATACACGGGTTTCAGTTTTTTCCATACGTGCAATTGCTTCCCAGACAGAAACATCAGCCGTAACAGTTTCAACCTTATCCTGCATAAAATATTTTACCTTTGGAACAAGGTCAGGAAGATATTCAGGACGCTGAATGCCGAATTTTTCAAATATATATGCGGTCTGAGGATTCAAGTGACCGGCACGGGCGGCCTTATATTCAGAATAGCCCAGAAGATTTTTCAGAGTTGCATAACCGACAGCCGAAACTACAGCATCGGTATCAGGATTTCTATGTCCAATAATATAAACTGTTTTGTCCATAAGATAATAATATCAAAAAGAATGATGAGGGGAAATAGGCCTTCTGAAAACTTAATCCAGACATATTATAGACTTATTATGACCTAAGTGTTTGATATTTCCTAACAAAACATTTATACTTAACAGTATTATGAAAACATTTAAATACGAAACTCATCTCCATACAAGTGAAGCAAGCGCCTGTGGTTCTTCCAAAGGTGCAGAATATATTTCAGTTTATAAGAAACTGGGCTATGATGGTATTTTTGTTACCGACCACTTTTTCGGTGGTAATACAGCAGTTTCTTTTGAACTGGACTGGCATACAAGAATCGAACAGTATTGTGCCGGCTATGAAAATGCTCTCGCTGAAGCAAAGAAACAAAATGCTGCCGACGGCGGTAATTTCAAGGTTTTCTTTGGAATTGAACAGACTTTTTCCGGAGATGACTATCTGATTTACGGACTGGATAAAAACTGGCTTTTTGATCATCCGGAAATTGAAACAATGAATCACCGAGAACTTTTTGATGCCGTAAACCGCGAAGGCGGTCTTATGATTCAGGCACATCCATTCAGACTCCGCGGCTATATCAATGCAATTCACATTCATCCGCGCGAGATTCACGGAGTTGAAGTCTACAACGGCGGAAATACTCCGGATCAAAACGTGCTGGCTCTTGCCTATGCAAAAACCTACGATTTTCCTATGACCAGCGGTTCAGATATTCACAACATTGCTTTTGCACAGGAAGAAAAAACTGAAGGCACAATGGCAGTCGGCGGAATGGAGTTTGATACCCCGCTGAACTCATTGGAAGACTATATAGTAAGAATCAAGAACAAAGAAGGAAAGGTTATCTGTTAATATGAAAGAGAAATTTGATGTAACACCAGAACTTTTAAAAGAGAATTTTATTGAAGTGTATCAGGCTGCAGAAGCTGGACGCGATACTAATGGAGAAATCCGTATGTTCGCTTCTCCTGCCCGCATCAATATAATTGGTGAACACATTGATTACAACGGAGGCTTTGTATTCCCTGCCGCCATCGACCGTTATCTTTACTGTGCTATCCGCAAACGTACAGACACAAAAATCATCTATAATGATTTATTTTTCCCAGGAACTTATACTTTTGATGTTAATGATGATTTTAAATTTGATAAGGCAAATGACTACGCAAACTTTTTGAACGGAATCTTAAGCTGCATGAAAAAACGCGGACTTACCTTCCCTTGCGGTTTCGAAGTTCTTGTTGCAAGTAATGTTCCTAGTGCAGGTGGAATTTCATCTTCATCTGCTCTTGAATGCGGCTTTGCCTGGGCTGTAAGTGAAACATTCGGCTTCAATACCAGCCGTAAAGACATTGCACTCATGGGTCAGCAGAGTGAACATGAATTTATGAACGTAAACTGCGGAATTATGGATCAGTACATCATCGCAACAGGAAAAAAAGATACAGCAGAACTTCTTGATTGTGCAAAAATTGAACATGAATATGTACCTCTTAATCTTGGAGACTATCGCTTTGTTGTCATGAACACAAAGAAGCAGCGTAAACTTGCTGATTCAAAATACAACGAAAGACGCTCTCAGTGCGAAGAAGGTCTTGCCACATTACAGGCCGCAGGTCTTAATGTACCAGACCTCTGCAGTATTACACCAGACGTTTTTGCAACTGCAGGCTCAGCTATTAAAGATGAAGTAATTTACCGCCGCGTACGCCACTGCGTTACAGAAAACGACAGAGTACTCCGCGCCGTTGCAGCGCTCCGCGCCGACAAGCTGGAAGAACTCGGTCAATTGCTCTATGAATCACACAACTCGCTTCGCGATGACTACGAGGTTACAGGTATTGAGCTGGACACTCTCGTTGAAGTGGCCAGCAAACAACCTGGTTGTATCGGAGCCCGTATGACAGGAGCCGGTTTTGGTGGGTGTGCAATAGCACTCGTTCATAAAGACTGTACAGAAGATTTTATAAAAAATGTACAGACAGGCTACAGTAAAGTGGTAGGCTACGAAGGAGGATTCTTTGCCTGTTCAAGCGGAGATGGGGTCCGCGAGATATAAATACTATTAACAGACTATGAGAGATTCAACTTTTTCCAAGCAACTCGCATTAATTTTGGGATATTTTGGAATATCTGCAAATTTTGGAGGTTCTGTAGTTTCATTGATTACAGGATTTACTAAGATATCAAAAGCAGAAAATTTCATTATTTCAGCAGGAGTTTGTTTCTTTTGTACGTTTATTCTTATTGGAATTTTTTACTATTTATGCTTCAAAAAGAAACGATATGCGAAATTTAATGCAGTTGCCATCACCTTTTCGGGTTTTGTTTCTTTCACCGCAATGTACATTGCAACCGGAAATTTTATATGTGGCTTTCCATATTACATGATGATTATTCCTATCTATTATGGATTTTCGGTTCCTATCAATAAATTAAGCCACGCCCTGCCTGTTTCTAACTTAATATATTACAACCTGCTTTTTGTTCTAACCTTTAAAGCTCCTTATTTCCCCGGCAGAGCAATCATGCCAAATCTCAGCCTGCTTCAAACCAGTGCCGCATTTACTGCAACTTATATCTTCCTTTTCTATGTTTGTTATCTTGTTTCGAAACAGTTTATACGGCAGAATGCAGAACTTGAAGAATCCGAAAAACGCTATAAAGAGCTTTCCTCAAGAGATGATTTAACAGGGCTTTATAACCGCCGTTCACTCGACAATCGTGCTGAGCAGGGTTTTAGCTGTGCCATTATTTATGACATTGATTTTTTTAAGAATATAAACGATACCTATGGCCATCAGATTGGCGATGAAGCTTTAATAATGCTTTCTAATATCGTATTAAAATACTGTTCGAATGAATTTGAACTTTACCGTTATGGCGGAGAAGAATTCGTAATTCTTTCCAGACTTCCAGATAACGTAACACTGGAATTATTCAAACATGTTATGAATGATGTAAGGATGCATTTTATTGTAAAAGGAAATCCTGTTACAATCTCAGCTGGAATTGCTTCCTTCTGCAAAGATTACAACAGGACTCTTAAAATCGCCGATGAAAATCTATACCTCGCCAAAACTGATGGTAGAAATAAGATTTATATGAACGGCGAGGAAGTTTATTAAAGTGTCGGATACTTTTCGAAGTATGCCTTTGTCTCTTTAGCAACTACTCCGCTAAGAACGATAAGTGCAATACAGTTAGGAATTGCCATCAATCCGTTGAAGATATCAGCAATTGTAAATACTGCATTAACAGTGAAGTATGGTCCGATAGCAACTGCAAGAATGTAGAGCCAGCGGTAAGCCTTTACAGGTCCCATCTTTCCCTTTGTAAGATATTCAAGACATTTTTCTGAGTAGTAGTCCCATCCAAGAATTGTTGTGAAAGCAAAGAATGCAAGACAGAGCATAAGAAGGAACTGAACAGAATGTCCGTCACCACCAAGTACCTTTGAGAAAGCAGCAGCAGTAAGAACAGCACCCTGAGCACCAGCATTCCATTCTGCAACACCACCAATGATATCACCATAGAAAGCAATTACAATTGCCAGACCAGTCATTGTACAGATGATGAGTGTATCAATGATTGTACCTGTCATGTTTACAAGTCCCTGCTCTACAGGCTCGTTTGTCTGAACAGCAGAAGCTGCGATTGGTGCAGAACCAAGACCAGCCTCGTTAGAGAAGATACCGCGTGCAATACCCTTCTGCATAGAATCTGTAATCTGCTTGAATACAAATCCCATAGCTCCGGCACCTACAGCCTTCCATCCGAATGCACTCTTGAAAATCAAAGCAAAAGCTCCAGGAATCTTCATTGCGTTCATAATGAGGATTGAGAGTCCGAGGAATACATAAATAACAGCCATTGCAGGAACAACTTTTTCTGCAACTTTTGAAATACGCTTAATACCACCAATTACAACGAGTGCTGTACAGATTGTTACAACTGCACCGGCAATTACAGTTGCCCATGTGTAACTGTGCTCACCAATTGAGAAAGCGATATTTGTGCTGTTAGGGTCAAATGCGTTGTTTACTGCAGAAGTGATACCGTTAATCTGAGTCATTGTACCAATACCCATGATACCGGCAAGTGCTCCGAATACGGCAAAGAGAACTGCAAGCCACTTCCACTTAGGGCCCATACCTTTTTCGATTGTATAGAAAGGTCCACCAAGAACGTGTCCATCTGGGCTTACTTCACGATATTTAATAGCAAGCATACATTCTGCATATTTTGTAGCAGTACCGAGAATAGCGGCAATCCACATCCAGAAGAGAGCACCTGGACCACCAGCTACAAGCGCTGTTGCTACACCAACAATATTACCGGTACCGATTGTTGCTGAAAGTGCTGTACAGAGGGCTGCAAAGCCTGAAAGCTCACCTTTACCTTCATTTTCCTTAAAGATTGATCTGAAGGCACGACCAAACTTTGTGAACTGAATGCCACGTGCACGGATTGTCAGGATAAGACCTGTGGCAAGAATAAGGACGATTGTAGGGATTCCCCACACGATTCCATCAATGGAATCAAGAACTGAACTGAAAGTCATTTTTCCACCTTTTAGAAAATAATGTTATACCTTTGAAAACATCCGGGTGCACTGGCTGAATGACATAACAGACTTTGCAGCCACCGAAAGTTTCCTACTATATTATATCGGATTTTTTGTTTCTATTCATCAATACAAAGGGCGAAATCATACTAATTTTTTATAGAATTTGACAATTTACGAATTTTTCAACAATATACAATGCAATTATGGCACAGAATAAGAATCGCGGCGCCTTGCCGATGCTCAAACTAACACTGCCTATCGCAATGGAGCAGTTTTTCAGAATTTTAGTTTCTTCTGTTGATACAATGATGCTCAGTTCTTACAGCAATGAAGCAGTTGCCGCTGTAGGTCTTGTTTCTCAGTATGTATTCTTCCTTACAATTATTTTTTCAGTAATTGGAACAGGTTGTTCAATTGTTCTTGCACAGTACCTTGGTGCAGAAAAATCAAATGATGAATTAAATCACATTGCCCAGGCTGGTGCAATCATGGTTTTCTTTATCTCACTCCTGCTTACAGCCCTTGTTATTTTTGGGACAGGATGGCTCCTTGGACGCTATCAGCTTGAAGAATCAGTACGCCATTATGCATGGCAGTACTTTGTAATTTATGGCGGCTGCTGCTGTTTCTTTAATGCATTCAGTCTTCTTCAGGGAGCAATTCTCCGCAGCTACGGCTACACAACAGAAGCAATGATTGTTTCTATAGCTGCAAACCTTACAAATGTCCTTGGTAATGCACTTTCACTTTACGGCTGGTTCGGACTTCCTGTTCTCGGTGTTCCTGGTGTTGCAGGTGCTTCAGGTCTTGCAATGCTTGTTTCCTGCATCCTTTTCTTCTTCTTTATCCGCCGTCGCCGCGATGTAATTTTCCACATACACGGAATTACAAAAGTTCCACGCGAAGCATTTAAACTTGTTTTGAAAGTAGGTGTTCCAACAGCAGGAGAAAGCCTTTCTTACAACGTAAGCCAGATTACAGTTATGGCAATGATTTCTACACTTGGAACTTATGCCATGTCTGCCCAGGTTTACACAATGACAATTCTGCGCTTTGTATTCGTTGCAGCAATTGCGATTGGACAGGCTACCCAGATTAAGTCAGGATACTTTGTTGGTGCTCATCAGAATGATGTTGTATACAAAAAGGTTTTCCGCTATCAGCTTGTAGCCACAGCCTGTTCAATGATAATGATTGTAATAGTCAATCTGATAAAGAATCCTGTAATCGGTATTTTTACCAAAATTCCGGAAGTTCACGCACTTGTAAGCACACTTCTTCTTTACTCAGCTTATATTGAATTTGGCCGCTCGCTGAATCTGATTTATATCGGCGGACTCAAAGGTTCTGGAGACGTACGATTCCCGGTATTATACGGAATCTTCTCGAACTGGACAGTTCAGGTTCTCTTAAGCTATATTCTTGGAATTAAATGCGGCCTTGGACTCGTAGGCTTCTGGCTTGGAATTGGTACAGATGAAACAACCCGAGGTCTCGTAATGCTCTGGAGATGGAAGAGCCGCCGCTGGGAAAAACACCGTCTTGTAGAATAATGTAAAACGTTTTATGATGAAGCCTCTATGAAACTCTTCCAAAACGAACCAAAATTCTACAAAAGTGTTTTTGCACTCGCTTTACCTATTGCACTACAGAGTCTTATCAGTATCGGCGTAAATATGCTCGATACAATCATGGTCGGAAGCCTTGGAGAAAATGCGCTTTCGGCCACCTCTTTAGCAAACTCATTTATCAGCATCTATCATATCTTCTGTATGGGACTTGGAATGGGAGCTTCGGTTCTCGTTTCCCGCTACTGGGGAATGAAAAAAGCAGCCGATGGGCACGAAGAAGAAGCAGGCCGCGCACTAAAACAGACAGTCTGCCTTATGCTCCGTATTACCGTTGGTCTCGCAGCCCTTTTTGCAATTGCAACCTTAGCAATGCCAAGCCTTCTTATGAAGATGTACACCAGCGACGAAGAGATTATCCGCCTTGGAGATATCTATTTCCGCTGGTCTGTAATCACCTATTTCTTCCTTGGAACTTCCCTGGTTTCTACGATCGTACTTCGAAGCGTAGGACAAGTACGCCTGCCACTATACGTTTCCATAGGTGCGTTTTTTGTAAACCTTGGCGCCAATTATGCATTTATTTTCGGAAAGTTCGGCGCACCCCGTATGGAAGTAGCCGGTGCTGCACTTGGAACACTGATAGCCCGCCTTTTTGAAGCCGCAATGATCCTGGGCTATCTTTTCTTTAAAGATAAAAACATCCAGTTCCGCCTGCGCGATCTCTTTATGAAAACAGGCTCTCTTCTCGGTGAATATATCAGAATCAGTATTCCGGTTCTTGTAAGCGACGCAATTCTTGCAATTGGAAATAACTCCGTTGCAATGGTTATCGGTCACCTTGGAGCCGCCTTTGTAGCAGCCAACGCAATAACAAGCGTTACCCAGCAGCTCAGCACAGTTGTAATTCAGGGAGTATCTCAGGCCGGTGCCATCGTTACAGGCCAGACACTCGGTCTCGGCGACAAAAAGAAAACAATGCAGCAGGGCTGGATGTTCCTCGGCCTCGGTTTTGCACTCGGAGCCCTTTCAGCAATCTTTATCATGGCAGTAAGCAAGCCGATAATTTCCACCTACAATGTCAGTGAAGAAACAGTAAACATTGCAGGCCAGCTCATGGCAGCAATCAGCTTAATCATAATCTTCCGCGCCACAAACAGCATCATGACAAAAGGAGTTCTGCGCGGTGGTGGCGACACAAAAATGCTCATGCTCGCCGACAACGTCTTTTTGTGGGTCCTTTCAATTCCTCTTGGCTGCCTCGCCGGCTTTGTCTTCCACTGGCCAGCCTTCTGGATTTACGTCGCCCTCAAAGCCGATGATATCGTAAAAACCTTCTGGTGCGTCATCCGCCTTCGCAGCGAAAAATGGATTAAGAAAATAAGCACAGGAAATAATTCTGTAAAATAAATATGAAGGGGGAAGCCTCCCCCTCGGCCGCACTTCGTTGCGGCCTACCCTCTCTCCTAAGGGGGACACCCCCTTAAAATCCCCCGCTTATTCCTCCTCATATTTTTCAATTAAAATAGAGTAATGTTATATTATTTTCCGTTAAACGTTTTACTATTAAATCAGGAGATTATAAAATGTCAAAAAAAGCTAGAATCACAATTCATCCAAAATTCACTATCGGTGAGATTTCTCCCCGCCTTTTTTCTGCATTCCTGGAACCAATCGGAAACATGGTAAATGGTACAATGTATAATCCAAAACATCCAACTGCAGACTCACAGGGCTTCCGTACAGACTTTATAAATGCCCTTAAGGAAACAGGACTTCCTGCTGTACGCATGCCGGGCGGTAACTTTGTTTCTGCATGGCAGTGGAAAGACTCAATTGGTCCAATGGAAGGCCGCAAGGCGCATCTTGACCCGGCATGGCATCAGTATATTCCAAATGATGTCGGTCATGACGAATATCTTCAGTGGGCAGAAAAAGTTGGAACAGCTCCAATTTACACCGTAAACCTTGGAACCGGAACATTGCAGGATGCAATGGACTGCATTGAATATACAAATCACGAAGGCGGAACTTACTGGTCAGACCTCCGCCGTAAATACGGACACGAAAAACCTTACGGTGTCAAAACCTGGTGTCTTGGAAACGAAATGGACGGACACTGGCAGCTCGGCTCATGGGAAAAGAATCCTACCGGTTACGGAACTCTCTGCCACGAAACCTCAAAGGCTATGAAGTGGATTGATGAAACCATCGAAACTGTAGTATGCGGCTCTTCTGCTTCATTTATGGACCACTATCCTGAATGGGAAGCAAAAGTAATGGACCAGTGCTACGACACAGTAGACTATCTTGCCCTTCATCACTATCACATTGCAAAGCCGGGCGACACACTTTCACTGCTCGGCGGCTCTCTCTATTACGAAGACTTCATCAATACAGAAGCAGCAATGCTTGACTACATTCAGGCAAAGCACCGTTCACCACGCAAAGTAAATATTTCTTTTGATGAATACGGCGCATTCCCTCGTCCTTTCAGCGAACTGAATCCGGGTTATGGTCCATACAACATGGCACGCGTTCATTACAAGTTTGATCCGGAACGAAAATATATTCGTCACGACCCGGACAATATGCCGGAACGCGAATTCCCTGGCGGAGATATGATGAAACTCCTCAGCATGACTTCAATTCAGCTTGCACTCCTTCGCCACGCAGACCGTGTAAAAATCGGCTGTATGACCGGCGGTCTTAATGCTCTTGCAACAGCAAATCATGACCATGTTTGGAAGGCAGCAACACACCATGCTTTCCGCCAGTTGATTGATTACGCACGAGGAACTTCCCTTCAGACCATAGTTGATTCAGAAACCTTTGATATGCCAGGCTACGCAATTGATGACACATCTCAGTACACAGGCAAGAACAATGTAAACTATATAGACAGCGCCTGTGCATGGGATGAAAAACAGGGCCGCCTCGCAGTCTTTGTTATCAACCGCAACGAAACCGAAGAATATCCGCTTGACCTTGATGTCCGTGGATTCGAAGGCTTTAAGAGCTGTACAAGTTACGAAATGTTCAGCAAAGACTTTGAAGCCAAGAGCAGCTTTGGTAACGACTGGAAGGCTCCAGAATCATGCAGCGTAAAAACTGAAAATGGTATTGCATCTCTCAAAGTAAAACCTCTTTCCTGGAATGTAATCATTTTCGAAAAATAAAACTTTCGTAACAGCATTTTATGCCTTATAATTTTTACATATATTAAAAATTGTGAGGCTAAAAATGTACCTGACTTACACTGTATACGCGCTGATAGTTGCGCTGTTTATCTGGGGCGGAAAATTCGCCGGTTTCAAAAAAGAACAATTTCATGAAGATTCATCTTCTCTGGATTCCATGAAATCCTTGCGCGGCTTTGCTGCCATTGGAGTAATTCTCCATCACATTTCACAGGAAAATGGATTCCAGCAGGCTGGAGGCTATGGAAAAGCTGGAGAACTCAGCATATTCGTAAATGCCGGGTTCCTCTTTGTTGCAATCTTCTTTTTCTGTTCAGGTTATGGTCTTATCAAAAGTCTTGAAACAAAACCTGATTATCTGAACGGCTTTATGAAGAAACGAGTCTTAAAAGCACTCGTAATACCATATTACGTCAGCATTTTGATCTACGGAATTCTTCGTGCAGCCAGCGGTGAACGTTTTGCTCCAGTACAGTGGATTACAAATATCATTGGTGTTTCAATGATGAATCCATACGCATGGTACCCTATCATTGCAGCAATACTTTATACAGTCTTCTATCTGTTCTTTAAGCATATTAAAAACCGTAAAGTTTGTTATATTCTTATGGCAGCAGTAATTCTGCTTTTGGGAATGATATTCTGTATCAGCGGACATTTCGCCTGGTGGGCAGGTCCTAAAAACTGGTGGCTTTCACCATCAAGTCCATTGTATAAAAAATGGTGGGCACAGCAGCAGGTCTGGTGGATTTCCGGCGAATGGTGGATCAATTCCTGCCCTGCTCTTTTAATAGGTATGCTTTTTGCCCGCTATGAAGAAAATATCCGCGCATGGTTCAAAAAGTTCTACTGGGGCAAATTAGCACTTGTACTCGTAATTACTTTTGCAACATTTGTTCTTTCCGGTTTCGGCCAGATGAAGTTCGGCTGGTGGTCTGAATACAGTGGAAATGGTCCCGATATCGGAAACAAAATAATCACTTATTTCTTTGTAATCCCTTACAGCATGGTGTTCCCTGTTATGCTTTATACAATCATGCTTAAATACAAGGTATCAAATCCAATAAGCCGATTCTTTGGAAAGTATTCGCTTGAAACTTATATGATGAATCTGATTCCTTTAACAGCCTTCAGATTCCTGCTCTATAAGTATGGAGGAGTTCCAGTTTACAAAACCGGCCACTATAATCTTGCAATCTACTTTGCAGCCGTATTTGCTGGAACAATTCTTTTGGGAATGCTTTATAAACTTTTGTGTGGACTAATTCAAAAGAAGATTTAGAGATACTTAAATAACAGATATCCAATAGCGAAGCCGGCAGGAATAGCGAGAAGAAGCAGGAAGCCTTTTAGAACTGGATTCATTTTTTTGTTTTCAGTTGAGGCATCAAGTTTTACCTCATAAAGAGTCTTGTCGGTTTCGTCTTTAATTTTGATTTTTCTGTTCTCTGGCATATTATCCCCACAGTCACCCTGAACCTTCGCAGCACAGCTGCTCGGAGACTCGCTAAAAATAGTCCAGTGGACTATTTTTGCCCTGCTACGCAGTGCCGCTCCCTATGTTTCAGGGGCATAATAAATAATATAAATCAGAAACGAGGATATTTCAACGGTTCTTTTACGTATTTTCAATTACATTTCGTGAACGAATTCATACAATTCAAGAACGTCTTTATAGAAAACACCATAAACATACTGTACAATTACAACATTCTTTTTGGGAGAAAACTATGAAAGAAAAAAAGTCTAAATCAAGAATCAACGCAGTGCGGAATAATTTTTATGCACTGCGCCTCGTCTGGCAAATGTGTCCCGGGCCTGTAATTCACATGGCGATTGCAAGACTTCTGTCTTATTTCGGCTGGCTGTTTTACAGTGCATTCTTTATGAGATACGTTATCAATGCACTCCAGTCTGGTGAGACCTTTAAATCAATTATGATTTTCATTGGAATCACAGTTGCTGTTTTTGCAACGATGGCTCTCTACAACAGTTTTATCCAGGGATATGTTGCACCATTAGCAAACACTTCATTGAATAAGCAGCTTTATCAGAAACTGTTTAAGAAATCACGTAATGTTGAACTTGAATGTTTTGAGAACTCAGAGTTCTATGACAAATATACGCTTGCAATGAAAAACGCAGACACCCGGCTTTACGACACTGTAGATCAGCTGTTCGGAGTTCTGTTCGGTTTCTTTGCCAGTATTTTTGCCTTTATTTTTATGTTCCAGGTAGATAAGCTTTCAGTTGCTTTTATCCTCTTTCCAATAATCGGTAACTTCTACTTCCGCCGCCTGATAAACCACCTTGAATATAAGAGACAGACAGACATGGCTCCTCATAACCGCCGCATAGATTACATCAACCGTGTTATGTATCTTAAAGATTATGCAAAGGAAATCCGCCTTACAAAAATCTTCAATCTTCTTAAGCGTCAGTATACAGAAGCCATTACAGGAGTTGCAGATGTTTGTAAAAAATACATCAACAAATCTGTATGCTTTCACTGGTTCTGGGTTATGTTTACCTTCTCTTTTATTTTTGAAGGTCTTTTGATTTATGGAGCCTACAAAACTCTGGTAAAGGAAACAATGTCTCTTGCACAGCTCGCCGTAATTACAAGCATGATGGTTTCAACAACCTGGATTCTGATTGGCTTTACAGATTCAGTAACAGCCAGTCTTAAAAACGGACTTTTTGTTGATTACCTCAAATCATTTCTGGAATACGAAGAAAAGATCCCGGAAGATTATGATGGAGCAGATCCTGGAACTAAAATAGAATCAATTGAATTCAGAAATGTTGGTTTTGGATATAAGGATATTCCGGTTCTTAAAAATCTCAACATGAAGTTTGAAGGAACAAAAACCTATGCACTTGTAGGCCATAACGGAGCCGGTAAATCTACAATCATAAAATTACTTCTCCGTTTTTATGATCCAACAGAAGGCGAAATCCTTTTGAACGGCCGTAACATAAAGGAATTCAATCTTCAAAAATACCGCGCTCTTTTTGCGACAGCCTTCCAGGACAACAGAATGTTCTCTATGAGTGTTGCAGACAATGTAACACTCGGTGAAGACATTGCCGCAGAAGAACGTGGAAAAATCGTAAACGAGTCACTTCAGCTTTCAGGTGTTTATGAAAAAGTTATGAGTCTTCCTAAGGGAATCAATACTACCCTCACCCGTGAGTTTGATGATGAAGGTGCAGTTCTTTCTGGTGGTGAATTCCAGAAAATCGTTGTTTCACGTGCCTTTGCAAGACGCTGTCCTATTAAGGTTTTTGATGAACCTTCAAGCGCGCTTGACCCGATTGCAGAATATAAGCTTTTCGACAATATCTTAAAAGCCTGCAAGGAAAACATGCTTCTGTTTATTTCTCACCGGCTTTCTTCGGTTCAGAATGCAGACCATGTATTCCTTCTGGAAAACGGTCAGGTTCTTGAAGAAGGAACTCACCGCGAACTTATGGACAAGCAGGGCCTTTATGCAGATATGTATCAGAAACAGGCCGAAAACTATCTTGCCGACAAAACTAAACAAACGGAGGGTATCTGGGCATGAGTAAGAAATTAAGACCACATATATACGGACCAGAGTTTAAAGAGTCAGAAAACGTTCAAAAAAATAAGTCCCGAAGTTCTGTCTGGAAAAACCAGGTCTTCCTATGGAAGCTCTGTTTTAAGACCTGTCCGGGCTTTATGATTTATCACCTTTACGACGCTTTCCGCTATCAGGGAATGATTTTCCTTGAACATGTGCTTGGCATCCGTTACGTTCTGCGCTGTGCAGAATTCCATGAGCCGTTTACAAAGGCACTTTTGTACATTGGAATTATCCTTCTCATCAATATGATTCAGATTATTCCGGACGGCTTTTACTGCTACAGCTGGAAGTTTAAGTGCAGGCCGCGCCTCTACCGCGCCCTTAAAGAGCAGATGTTCAAGAAGGCTTCTGAGATTGACCTCTACTGTTACGATGATCCGGCCTACTACAACGACTTTGTTCTAAGCGTTTCGGAATCAGAAAATGCAATAGATCGCTTCCTTGATCTTTTGAATATGACAGTTCAGGCACTTACAACACTATTTACAACAGGAATCTTCTTCCTTGTACTCGATCCTATTGGTGTAGTTTTTGTTTTTGCTTCATTTATTCTGCGCTTCTTTGTTTCAAAGAGTTTGAATAAGGTAAACTACGAAAACCGTGTTGCCGTAAATCCTCATATTCGTAAACGCGATTATGTAAGCCGTGTTTTCTATCTTAAGGATTTTGCAAAAGAACTCCGTCTTCATCCGAATGCAGGAAAACAGCTCGAACAGGAATTTGCCGAAGCAGATGATGAAATAATTAAAGAGCACAAAAAGGTTGCCGGCAAACGAATCTGGTTCCAGTTCTTAAAGGATTATGGAGTTGGAGACTTTTTGATTGATGGTCTCTACATTACCTACCTTGTTTATAAGGCAGCTGTTCTTCATACTGTAAATTACAGTGATGCTGTAATCCTTTTCAACCGCACCGGAAGTTTGCGTGGTAGTATGGGAAAATTTGCGGATCTCGGTCCTAAAGCACACGAAAACAGTATGTTCATAGATAAAATTCGTTCATTCCTGGCTTACGAACCTCGCCTTAAGGATGATGTTGGTAACGCTGTTCCGGAAGGAGCCGGAGAACTTTCTTTGAGCCATGTTACCTTCAAGTACTCAGAAACAGGCCGTACTGTTCTTGATGATATTTCCCTCACCGTAAAACCAGGCGAGCATATTGCCATCGTAGGTTATAACGGAGCTGGAAAAACAACACTCATCAAACTGCTGATGCGTCTTTATGATCCGACAAGCGGTACAATCACTTATCACGACAAAAATGTCGCAACTCTTTGTCCGCGCGAATATCACAAACGAATTGGTGTTGTTTTCCAGGATTATCAGATGTTCGGTGCAAACCTTGCAGAAAACGTTGTTATGGATAATATGACAAAAGAAGAGATTGAAGAAAAATCTCCTGTTATTACTCAAGCCTTAACATCTGCAGGTTTTGAACACAAACTCAATCATCTGCCAGACCGTCTCTTTACTCAGGTAACAACAGAATTTGATAAAAAGGGTGTTGATTTTTCTGGTGGTGAAAGTCAGAAGGTGGCTATTTCCCGCGCCTTCTACAAGAACGCCGACATCTTAATTATGGACGAGCCATCCAGTGCCCTCGACCCTATCGCCGAGTACGAACTGAATAAGGCAATGGAAACCGCGGCAAAAGGAAAAACCGTGTTCTATATTTCGCATCGTCTTTCTACAACCCGCGACGCAGACCGCATCATCATGCTTGAACGCGGCCGCATTATAGAAGAGGGCACACACACAGAGCTCCTTTCTAAAAACGGCAAATACGCCGAAATGTGGAATGCACAGGCAGGAAAGTATAATTAATCACTATCACCCTGAACCTGTTTCAGGGTCAATGTGAAAAGCGCTCCATGAGGCTCTGCGGTTCCAGCCGAAATACCGGCCCCCAGAGCTTCTGCGAGCGTTTTCGCAATTGCAAGGCCTAAACCAGAACCACCGGCACTTCTTGTATGAGCCTCATCGGCACGATAAAAGCGTTCAAAAACATGAGGAAGTGCTTCTTCTGAAATTCCAGGACCATCATCACTTTCCGTGATGATAATCTGTCCGTCTGCGGTCCTTTCAAAGCCGAGGCGGACATTACATTTATCCCCCGCAAATTTCATACTGTTCGAAACAAATACTGTAAGAATCTGATGCAGCATTTCCGGATCTGTTTCAAAAAGCACATCCCCTTCCGAATCAGAGAATATCTCAAAACTTGCCTCAGGATATACAGAAGCAAATTCTCCTTTTACACGCTGGAACAATTCACAAATATCAACTTCACAAAGCTGCGGCTTAATCCGTCTGCTTTCAATCCGCGAAATCTGCAGCAGATTTTCAATAATTACATGCATTGATTTTGCTTCATCTTTGATTGCATTCAAAGATTTTTCCAGCTGTTCAGGATTTTCTTTTCCCCAGCGAAGCAGAAGATTTGCCTGCCCGGAAATAACAGTAAGAGGAGTATTTAGTTCGTGGGAAACATCACTTGAAAACTGACGCTCTCTGTCAAAATCAGCTTTTATCCTCAAGAATAAATCATTAAAAGCAACAGAAAGCTCATCTATTTCATCCCCCTGCCCGGTAAGAGGAAGCTGCCCGTCAAGATTATCAATCGTCATTGAACGGGCAGTACGGGTAATTTTTACAACAGGTTTTATAGTATGCTTAGTCAGAAAAAGGGAAAAAAGAAACGAAAGCAATAAAACAGGCAGAGACATCAGCAGAAGGGAAGACGGAAGCTGCGGAAAAATCTTTGAAAACGAATCATTTTCAATATTTTCAGAAACCGCAATTACAATATCTCTTCCTGCAAGTCTGTATGTTTCTCCATAATAAAGAACATCAAGGTCTCCATCATAAAAAAAATCTTTTTCAAAATGATGTACAGCTTTTCCTTCAGTATCTTTAAGCAAAGGCAAAAAAGGATCATTAGTTGCTATAATTTCTTCTGATTCAATGTCATATGCAATAAAGGAAAGATAATACGGAAATGCGTCCATATTGAATTCATTTTCATACAAGTCCAGGCAGGCTTTTTTCATTTCTGCAGTCTGAGATGCCTGAACAAACGAGCGGAGAATATACAAAAAAGAAAGTGAAAGCAGAATAACAGCAAAGGTAAGAATAAACATAAAGCGGAGAGAAAGCTGTACTGCAAAAGATTTCTTCATTTTTCTTAACCCATCATATAACCGGCACCACGCACAGTTCTTATATATTCATCCTTTGTATATTGAGAAATCTTCGAACGCAGATATCCAACATAAACATCAACCGTGTTCTCATCAATAAAGTGTCCAACACCCCAGATTTCATCAATAATCTGCTGTCGCGAAAAAACTTTTCCCTGGTTTTCAATAAGCAATTTAAGAAATAAAAATTCAGTTTTAGAAAGCTGAACTTCATTTGAATCAATTGAAAAACTCATTCGGTCAACATTCAAAGTAAGATTTTTGATTGATGACAGTACTTCCTGTGGCTTTGAATAATTTACACGACGGAACAACGCATTTATACGGGCAAGAAGTTCTTCAATCTCAAAAGGCTTTGGAATATAATCATCAGCTCCAAGATTCAAACCGTTAATTTTATCAATAGTTTCTCCGCGGGCAGTTTCAAGAATTACAGGTACAGTAGAAACCGCACGAATCCGTCGCAGCACTTCAAGTCCATTTAATTCAGGAAGCATAATGTCCAGCAGAATTAAATCCGGTTTTTCTTCTTCAAATTTAGACAAAGCCTCACGTCCAGTAACTGCAAGACAGGTTGTATACCCCTCATGTTCAAGTTCTGGAATTATGAAATCCGAAATACCAGCATCATCTTCTACAATAAGTATTTTCATCTTTACCTCTCTACTTCAATTAAAAGTTCTACCGGCTCAATAAATGTATTATTGAAAGAACGTATATTGCAAATTCGCATTTTGAATGAATTGATAGTTAAAGGAACCAGCATTTTTACTGAAGTTCCCTTTTTATTAAATAAAAATCTGACAAAAGGTGGAAGCGGTGTATTATTAATAAGAATTGAATCAGGTTTTATAGAACGGGGATTTATACTCTGATTAAAAATTATCTCAATGAAAACCAGATTCCCTTCTTTTTTCGAACATTTAGTCTGAATGATTTTCAAAGGAAGACTTTCTGAATATGTTCTGTTTCCTCTATACTTGATTATATTGTCCGGATCTTTTGGAAACTGTGGCGGAGGAGGAAATCTGCCAGAATCACCAGAGGGAATCCCCTGTGCATATAAAAGAGAAAATCCAAAAATCAGAAAATAAAAGAAAATGTTTTTCTTTAAGAAAAACTTCATACGCTAATTATAATCCAAAACAAATAAAAATAAATGAAAACAATCCTTATATTTCCTAAGAGTTTTCTTAAACTTATCTAATAAAAAAACGCCCGCAGTCATTAAAAACCACAGGCGTTTTTTTATAGATACTGAAACAAGTTCAGCATTACGTTATTTCTTAAGCAACTTAGCAAGATTCTTAGCTGTAAAGCCGAGGTATTCTGCTACCTTGTTTGCAGGACCTGATGTACCGAATGTGTCGATACAGAAGCAGTTCTCTTTTGAAGTGAACTGGAGCCATTCCATAGAAATGCCGGCTTCTGTACATACAACACGCTTTGTTTCACCAATGATTGCATCCTGCTTAGCTTTAGGAAGATTTTCAAACTTCTTAAGATCTGGAACAGAAACAATACGAATCTTCTTCTCAGGTACCATTTCAGCAGCCTGAAGAGCCATATTAACTTCTGAACCGCTTGCAAGAATTGTGATATCAGGCTTTGCAGCACCTTCTTTTACGATGTATGCACCGTTTGCTGCCATGTTCTTCTTCCAAGACTTGTCATCCTTTTCGTAAACAGCGAGTGCCTGGCGTGTGAATGCCATACAAACTGGATGATCCTTAGAAGCATAAGCAATCTTCCAAGCTTCCATAGATTCTTCAGGGTCACCTGGACGGATAGCCTGAACACCAGGAATAGCACGGAGAGAAGTCATAGTTTCAATTGGCTGGTGAGTTGGACCATCTTCACCTACGTAGATAGAATCGTGTGTGAATACGTAGATAACTGGCTGCTTCATCAAAGAAACAACACGGAGAGATGGACGGAGGTAATCTGCGAATACAAGGAATGTAGCACAGAATGGGCGGAGACCACCGTGGAGAGAAATACCTGCACAAACAGCAGACATTGCAAACTCACGGATACCGTACTCAATTGTACGTCCAGCGCGGTTTTCTGGGCTGAATGTTCCGTTATCAGTTGCCTTGAATGCAGTCTTGTTTGGTCCCATAAGGTCAGCAGAACCACCAACAAGGTTAGCATAACGTGCAGCAATTACGTTCAAAGCCTTTCCAGAAGCATCACGTGTAGCACAAGCATCGCCTACTTTGTAAGCAACATCTTTTACAGTGTCATCAGTTACAGCATCTGAATGGTAAGCATCCCAAAGCTTCTTGAGTTCAGGATTTTCTTTTGCCCATGCAGCGAAATCAGCATTCCAGTCTGCTTCTGCCTTAGCAAATGCAGCCTTCTTGCTTTCGAAATATTTGTAAGCTTCAGGAACTACATAGAAGTCCTGATCAACAGGAAGTCCAAGCTTCTTCTTTGCAGCAACAATACCTTCTGCACCAAGTGGAGCACCGTGTACATCAGCAGTTCCCTGCTTTGGAGCACCTTTACCGATTACAGACTTGAGCATAATCAAAGTTGGCTGATCCTTGCATTTCTTAGCTTCTTTTACGAGCTCTACGATGCCTTCAACATCATACATGCTTCCTTTAAGAACCTGCCAGCCATAAGCCTTGTAGCGGGCTGCAATATTATCTGTGAAAGTAATATCTGTATTACCATCAATAGAAATCTTATTCTGATCGTAGAATACGATAAGTTTACCAAGTTTAAGATTACCAGCGAGAGAACAAGCTTCAGAAGCAACACCTTCCTGAAGACATCCTTCTCCTACGAGAGAGTATGTGTAGTGGTCAACAATCTTGTGACCCTTTGTGTTGAATTTTGCAGCGAGCATCTGTTCTGCAATAGCCATACCAACAGCCATTGAAACGCCCTGTCCGAGTGGACCCCCAGTACATTCAACACCATCTGTATCACCATATTCCGGGTGACCAGGACACTTAGAACCAACCTGGCGGAAGTTCTTAATATCGTCCAGGCTTACTTTGTATCCGGCAAGATGAAGGATACTGTAAAGAAGCATAGAACCGTGACCTGCAGAAAGTACAAAACGGTCTCTGTCTGCCCATTTTGAATTTGCAGGATTGTGCTTCATTACTTCACCGTACAAAACAGCAGCTGCTTCTGCTGCTCCAAGTGGAAGTCCAGGGTGACCTGAATTTGCCTTCTGAATTGCGTCCATAGACAAGCTGCGGATTGAAAGTGCAACTGCCTCAACACCTTTTTTGTTCATAATTTGATACTCCTAATATATTTTTTCAAAATATTAAACGTTTTACTTAACGATATAAAAATCAGCCTTTAATTAAATAAAGGCTAGTTTTATTGATCCAATTCTTTGATTATAGAAGAAAGCACAGCTTCATCAGAACGAAGTTCAAGAGCCTTCTTAAATTTAGAATCTCTGAAAAGAGCAGCCAAAGAAGAAAGAACCTTAAGATGAATCTGCGAATTGTGAGCAAGCAGGATGAACATTACAAATACTTCACGCTCATCAGGTGCTTTCATATCAATAGGATTTTTAAGATAAACAACACAAATACGCTGTTCTGCCTCATTTCGCATAATTGGTGAACGAGCATGAGGAAGAGCAATTCCATTTCCTACAGCAGTACTCAAAACCTCTTCACGAGCACAAAGAGCATTGTAAACAGTCTCAGAAGTCATTCCAGCTGGAAGATCAATCATCTTACAAACCTTGGCATAAATCTCCTGAGGAGTGCTTCCTTCTACATTCTTGAAAACACCGCCTCTGTGAATCAACTGTGCCAAATCAACTTCAACTTCAGTATCCATATATTTCTCCCTAATTTTTTATTCCGTTTTTACTATTTCAAAGCCCTTAAACCTGTTGCTCTCCAAAGCTGAAAAAAGAATACCGCTTATTTCTTCAAAAGTTTCTTCCATTCCATCCAGAGAAAGAGAAACATCATCAGTTGGAAAATGCGGTCTCATATAAACATTTTCAACTTCTTCCAGAAGCCTGACTACATGACTGTAAAGCTGAGAAAGAATAACCAGTTCCTGCTGAGGAAAATTATCTGCAGCAACACCTGAACCACCAATCTCACAGAACAGTTTACTTACATTTGTAAAAAGCGCAAGAATTCGTTTTCGCAGCTGTGCAATCGGATAATCAGAAAACTGATTATACATCTTTTCAAGTATATCATTACGCTTTTCTATATTCAATAATACAATTCGTCGCTCAGCAGAAGAAATCATAGCCATATTAGGGAAAATCTTTTGAAGCACATCATCAAAACTTTCCGATTCATCCTGGTCACTTTTAGACTTTTTATTTCTGCTGTCGTAAATCCTGTCTTCCAGAATAGCATCAATTACACGCGGAGTAAGCGTAAGAGCCATATCCGAAAGTAAAGTACCTCGGTCAATTCCAAGCCCATTCCACTTACCAATATAAGGAACAGATTCACCTTTTCGCCAGATTCTCGTTTCAACACCATAAGGCTCAAAACCAATTTTAGTAGTATGAGCTAAAAACTCTTCAGTTGAACCGCAGCAGCGGATACAAAGCTCCTCCTGATTTTCCAGGAACAGATATGAAAGCTGTTCTTCAATAGAAGAAGCCGGTCCGTGCTTATCAAAACTTTCAAGAAGCCCATTTTCAAAATGAGTATACCATTCTTCCCGCTGAACAGCCTCATCAGAAATCACATATTCAGAAAGACAGCTGGACTGAACATTCATTTCAACAACGCCATCACACCAGTTAATAGCACGGCAAAGGATTCTGTCACCATACTTAAAATCCTGGCCGCCGTTTATCTCTTTTAACGGCCAGCAGGTTAAACAAATTTCCTGAGGCATAGAGTATTGAACAGAACTCAGCGGAATAGAAGTGTTGTTTTTATCATTAAAGATATAAGGAAGAATATACCCTTCTCCATAAAGAGCAAAAGTATCCATTGCAAGATTCATAGAAAAAGTATGAGCTTCACTTTCAATATTCTTTCCGCAAGACATGATACTTATAGCATCAGGTGGAAGTTCAGGATTTACAAAAGGAATACAGCGATGACCAATCAGAATATAACCTTTTTCAACTTCCTCACGACTTGGCTTAAAGCTGAACCAGCGTCCAGTAAAAACTCCAGCTTTAGTTACATATTCATTATTTACAAGAGAAAAGGCATATTCCGAAACCTGCAGAATATCTCTGGCATCGGCTTTTGTGATTTTAGTACCTTTGGATTTCAAATACCTGAAAAAATCATCAACAGTAAAAATATCAAGCTGCTGTGTTAAATATTCTTCTATAATATTGTTAGTTCTAAAATCCACAAACCTATTTTAATCTAAAACAAAGAAACTGTAAATTAGTACCGCAATTTGATATAATCAATTTTATGAAATTAACGTTTTTAGGAACAGGAACTAGCCACGGAGTTCCCGTAATAGCCTGCGATTGTGCAGTATGTAAATCCTCAGATTCAAAAGACAAAAGAACCCGCAGTTCAGCATATATTCAAATAGATTCAAAAGATAATTCACATAAATATATTCTTATAGATGTAGGACCAGATTTCCGTACTCAGGCCCTGCGCGAAAACATCCGCCAGATAGATGCAGTTTTATTAACACACAGCCACGCCGACCACCTGCATGGAATAGACGATCTTAGAAACTTTTCCTGCATAATGTCCAATAAACCGGATAATCCTCAGAATAAAAAATACGACAGGCCGCCTATCCCGTTTTACACAAATGAAGGCACCGCCAGCGATATTAAGCACCGTTTCAATTATTTATTCAGCGAAAAAGCTTTTGGCGGCGGCCATGCAAAAATCAGCCTTAATCCAATCGCCAAGCCATTTACTTTCGATACAATAAAAATAACACCAGTCCCAATGATGCACGGCCCTCTTGAAACCGCAGGCTGGCTGCTCACAGAAAACACACCGGAAGGGCCACGTTCAATAGCCTATCTCACAGACTGTAATTATATAAGTGATGAATCAATAGAACTAATTCACAAAGAATGCGGGTTAGAAAACGGTGGCCGTCTGGTACATCTTGTAATCGATGGCCTTAGAATAAAAGAACATTCCACCCATTTCAGTTTTCTGCAGGCTCTCGAAGTCTCAGAAAAAATCGGCGGCGACCACATCTGGTTTACACATCTTACACACAACTCGTCTCATATCCAGACCGCCGCATACATAGAAGAACACCGTGCCGAGTTCCCGGGCCTCGCCACCGCCCTCTCTATCCTCCCAGCCTACGACGGCCTTTCAATATCAACAGTGGCTGAGTAACCGCCGCGACAGCATCGGTTGTATCAAAACCATATTTAAAAAAAATAAACCCCGCTGACATCCAACGGGGCTTTCATGCGACTAAAACTAAACTTAGTTCTGAGCAGCTTCTGTCTTTGGTACACGAACCTTCTTCTGAACGAAACCACTGCTAAGGCAGCTTGAGCAAACCTTAATTGTTCTTACAGTTCCGTTAGGAAGAACAGCCTTAATGCTGTGGAGATTTGGTCTCCATGTTCTGCGAGTATGGTTCATAGATTTACTTACTTTATTACCAGACATAACGCCTTTTCCGCAAACATCACACATTCTAGACATTTTCTTTATCCTTCCTTATATAAAACAGTTTTCCCACACAAAATTACAATAGTTTAGAAAGAATATACAAATTCAAAAAAAAAGTCAATGACCGAATCTTGAATTTCTGCAAATTCAAGATTTATGAAGGGGGATGTCTCCCCCTGTCTCCAACCGCCTCCGGCGTTTTCCGCCACCCCCTCTCCTAAGGGGCTCCGCCCCTTAAAAACCCCGAAACAGTCCGTTTTTTTTCTTATTCACCGTCTTTTGACGTTTTCTTTGATTTCTCCAGCTTTCCTTCTACAAATTTTCCAAGTACAGATTTGAGATCAATTCCAAGTGTTTCACCCAGACTTTCAGAAACCTGTGTTACATTTGTCATTATATCTTTAGTCAACTTTGATGAATCACCGCCGTACATGTAAATCTTATCAACATTCTGATATGCCATACCAGCAGCCTCAGCGATTTTTGGAAGCTGTTCAAAATAAACTTTAAGAGCATCCAGCTGCATCTGCTGTTTAGCGGCATCACCATATTCCTTAAGAGCTTCTGCCTTTTCACGCATACCGTCTGCTTCTGCAACAAGCTTTGCCTTTACTGCAGCAGCTTCTGCTTCACCCTGTGCCTGAATTGCCTCTGCAAGAGCCTTTTTACCGGCAGCCTCATTTTCCATAGCAATTTTCTCAGCTTCTGCTTTTTTCTGTCGAGTAAAGGCTTCTGCTTCTGCCTGACGCTGAATTTCAAAAGCCTCGGCCTCGGCCTTTTTCTGACGTGAATAAAGTTCTGCATCAGCCTTCTGCTGAGCTGCAAATTTTTCTGCCTCGGCAGTTTTCTTTACTTCAGCATCAAGAGCCTTTTCCTTAATTGAAACAGCCTTCTCCTGAATTTCAATCTGTTTTTCCTGCTTTGCAATATTAGCATCAGCTGCTTTAATTTCGAGAACCTTACGCTGATTTTCTGTTTCAATTCCTTTAGCTGCTTCTGCCTTTGCTGCCTCTGTATCAGCCTGTAACTGCAAAGAAGCCTTTTTAATGGCAAGGTCTGTCTGCTTCTGAGCAATCTCAAGTTCTGCTGCAACACGAGCTTCATTAGCTTCTTTATCAGCCTGTGCCTGTGCAATTTTTACTTCTGCTTCAGCTGCAGCCTTTGCTTTTGCTGCATCCTTTGAAATTGCAACAGTGTTTTCAATACCAAGATTATTGATTACACCATTATCATCCTTAAAGTTCTGAATATTAAAGGTTGTAAGCTCAAGTCCTAAATCAAAAAGATTTGGCTTAACATTTTCAACAACCTTTTCAGAAAGAACCTTCTTATCACCCTGAATCAAATCTTTTAATTTTATCTGAGAAATAATTTCACGGATATTTCCTTCAAGAACAGGAGTAACAACCGTAGCAATATCTGCTGTTGTATAACCGATAAACTTAGCCGCAGCCTTTTTCATTGTTTCAGGATCTTGCGAAACTGCAATGTTTGCAACAGCATCAACTTTAATATTGATTGCATCCTGTGTTGGAATCGAATCCTTAGAAACAAAATCCACCTGAATATTTTCAAGTGTCATATAATCAATTCTTTGTAAAAAAGGAACTACAAAAATTGCTTTACCTGTTACAGTTCTTGAACCAAAAGGTCCAACCCTAATTCCAATCCTGTTCTTAGGAACTTTCTTATAAGAAACAAAAAAGAACAAAAGAACTAAAACAATAAGAATCATGCAAAGAATAAATAAAGGTGTCATAGAGGTGTCTCCTAACTTTTTTATTACCATAAAAATATGATACTTTTAAAGTATAAGTCTATTATTTGTCAGGGGCAAGAAAAAAAGTAGATGGGCATGAGATTTCCCGTACTGCGCTTCGATATCAGAAATCTAATCTTGGAGCGCAGCTCTTATACCACCTGCAGAGTTTTCCGCCACCTCTAAAAATCCCTTTTTTAAAGTCTGTTTTTTTTAAAAATCAAAGATTCGTTTCTTGAAAAACTTACAAAATCTATTATAAACTTTAAATAGATTTGAAAAAATCTAATAATTTATTTTTAAAGGAGATTTGCTATGGTAAAAAATCCAAAGCCACACCTGTTAAACGACAAAATTCCTAAAAATGAAAAACAAGGAATTTCATCACAGCTTCATTCCAAAAAGCCTGGAATGAATTCCCGTTTGATTGAACAAGCCGTAAAAGTAAAATCTGCCCGGTATAAAGTTCAAAGTACAGCGCTTTTGCCAGTATCACCAGAAATCATAGCAATTTTCAGTCTGGATGGTCAGGATAAAGCTGCAAAGTCTTATAAAGATTATAGCAACCAGTTTAATACTTGTATAATTTCTTCAGCTAAAAATCTTAAAGACTTCTTTGAAAAAAACATTCTTGAAAACTAAAAAAACAATTTAAATATAATTAGGGGGATAAACGTATGAAATCACGAGCACACATTTACATGGCAAATCTATTAATGGATGAAATAAATAAAAATGGATATGTTACAATTGGCGACACTGATTATGCAGTTCCTAAGAAAATTTGCGAAGTCATTAAAATGTATCCTGACTATTTTCGAGCTGGTGCAGTAGGACCAGATTTCTTTCCAGATTTGATTATTGGACAAATGGATATTCATCCTAAGAATTCCAATAAATTTCTAGAATTGATGTATAACGAACTGACTACTATGCCACAAGGAGAATCCTACAATCAGGCTTTTGCATTCTATTTAGGTTTTTCAATACATTACGCCGGAGACATGTTCAGCCATTATTATATCAATAAATATGCAGGTGGATACTTCCCCAACTTTAATGAAGTTTTCGATATTAAAAACTTTCCAACAATAATAACTTATTCAGATCCACTTTCTGTTATTTTAAAACATATTACAATAGAATCATATTTAGATAAGAAAGTAGCTAAACAAAATTTCACAATTCAAATTCCAATTAATTTCTTAAAAAGATGTTTTGGAACACCAGAAGCCTGGAAAAAAATTGATAAAATTTTAGGACCTGACAGAAATAAAGATATCGAGTTTCTGAGGCTTATGGTAAATGAGTATTCTAATGCTCTCAAAAAAGACAAATTAAAATCTCAGGAATTACAGGCAAAAATTACGCAATGGATGAATGAATGGCAAAAATTTGCAGTAAATTGTATTCAAGGAAAAGATTTTAATTTCAAAGAAATTTCCAGTATAATCAAAACAATTAAAACTGATACTATTTATATCAAATTATTACAGTTCTGTATCTACATATACGAATACAAAAATAGTCCTGCACCTTTAATCTTTGATATTTTAACAGGTGAAATTTTAAATCCTATTAATCTTGTCGAAAAAGGTGTTGAATTAGCATTCTATAAAGCTCTATTAAAAGGTTTATATAAATCTCTTAATGAAAAAAAGACCCCGCCAAATACCTTAGATGCCTGTGAAAAAGAACTTCGAAATGTTCTTTTCAATTTTTTCACAGAACCTGCTAAAGTTCTAAATGAATACAATTTATTTAAACCTTTACGAACTGAAACAAAATGCAGTAAATTAACTGACTACTTTGATAAAGAATGGGGAAATTTTGGAAAAGCAAAAGACTGTGCATCACAAAATTTCAAAGTCTTTAGACAATGTTTAAATATGGGAAAACTTTGTTTACTTGGAAACAACAATCTTATAAAAATCGCTGAAGATTACAAGGCAACAAATTATTTAAATAAGTTTAAAGACGGTGAGTTTAATTACAGTATTTCCAAAGTCAAAGTCTATGTCAAAGTCTCTGATGAATTCGCTGCAGGTACAGATTACGATGTTCATCTTATTTCAGTTACAAATAAATCCAAAAAGCAATACTGCTTGGACAGATTGGGCAATGATTTTGAAAGAGGAAGCACCAGAATCTATGAGGTAAATCTTAATGAAAAAATAAAACTAGAAGAACTCAAAGAATTCCAAATTTCCGTTGATTATAAGTTGAGTTCTCAGAAATTTATTGTTTCAAAAGTGGAAATAACTGATATTGATTCACAAATTAAACTTGCTGAAATAAATAAAAGAACAGTCATTAAAAAAGATGCACCTTTAATTCTTCAAGTGAATACCAATGCCTTGCTTAAAAAATATAAGGGATAATCAGTAAATGGTTTTATTTCCCGTACTGTGCTTCAATATCGCGAATCTGGTCTCGGAGAGCAGCTGCCTGTTCATACTCCATACGGTCTGCACAGGCGGACATTTCAGCAGTGAGAGCTTTAATGAGCTTGTGGCGTTCTTTAGGATTAAACAGATTTGCTTCTTTCTTAAGAACTTCAAGCTGCATTGAAGCGTTTGCATCTGCATCCTGCTTTTCATGAATGAGAATATCTTCAACAGCTTTAGAAATTGTCTTTGGTGTAATTCCGTGTTCTTTATTGTAAGCTTCCTGAACCTCGCGACGGTGCTTTGTTTCTTTTACAGCCGCTTCCATTGCAGGACTCATGTGGTCGGCATACATTACAACCTTACCTTCAGCATTTCGGGCAGCACGTCCAATAATCTGAATAAGCGAAGTTTCCGATCTTAAGAATCCGATTTTATCTGCATCAAGAATTGCAATAAACGAAACTTCCGGAAGGTCAATTCCTTCTCTCAAAAGGTTAATTCCAATCAGAACGTCAATTTCACCGGTTCTTAAAGATTTCAAAATCTCAACTCGTTCAAAAGTATCAATTTCTGAGTGAATATATTTTACCTTGAGTTTAAGTTCTGTAAGGTACTGGGTAAGGTCCTCCGCCATCTTTTTTGTCAGTGTCAGAATAAGGCTGCGTTCGTGTCGCTCAATGCGCTCGCGAACTTCCTTGTAAATATCTTCCATCTGACCTTCGCTTGGTCTGATTTCTACAATAGGATCAAGAAGTCCTGTAGGACGAATCAGCTGCTCTACAACCTGTGTACTCTGCTTAATTTCTTCAGGGCGTGGAGTTGCAGTAACATAAATTATCTGATTCATCTTTGCATCAAACTCAGCCTTCTTCAGAGGGCGGTTATCAAAAGCACTAGGAAGACGGAATCCAAAATCAATAAGATTCTGCTTACGACTACGGTCACCTTCATACATCGCACCAATCTGAGGAACAGAAACATGTGCCTCATCAATCATGCACAAAAAGTCATCCGGAAAATAATGAAGAAGTGTTGCAGGAGGTTCGCCTCGCGCGCGGCCCGAAATTGGGCCGGAATAATTTTCGATTCCCGGGCAGGTTCCCATTTCGCGGAGCATTTCAATATCATAAGTTGTACGGGTTTTAAGACGCTCAGCTTCGAGCATTTTTCCTGCAGCGCGAAGTTCTTCTACACGCTCGTCCAGTTCAACCTGAATGCGGTTCGTTGCTTCAATTAATTTATCCTGAGGAACGACAAAGTGCTTTGCAGGATATAAAACAGTTTCTTCAAGTTCACCGGTAACAGAACGGTCCAGAACATTAAAACGCTGAATACGGACAACTTCTTCCCAATCCAGAAGAATTCTGTATGCTTCGTCTGTTTCCATATAAGGCGGGAAAACTTCTATTACATCGCCTTTAATACGGAAGTTGCCGCGCTCAAGCACGTTATCATTTCTGTTATACTGCATTGAAATCAGAGAGTTTGCAAACTTTTTGATATCTAAAGTCTGACCAACTTCAACATGAACACGCATGCCCTTATAAACATCAGGCATACCCAAACCGTAAATACAGGAAACTGTTGCAACTACAATTACATCACGGCGTTCCATAAGGCTGTAAGTTGCCGCAAGACGCATCTGATCAATTTCACGGTTGATATCACAGTCTTTTTCTATATATAAGTCGCGGGCAGCAACATAAGCTTCCGGCTGATAATAGTCGTAATATGAAACAAAGTATTCTACAGCGTTATTCGGAAAGAAAGATTTAAACTCACGGTAAAGCTGGGCAGAAAGAGTTTTATTATGACTTATGATTAACGTAGGACGCTGAACCTTCTCTATGATTTTTGCCATAGTAAAGGTTTTTCCAGAGCCTGTTACACCCTTGAGAGTCTGAAACTTGTCACCGCGAAGAAATCCTTCTGCAAGCTTTTCAATAGCCTGTCCCTGATCTCCGCTAGGCTCAAAAGGTGAAACTACCTCAAACTTTTTCATTAACTCTCCACCAGCTTAATCTTCAAAGTTACGTTCTTGCGATTTCGACGAACCACAACCGTAACGACATCACCAGGTCTTTTGCTTTCAAGAGCTGAATAATAATCAGCAAGAGAAGTTACGGCAATATCATCAATCTGAGTAATTACATCACCGCCAATATAAATGATGTCTCGTCGTGAACCATAATATGCAGCTTCAGTACCACCTCTAAGGCCCGCAGCCTCTGCATTTCCGCCTCTTTTTACTTCTGAAATCAAAACACCATTCGAAACATCAAGGCCCGCATACTGTGTAATACGACGGCTCAACTGAATAACAGTTGCATCAATAGTTCCGCGCTGAACTTTTCCATATTTAATCAAATCTGCAACAACACGAATCGCAGTCTCAGAAGGAACAGCAAAACCAACACCGGCAGAGTTTCCTGAATTTGACTGAATCATAGTATTGATTCCAATCATTTTTCCAGTTGTATCAAGCAAAGGGCCGCCAGAGTTTCCAGGGTTAATAGCCGCATCTGTCTGAATCATATTGCGGATAATTCTGTTATTAGAATTCTGAATAGGACGTCCCAGACCAGAAACAATACCTGTAGTCATAGTTCGTTCCAAACCGAATGGGTTACCAATTGCAATTACCCTCTGACCAACTTTCAAAGCAGTAGAAGCACCAAAAGAAATAGTCTTAAGTTCCATTCCTGCAGGAGGTGTAAACTTAATTACGGCAAGGTCACTGTCTAAATCTGTTCCTATTATTTCAGCCTCATATTGAGTACCATCAAAAAGAGAAACATAAATTTTAGTTGCATCCTGAATTACATGAACATTTGTAAGAATATAACCACGCTTATCAATAATAGAACCACTTCCACTTCCTCCTTCCTGTACATAAGGCTGAAGGAACCAGTCATAAGCTGTTATCTGAGTATTTATATTCACAACCGCTTCATTACAAAGTGAGTAAACATTTATATTCTGAGCTTCTTCCTGAGTGTAACCCGAACCTCCATTTCCACCGGCAACAGAAATCACAGAAGCAGGATTCTGCTCAAGAAAAGAATACGAGTTCTCAAAATTATCTGAACCCGAAATAATATCTGTACCTTCCGGAGTCGTATCCGCAACCTGAGTAACCTCCGCCTCAGTTGCAGCATTTCCAGAAGCTTTTTTCTTAGAAATATTTATACAAACAGCTGCAGTAACAAGCACAGCAGCAACAACACAAATCACAGTAGTACGAATAAGCTGAGCATTAGAATATAGTTTCATACCTATAATTTAATAGAATCAGGCCATTTTAACAATAACATTTTTCTTTTTATTCCTAAGTAGCATTTTGCTGTCAACAAAACTAAAATATGAATCCCTGCACACAATAATATGATCAAGCAGCTCAATACCCATAATTTCTCCAACCCGTTCAAGATTATGCGTCACCTGAATATCTTCTTCTGAAGGTTCACAATTTCCAGATGGATGATTATGACATACTATGATTGCCGCCGCGTCCTCTCTTATTGCTGCTCCGAAAATTTCACGCGGATGTATTAAAGTTCTGTTTAACGTACCAACCGAAATCACATGAATCTGAATTATTTCATGACTGCCATTCAACGTAACAAGAAGAAAATGTTCTTTTTTACAAACCGCATAATTCTGTACAAAAGGAACGATATCAGATGAACTCGAAATCGGTGCACAAAGATGCGAATTCCGCCGTCTTCCCAGTTCAAGAGCTGCCGCAACAGCCAGTGCTTTTCCTTGCCCAACCCCTTTAAGCTTAAGCAGATTCTTTACCACCTCGGCGGGATCTGAATCATCAAGAGCATCAACTATTTTATCTGCCATTATTTCCACAGGCATCTGACTATTCCCCGTCCCAAGAATAAGCATCACAAGCTCCTCATCAAACAGATAAGAAAGCCCATGCTCCATTGCAGATTCCCGTACCGACGGTCTAATTTTTTCTTCATTACTGATTTTTTTCATAAAATCCTCTATCTATAATATTGCTTTCATAAGCCAAAAAAGGAAAAGATTTTGAAAAAAAGTGTCAGAAATTCAGATTTTTTTCTGTTTTTCCGAAAATCAGAATATGATGAGAAAATTTATTTTTGCTGCCACTCTTGCTGCAGCTCTTTTTACATTAAATTCCTGTGCTTCTTTACCAAAAGCCAGAAAACACATTGAACTTTCTAAGAATATTATGGATATCGGCCGCTTAAATGCAGATCAACTGGCAAACTATTTTATGAGCCGCAATGCAGAAGCTGACCGCGAACACATAAAAAACTTTGCTCAATATTATATAGATGAAGCTGCCGTAGAAGGAGTGAACTCAGACGTAGCCTTTGCACAGATGTGCCTTGAAACCGGCTATCTTCGTTTTGGAGGTCTTGTTCAGCCTGAGTTCCACAATTACTGCGGACTTGGCGCAATGGATGCAGAACATCCCGGCGAACAATTCCCAGACGAGCAGACAGGCGTCCGCGCCCATATTCAGCACCTTCAGGCTTATGGCACAACAGAAGAAGTAATGCTCGTTAACGAACTTGTGGACCCGAGATATAACTGGGTCCACAAGACAAAGTACGTTGAAAATATTTACGGTCTGGCCGGTACCTGGGCCACTGACCCGTTATATGGACAGAAATTAGAAACTGTCCTTACAAACATGGGCTATTATTAAGCACCGATAGTAGTTCCAAAATATTCCTTATCTTCCAGAATAGCCTGGATGTTAGGAATATTCTTTCCACCTGCACAGATTACTTTCATACCAAGTTCGCTGGCTTTTTTTGATGCAATAGGATCAAAAGGACAGTTCTTTCCAGGTGTCCATTCATCTCCTACCATCTTGCGGAAGTCTGCCCATGAAATTGTATCAAGAGGTTTTGCTTCAGGATTCTTGCGTGGGTCATCTGTATAAACCTTTTCAATATTAGAAAGATTTACGATAGTCTTAGCATCAAATTTTTCACCAAGATAAACTGCATCTGTATCAGTAGAGAATCCTGGTTTCCAGCCTGCAGCAACAAGTACCTGGCCATCAAACTTCAGATTTTCTTCAGTTGGATTGTAAACAACATCGTTTTTACTGTAATCACCAAAACATGCCTTCAAAAGCTGAGCATTCAAACGTGTAGCCATAATACCAATCCAGTCTGCTGCATTTGCATCAAAAGCGTCCCCAGTCTTTTCACAAACTTCCTTTAATCCATTCTGATATACACGTGCAGGTGCTCCACCGCCAGCAACCAGAATCAATCTGTTCTGTTTGTCTGAATCAAGCCATTTCTTACACATTGTAACAAACTCGCTCAAAAAAGCGCTGTCCGGCTTATCCGGAGCAATAATTGAACCACCAACACTCAAAATCTTTGTCATACTAAACCTCCAGTTAATAAACTCCCTTTACTACCGGAACACTCCAGTAGCTGCTGTATTTTGCTGTATCTTTATTTGCTTCTTCCCAGATAGACTGCAGGGCAAAACTTCTTGGCTGCTGAACAATCTTACTGTCTGCACTAAACGGCTTAAGCTGACTCCATCCTCTTGAGAAAAGAATATGATGCGAGTCCATATTTCCAAAATAGTAAGCTCTTTCATCTACAACATCACTGTCTGTCCAGCGCTTATATTCAAGCCCTGCACCGAGAGCAGGATCCGCAGGAACCCAGCCTACTCTATCAATATAGAATTCACACCACCAGTGAGCCTGACTCTGCAAATCCTGATTGACTAATACACCGCCATCTGTATAAGCCGGAATCTCAGCAGCTCTCAACAAAGCAGTATAAATAACTGCAAAATCATAAGCATCACCGCTTCCTTTTTTAATCAAATCAAGCGGATTCGAATCTCCGTTACGAACCTTTGCTTCAATCATACAGTTATCGCAAAGATATTCATAAATCCGTTTTGCTTTATTCCAGGCATTTTTTTCTTTTCCAATAATCTTATCACAAAGCTCTTTTACAGCCTTATCAGAACTTGGAACAAGAGCATCAGACTTAAGTGCTCCACTCAAAAGATTTTTTTCAGTGTTCTTATAATTTCCAATTTTAACAGGATTTACATTAGTTCTTACTTCAAAAACAGGAAGAACGAAAGTCTGCTTAAAAACACTCTTTGGAGTATTATTTCGGCTCTTTGTAATCTGATGAATCAAATTATTCTGATAATTTAATAAAATCGGCTCCGGAACGACCTCAGTAATCTCAATATTAGGCTGAGCAGGACAATTAAAAGGAATCGGACAGCGAAGAGTAATTGTAGAAACATCATCTGTCACAACATCAGCAATATCAGCAGTATACTGAACCAGATATATCTTCTTATTAAGATATTCCTTACGACCCGCATCAGTATTGATAGTAATTTCCTTAGGATCAGACTGTTCACGGCCTGTATCTACAATTACAACACCACTGTAAGCACCATCCGGTACCCTAACACTGATTTCTGTATTCGACCAGGATACATAATCAAAATCATCTTCGCTTGCAGGAATCATATTCTCAGTAAGCATAACCATGTTCTTATAGTCAGCCTCACTGATTTTATTATTGCAGTCCATAGTAAAAAGCACTTTAGACTGATTTTTTGAATCACCAAAATTATTTCCGTAAATCACAAGAAGCTCACCCGTACTAACCTTGTCCGAAGAAAGCATAGTGATTAACGGCTTTGTAACCTGCTGCACAGCAGGAACCGGAACAGGAATATCAACCTCATTTGCAAAAAGAGCAGGTTTTGAACGAAGTTCCTTAGTTCCAACAACAAGAAGACCATCCTGTACATTTGCAGGAAGTACGAATTTAATACAATTATCTGTCCACGAAATATAAGAACTGGCAGTAAGTTTTGAACCCGCTATTTCTACATAGCTCATATCACGCACAGCACCAAAATTCGAACCGTTAATGATAACAAGGTCACCGGGAGAACCAACAGGTGGAACAACAGAAGTAATTTCAGGAACAGGTTTATTCCTGAAACCAATGAGATAAATAGAACCGAGAATTATACTTATGATAAAAACAACAGAAAGTACCCGGAGTGCCGGATACTTCCTCAATGAATAACTAAACTTTCCAGAAGAATCCACTAATGTCTGCCTGATACAAGATCCATAGGAACGTTGATTTCAGTTGTTACCGGGAAATCACCCATGCCAGGAACTGTAATCTTTATAGAAATTGCTTCGTCCTGAAAATCTGGTCTCAATACATCGACATCGTTTACATTTCTTGTAAATACCGGATTGTTTTTATTTTTTGAAGACAAAACAACATCCTGAATATTACCAGAAACGACAACGCTTCTTCCACTATCAAACGGAACATTATTGTCCGAAGTTCGTGCTCCTGTAGACACTGCTGTAATAGGAACAGTAGAACCAGAACTTACAGACTGAAAAAGGCGTGTTTTTTCGACAGCAGAAACTTCAGTAGAAGCTTGCTTTGATTTTAACCCAAGAGGGAGCACTAATGCAAGAACCGCAGCAGCAGCAATACCAGAAGCGACATAAGTTATTACTCTGAATGAAGATTTACGAGGAGCCTTCAATACATTGCGATTATAAGCCATTTTTATCTGAAGTCTCTGGAAACTTTCGTCCATGAACTTCTCATCCAGATTCAAAGCAGAAGAATCAGCTTTAAACAAATTACTAACAGCCTTAAGCTGCTCTAACTCTTTACGGCACTTTTCACAATTAGCTATATGAAGCTCATACTCAGCCTTGTAGTTTTCAGGCAACTCACCGTCGAGGTATACAGAATGAATATCTTTACTCGGGCAAAAAGACATTATCTTCTCCTATAATTTTTACAAGCTGTTCCCTTGCTCTGAAAATTCTTACCTTTACATTACCTTCAGTAATTCCAAGGATTCTTCCAATTTCCTTATAGTTCAGGTCTGCATATTCCCGAAGCATAAGAACATCCTGCAGGTTTTCCGGTAATTTTTTCAGAGCTTCCCTTGCCTTACTTATGGACTCAGCCTTAAGCAAGTCAACTTCCCCAGTCTCTGTTTTTCTATGATCCTCATAAAGGACCTTTTCGTAAGCCTTACGCTCACGTTCTTTACGTTTTATATAATTTATGGATGCATTCTTTACAACCCGAATAAGCCAGTACTTAGCATCATTTATTGTAGGAAATGTCAGATTCTTTTCATTAGCTTTAATGAGAGAATCGTGAGCCAAATCCTCTGCAGCCTCTTCATCGTTTACAATTCTATATGAAACCTTAAAGAGCATCTGCATAGTTGCATCATAAATTTTCTTAAAATCAACCGGATTTCCGGCGCATAACGCTTCGTTACTCTCCTGTTGATTTCCAGTTATATTATTAAACACAATACTATCCCAAAAGTTACAAAAAATTAACAGGAATTACCCGCGCTTCCATGTCGGACCATTCGGTGTATCAATTATAATAACACCTCGAGCAGTCAACTGGTTACGGATTTCATCAGCCTTTGCAAAATCTTTTGCTTTTTTTGCAGCAGTACGTTCTGCAACAAGTGCATCAATTTCAGCTGCTTCAGGATCTCCCGCATGAGAATCTGCAGCAGAAGCAGCTGGTGAAGTAGCAGCAAGAGCTTCAAAACCACCCTTAATAACATCAAGACTCAATACAGAATCCATCTTCATAAGAGCAGCAAGAGAAGTACTAGCCTTTATATTTCCCTTACCGGCAGCTTCTTTCTGAAGAGCAGCCATAGCAACAGGTGTAGCAAGGTCGTTTTCAAGACCTTCGCGGAATTTAGCAAGATTATCAGTTTCGCAGTCTATACCTGCAAGAACAGATGCAAAGTTCTCTGCAGTCAATCCGAGACCTTCTTCTGAATTAGCACGAGAAATCAACTTAGCAACACGTGAATAAAGTGCCGCACGGCCGTTCTTAGCAGACTCAAGAGCTTCAAGACTGAATACGAGCTGCTTTCTGTAGTGACCGCTCAAAAGGAAGAAACGGTAATCAAGCGGAGCATAGCCCTTGTCTTTAAGAGAGAAACCACGCTCTGGAGGTAAAGAAGTCTGAAGGGTAATAAAATTACCGCTGCTCTTACTCATCTTACCGCCCTCAAGAATAAGGAACTCATTGTGCATCCAGTAGTTTACCCAAGGTCCCTTAGCGCGCTCAGCCTCATCAAAAGAACCTTCCGACTGAGCAATTTCATTAGTATGGTGAACAGGCACGTGATCAATACCGCCTGTATGAATATCAAAATGCTTACCAAGATATTTCATACTCATAGCAGAACACTCGATATGCCATCCAGGATATCCGCGTCCCCAAGGAGAATCCCAGGTCATAGCTTGATCTTCAAACTTAGACTTAGTAAACCAGAGTACAAAGTCTCCAGGGTTGCGCTTGTTTTCATCAATAACAACAACCTTACGTTTACCAGCCCCTGCCTTAAGCTCATCAAGATTCAAATTAGCAAGCTTACCATAATCTGGATAAGTAGAAATATCATAATAAAGATTTCCACCAGCCATATAAGTGTGACCATTAGCTTCAATCTTTTTAATCAGCTCAATCATGTCATCAATGTGTTCAGTTGCACGGCAGATAACATCAGGATGACGGATATTCATAGCATCCATATCCTTCATAAAAGCATCAGTATAAAAATTAGCAACCTCAAGAACACTCTGATGTCTCTCAGCCGCAGACTTCTTCATTTTATCTTCACCGTTATCGCCGTCATCAGAAAGGTGACCTACATCAGTAATATTCATAACATGCTTAATATCATAACCAAGCAGAGACAGAGTCTTATCAAGAATATCAAGAAAAACATAAGCACGCAGATTACCAATATGCGCATAGTTGTAAACAGTCGGGCCACAACCGTAAAAACCAACGTGACCCTCCACAATCGGCTTAAACTCTTCCATCTTGCGTCCCATAGTATTGTATAATCTCAGTGCCATAGTTTACCTCGTATTTAGAATTTAAAGGGGAAAACCTTCCCCCGCTCTTATCGGAAATCCGTTAAAAAACGGGCTACGGCAGCGGGCCGTTTTAGGATTATCCGTCAAAATGCGCACAGACGAGCTATGCTCGGCTGCCTTTGAAAATTTTCACATTTATTGATAATTATACTATTTTCCGACCTCTTAAACAACACATCCGATTTTTAAACACCGCTCATCCATACTTCCACACAGCTCGTTTTCCTACTATAATAGAAGTATGATAGATTTCCTTGCTTCAATGCTTAAGGTTGCAAAAATACCTTACACAGAAAATGAACCACTTGCACCAAAATCAACCTTCAAAGTAGGTGGAACCGCAAGGCTTTTTATCACACCACAAACTCCAGAACAGCTTGAAGCCGCAATAAGTGCCGCCCGTTCCGCAGAACTCCCCTATTTTGTAACAGGCGGAGCCAGTAATGTCGTTTACCCGGATGGATTATATAATGGCGCAATTATTTCCACTCAGTCAATCAAAGAAATCTTTTATGACCCGGATGAAACTACACCTGATGGCTCAGTTCTCGTAACCTGCCAGTGCGGTGTTCCAATGGCAGCCTTTGTAGATTTCTGTACAAAAAAGAATCTTACCAGGGCAGAACAGTTTGCAGGTCTTCCAGGTACAGTTGGCGGCGCCGTTTATATGAATGCACGCTGTTTTGACCGTTCAATAAGTGATCTTCTATATTCAACTTCACATATCGAATACACAGACGAAAAAGCAAAAATAACTGAACTGCCTTTTAATGCCGCAGACTGGGATTATAAAAAAACTCCATTTCAGGCACATACAGCAGAAGATGGCTCACAAACTAACCAGCGCTATATCACACAGGCAACCTTCCGTCTCACACCTGCCGGCGCATCAGCCCACGACCGCATAGTCGCAGACTGCAAAAAATACATCGCTGAACGCGTAGACAAAGGCCACTTCAAATATCCAAGCGCCGGCAGCGTATTCAAAAACAACCACGCCTTCGGAGCACCAAGCGGTAAACTCATAGACGACTGCGGACTCAAAGGCCTCACAGCCGGCGGAGCCCAGATAGCACCTTTCCATGGCAATTTCATCATAAACACAGGTAATGCAACAGCCGACAATATAAGAACACTGGTAAAGTCAGCCCAAAAAGCAGTAAAAGACAAATTCGGTTTCGATCTTGAACCAGAAATCATTTTTGTTTAGTTTAATTGGCCGAATCTTCAATTGACAAATAAAAATTCTAAATTTATACTTATATATTGAATAATCTTAGGAGAGTAGACTCTTGCTGCAGTTACAAATTGTTAGTTTCAGAAAAGGTTCATATCTTGTCGTAGAAGGCAAAGAAAACACCGACCATTTTTACATAATCCAGAAAGGTAACGTACAATGCATGAAATCATCAGGATCAGGCCTTGCACCAACAATGTACGGACCTGGAGACTTCGTTGGTGTAGTTCCTTGTATGTCAGATCACCTTCAGATTGAAACTGCAATTGCCACAACAGATGTAATGGCTATTTCTGTACGCAAAGACCAGTATCCTGAACTTATTTCTCAGAACACACCTGTTGCCCTTAAAATAATCAAAACTTTTGCAAACCGCATGCGTGTTATGAACGAAATGCTTACAAAAGCTACCCTTCATTCAGTAGTTCAGGACACCTACGAACAGATTTTCAAAGTAGGTAATTTTTACGAGAAAAATGCACTTCCAGATGTAGCTGTTTACGCATACTATCAGTATCTTAAAACAAAACCTCAGGGACCAAATGCAGACCTCGCAAAACAGAAGTTTGTAGCACTCAAACCAAAAACACATGCAGTTTATTTTGAACCAACAACAGAACCTACACGTCAATATCCAAAAGATACAATGATTTTCTCAGAAGCACAGACAGGTTCAGATATGTTTATCATCCAGAGAGGTGAAGTTTCAATTACCAAGGTTGTAAACGGAAACGAAGTAACTCTTGCTGTACTTAAAAAAGGCGACATGTTTGGAGAAATGGCTCTTATCGAAAACAAGCCACGTTCTGCAAACGCACTCGCACACAGCGACTGTACACTTATGGTAATCAACCGTTCAAACTTCAATCAGATGGTAGCAACACAGCCACAGCTGATAGCAAAACTTACAACTACACTTGCAGACCGATTATGGTCTATGTACCGCCAGCTTGATAACGCAACTCTTACAGAGCCTCTCGCAAAAATGCTTGATATGCTTTCACTTCAGCTCGAAAAACAGCGTGTTAAAATCGGCTTCTCAAAACTTTCAATGCAGACAGAGTTTACACCAAAAGACCTCGCAAATATGTGTGGTCTTGCAAGTGAATATCAGGCAAAGGCTATTTACGACTTTGAACAGTATGACCAGATTCGTATAGAAAACGGCAAAATCTTCATAAAAGACGCACAGGAACTTATGAAAGCCGCTGCCTTCTATCGCAAACAAAATAAATAATCTAAACCAATTATCTTCCGATAATTAAGTATGATTTTATTCAAGAAAAAAAGCCTTAGTCTCATTCTTTTTTCTGCTTTTTCATTATTTTTATATGCAGAAAGTCTTCCGCATGGATACAAAGACATCATGTTGGGAATGAGTCTAGAAGAAACTAAAGAAAACTTAGTAAAAGATCCAGATTTCGGATACCACGGAGATCGTGACGTTTCACTCATCCCTCATTCAAGCAAAACTCTTATTGAAACAGATGCACAACGAGGTTTCGGTTCAAATTTCCTTACCCGCTGCTGGTTTCAGTTCTCATTCGATGAACTTTATATTATTACAATCAATATAAATCCGGAAAAAATAGACTATTACAGCATTTTTACAAAACTCACAAAAAAATACGGTGAACCAACAAGTTTTAGCCCTCAGGCAGCCACCTGGACAGATGGTGAAGTCACTATGAGTCTTGAAAAACCACTTACACTTAAATATATTGATAATAAGATTTTTGAACAGACACAAAACTATTCAAACATCCAGGCATCTCCAACAGAAATAACTCAGGAAATGTTCCTGGACGAACTCTGATTAAAAAAAGGATAAACATAAATGAAAAAAACAGCACTTCTTATAGCCGTATTACTACTTCTTACACCATTCATTTCCTGCAAACCACAGAAACTTCCTGTAAAAGATGTAAAAATAATCCGCCAGGACGGAACAGAATTCACAGTAGCAGCAGAAATTGCAATAAAACCGGAAGACAGAAATCACGGATTTATGGAACGTAAAACCATTCCAGACGGAACAGGAATGCTGTTTATATTTGAAAGAGACCAGCTTTTATCCTTCTGGATGAAAAATACCCCTCATCCGCTTTCAATCGCTTACATAGATTCAAAAGGTAAAATCAGAAATATTTTTGATATGAATCCATACAGCACAGATTCAATTATCAGCACAGTTTCTGTTCGCTATGCTCTTGAAGTTCCACAAGGCTGGTACAAAAAAAACGGCATCACCGAAGGTGATACCGTTATTCTACCGTAAACATCTGCAGCACGTCATTGCGAGGAGCGCAGCGACGTGGCAATCTATTTACTCAGCTTCCTGCTCCAGCTTCATCAACTCAGCTGCCGCAATTCTATCTTTAGGATCAAATTCAAGAACAGCCGTAAAGTAATTACGTGCTTCCTGTTTATTTCCCATTGCAAGCGCAAGATATCCAAGATTTGAAATAATCTTTGTGCTTTCAGGTTCAAGTGAAAGAGCCTTCATAAGACACTTCTTTGCTTCTACAAAATCTTTTTCTTCAATATAACAGAGTGAAAGCTCATTATAAGTATCAGCATTTGTATCACCGCCATATTTAAGAGCTTCCTGGAAAGCCTGTTTAGCATCAGCATAACGTTCAAGGCGTCTAAGTCCCCAGCCAAGCATGAACCAGCCGTTCCAGACCTTTGGATTACTCTGCAAAAAGTCTCTAATCTGCTCAAGACCTTTTTCTTCCTGACCACTTGAAATCAAATCATATGCAGCCTTAAAGTTCTCATCATCCATATTCTGATTATTGATATTGTTGATGATTTCCTGAGCACGTTCTTTTTTATAAACTCCGTTTTCACCCATTTCTTCATCACTTGTTTCACAGGTGAGCGCAAGATAAGTTTCAAAAGCATCCTTTGCCTCACGGAATTTATGCTGTTTCATATAATAAAAACCAACATTAAAGTAAACATCCGGAAGAGGAGGCTCAGCATTCATAGCCTGTTCGTAATAAGAATATGCATCTGCGTCATAAGCATCGGCATCTTCAAAAAGACCAGAGTTTCTGTAAGAATCAGCACGCTGATCAAGGAACAGAGCCATATTAAGAATTATTGCAACATCTTCAGGATCAAAACCAATTAAAGCACGGAAGATTTCTTCTGCAAGATCAAAATCTTCATTCTTTGTTTTAAGAATAGCAGCTTCGCAAAGCTCTTTCTTAAGATTAGGCTTAATCTTTTTAAGAAGCGAACGATAATAGTCCAGCTGAGTATTCTTTGAATCATAAGCAAGAATTGTAAGCATACCTGCAAGAATCTGCTCAGGTTCAATTTCCTTTGGATTAAAGTCATCTTCTGACTGACCAGGCTTTTTCTGTACTGGTAAAGGAATAGTCGGGTCAATCTCAAAAGAATTGCATGACGAAAGGTCAAGCTTTGGAATGTTTACAAAATAAATCGATTCCAATGGGTTTGAAGGATTCATAATAATACCACTTAAAAAATGAATTTAGTTTTTACTGTTTTCCAGCCTTTTCCAGAGCAGCTTTCTGTGCAGCGATTTCTGCAGCCCTCTGCTCTGCGGCTTCCTTCTTAGCAGCAGCCTCAGCCTCTGCTTTTTCAGCAGCTTCTTTGTTGTTAATCTGATTCTGGATCAGCTGCTTCTGATAAGAAGTAATATAACTATTGATATGGAATTTATAAGTCATAGGAATTTCATCAGGAATAAATTCAATATGAACAATTGAAATATCCTTACGACCTGGCAAAAAGTCAGATTGCTTAATAATTCCCTGAAGAGAAATCTTTTCATTTGTATCAATAAAAAACAAACGAAGATCTACATTTTTGTTCTCCAGGAATTTTGGAATTCCAACAAGCATTGCTTTTGCACCGCCGAAAGAAATATCCTTTAAGATACATTTTCTAGGAACACCAGCAATAAAGATATATGACTCTTCCTTTGGAATATTTAAAAGTCTGAGTGAGTTCTCATTGATTGCAATACGCTCTTCTTTACGATTCTGGAAATTTTCATTAACTTCAATGAACTCTCCGATACGAAGAATTAAATCATCCGGCGGACGCTGTGTAAAATTAAGAGTAAGCATTGCCAGTTCATTAGAATCCTGGAATGGTTTAATATCAATTACGTTACAATTTACAGAGAACTGAATTGGTTCATTATTCTGATCGAAAAAGCAATAGCGGATACTTATAGGTGCAGTTCTGTTTTTCTGTACTGTTGAATAAATTCCACTTGCTGTACCAATTATTACTTTAGCCTGCTGCAAAGATGAAGAATTTATGATACAAGGCCACTGTCCACCGTTACTCTTTAAATATATTTGACGAGGGTCAATGCGAAGAGACTTAAGATTTGCCTTCGTAAAAACAATTTCCTTATCACGATAATAATCATAATATCTGGAAATGTGATGACTAGTTGCTACGCTCATTACCTTATAATTATATTTCAACTTTCGGTTTCTTTCAAGGTAAACCCTTAAGAATATTTCCCGAAAAAAAAACCGTCATCCGATATTGATGACGGTTTATAAAGTCTGTAAAACAGAACTTACTCAGCAGCAGCTGGAGTTTCTTCTGCAGGAGCCTCTGTAGCAGCTGCTTCAGCTGCAGGCTTAGCCTTTCTTGCTTCTACGCGAGCTTCATTCTTAAGCTTAGCGTTGCAGAACTTACATACTTTTACAGTCTGACCATTAATTTCCTTTTCCCAAAGAACTTTGATGTCTGTCTTTCCACAGATAGCACAAGTTCCTTTTCCGTGTGCAGGTAATGATCTAATTCCAGATCCACGATGGTTCTTTGACATATCAAACTCCTATTTAAGCTTAGTTAGCAGGAGCTTCTTCTTTCTTTTCAGAAGCTTTCTTTGTAGTTTTCTTTGGCTTAGCCTCAGAACTTGCATCTTTTGCCTTTGCTGCAGGCTTCTTAGCCTTAGGCTCAGCCTTCTTTGCAGGTTTTTCTTCAGACTTTTCAGCATCAAGCTTATAGTCAACCAGCTCAAGAATTACAACGTCTGCAGCATCGCCCTGACGATATCCAAGCTTAAGAACACGTGTATAACCACCGTTTCTTTCCTTCATGCGAGGACCAATCTCTGTGAAAAGCTTGTTCAAGATTTTTTCATCCTGAATAAACTTTGCAGCTTCACGACGATTGTGTACAGTATCTTCCTTAGCTCTAGTAATGAGCTTTTCAGCTGACTTTCTTACTTCAAGAGCCTTAGATTTAGTTGTAGTAATACGCTCATATCTGAAGAGCGAAGTTACCATATTGCGTGACATAGCACGGCGGTGTGCTGTTGTACGTGAAAGCGGATTAAAACCATTTCTATGATTCATCGTTTTCTTCCTTCTGCTTAATTATATTGGCAGCATTCTTCAGATGACTGTAATCTGTCATACCAAGTGTAAGGTTCCATTCCTGGAGCTTTTCCTTGATTTCCTGCAGACTCTTCTTTCCAAAGTTTCTAGTCTTTGCAATGTCATCTTCAGTCTTCTTAGTTAATTCGCCGATTGTACGAATATTTGCATTCTTTAAACAATTTGATGAACGTACTGAAAGCTCAAGTTCCTCAACTGGAGTGTCGAGAATCTTCTTGATTGTCTCATCGCCCTCGTCACCTTCATCACCACCAGAAATTTCACTGTCGTTGAAGTTGATAAAGATAGCAAAATGATCTTTAGCAATCTTTGCAGCCTCACCCAATGCATTTACAGGTGAAATTGTTCCATCAGTCCAAATCTCAAGAACAAGCTTATCGTAGTCATTACGCTGACCAACACGACAAGGCTCAATAGAATATTTTACTTTTGGAACAGGAGTGAAAATGGCATCCATAGGAATTGTACCAACAACCTCTATGTAATGTTCATTCGTTTCTGCAGGTACGTATCCTCTACCAAGGTCAACCTGAATTTCAATATCAAGCTGAGCGCCTTCCATCATGGTAAAGATAACCTGATCTTTAGTCATAACTTCGAGCTGACCTTCCTTAGCAAAATTATCACTCTTTACTACACCAGGGCCTTTGAATTCATACTGAATAGTGTCTGATTCAACGTCCTCTGGCAAGCACAAACGTATCATCTTAAGACTGTTGATAATCTCAAGTGTATCTTCAGCTACATTTGGAATTGCTTCAAATTCACTGGAAATTACATGAGAAATACCACTCTCGTCATAAGATGTAATACGGATAGAGGTAATTGCATAACCTTGGATAGATGACAACAATACTCTTCTTAAAGTGTTTCCAACTGTTGTACCAAAACCTGTTTCAAACGGGTAGGCATAGAACTTCTGATAATTCGGATTGGTACTGTCAATCGGTTCAAATGAAATACCTTTAGGTTTTTTGAAACCTTTAAGCAAGTTTTTGCGAGCCATCTAAACTCCTCTTTATTATTTAGAATAATATTCAACAATAAGGTTCTCTTTAACTGCGTAGTCAATATCTGAACGTGCAGCCAAGCTTACAACCTTTCCAGTAAATTTTTCAGCATCTACTTCGAGCCAACCAGGAACTACTTTATTATCGCTGTTAGCGAGAACAATAGTCTTGATTCCAGCAGAAGTTCTGCTTTCTTCTTTGATAGAAATCTCATCGCCTACTTTTACGAGGTAAGAAGGAATATCAACCTTCTTTCCGTTTACAGTAATGTGACCGTGATTTACCATCTGTCTTGCCTGCTGACGTGTCTTAGCAAATCCCATTCTATAGATAACATTATCAAGACGAGATTCAAGGATCTGCAGCAAAACTTCACCAGTTACGCCAGTCTTTTTTGTAGCCATTACATAGTACTTGCGGAACTGCTTCTCGAGAACACCATAGATGAAGCGGAGCTTCTGCTTTTCTGTAAGCTGAAGACCGTATTCAGACTTCTTAGCGCGTCTAACTTCTTTCTGATTTCTCTTTGATTCCTTTGTATAACCCATTACAACTGGGTTGATACCCAAGGCTTTACATCTCTTTAAGAGAGGCTGTGTGCTTTTACCCATAACGTATTCTCCTTAAGATTTACATGCGTCGAGTCTTACGAGGACGACAGCCATTGTGAGGAATTGGAGTAACATCAGAAATAGACTTTACTCTCAAGCCCATAGCACCAATAGAACGGATAGCGTTTTCACGACCCATTCCTGGTCCCTTTACATATACGTGTACTTCACGTAATCCGTAACTTGCAGCCTTCTGCAAAGCTGTTTCAGCAACAGACTGTGCAGCAAAAGGAGTAGACTTCTTTGCTCCACGGAATCCGAGTCCGCCTGAAGATGCCCATGAAAGAGCATTTCCCTTCATGTCTGTTACAGTTACGATAGTATTATTGAACGTAGCCTGGATATAAACGTTTCCTTCGTATACGCTCTTTTTTTCCTTTCGTTTCTTAACGGTAGCCATTATCTATCCTCCGCCTTATGCTTTCTTCTTGTTAGCAACAGTCTTCTTCTTACCCTTACGAGTACGTGCATTTGTACGAGTTCTCTGACCGCGTACTGGAAGACCTCTCTTGTGACGAAGACCACGATAGCAACCAATATCCATCAAACGCTTAAGGTTAAGACCGATTTCTGAACGGAGACGTCCTTCAGTCTTGTATTCAGCGTCCATGATTTCACGAATTCTTGCCAATTCATCCTGTGTAAGATCGTTAGCCATTTTTGTTGGTTCAATCTTAGCTTTTTCGCAAATTTCTTTTGCAGATGAACGGCCGATACCATAAATATAAGTTAAAGCAACAACTGTGTGCTTATTAGGGATATCAACTCCCGCAATTCGAGCCATCTGTTTCTCCTTAAGCCTTAGCCCTGTCTCTGCTTATGTTTTGGGTTTGAACAAATGATACGGATAATACCATTTCTCTTAATTACCTTACACTTATCACAGATAGGTTTTACACTGGTTCGTACTTTCATATAAAAGCCCCCATGAGAATATTTTTTACCGAATTTTAGGCACCTCGCAATGAGAGCAATTCGGTAAAAGATAATATATCACATATTCCCAGTTCTTTTCTACTGTTAATTCACGAATTTTCTAAAATTTCTTTCTAGAGATTTCGTGATCTGATTTTGCCCTTCTTTGTAAGTCCTTCATGATGATGCATTTTAAGGAGAGCCTCAACCTGACTCATTGTATCAAGATCAACACCAATCAAAATGATGAGTGAAGTTCCGCCCATAAGCTGTGCAACTGACTGTGGGAATCCGAACCAGCTCTGAATGAGGGTTGGGATAATAGCAATCAATGCAAGGAACAATGAACCTGGTAATATAAGTCTGTTCAATATCTTTGTAAGGTACTCTTCTGTCTTATCTGTACGCACACCCGGAATGGAGCCGCCGTTTTCACGGATGTTCTTTGCAATTTCTGTAGGGTTCAGTGTTACCTGAGTGTAGAAGTAAGCAAAGAAGATAATAAGAATAACCAATACTATATTGTACCACATTCCATTAGGAGTAAGAACTCTTGCGATAGAACTAATCCATCTTGCAGAATTTTCTCCCTTTGCGACTGACTGAACAAACATCAGTGGCATTGTAAGGATTGAGTTTGCAAAAATCAAAGGAATAACGTTTGAAGGGTTAACTTTGAAAGGAATGTATGTGCTCTGTCCGCCATACATTTTTCTTCCTACTACACGTTTTGCATAGTGTACAGGAATCTTTCTCTGACCTGACTCTTCATAAATTACCAATCCGATAATTGCAATGAACATGATGATTACAAGGATAACAAATACAAGCTGAATTTCGCCAGCCTTTACTTTCTGAGCAAGCTCAACAATAGCATTAGGCAAGCGGGCAACAATACCTGCAAAAATCATCATTGAAATACCATTTCCAATACCGCGAGCTGTAATCTGATCGCCTAACCAAACAGTAACCATAGATCCGGTTGTTACTGTTACGAGGAAGAGGGCCTTGAAGGCCATCTTATTCTCGAGAACAATACAACCAGGGATACTGTTTGCATAAACTGACATACCCCAAGCCTGGATAACACAAACAATGATTGTTCCAATACGTGTGTACTGAGCAATCTTTCTCTGGCCACCATCTTCCTGAGATATGCGTTTAAGGAACGGGAAAATAATCACAGCAAGCTGCATAATAATCTGCATTGAGATATAAGGCATTACACCAAGCATCAAAATAGAGAAGTTAGAAAAAGCTCCTCCTACGAAGAAGTCCATGTAACTGGCGAATGCGTTCTTATTCTGCGCAGCTAAATCGTCAAAGTATTTAATAAGAACATTTGCATCAATTCCTGGCACTGTAATTACAGATCCTAAACGGAAAACTGCGAGAATCAGGAATGTAAAGAACAAACGGTCTCTAATTTCTTTAACTTTAAACATATTAACAATTGGATTGCTTGCCATGTTCTACTCCGCCTTATTTTGCTTCTTCAGCAGATGCTTCAGCAGTTTTTACTGAACCACCAGCTTTTTCGATTTTTGCTTTTGCAGATTCAGAAACTTTGTCAACAACAACGTTCAATTTCTTTGTAACTTCGCCGTTTCCAAGAATCTTTACGAGAGGAGCACTCTTCAAAGAGATGAATCCCTTTGCTGCGAGAGCTGCCTTATCTACAGTTGCGCCATCATCGAATTTTGCATCAAGAAGCTCAACATTTATACATACATATTCTTTCTTAAAAGGATAGTTTGAGAAACCTTTGCGTGCAATACGTCTGTAAAGAGGCATCTGTCCACCTTCAAAACCTACGTAAGGACCAGCCTTACCAGATCTTGACTGCTGACCTTTGTTACCCTTACCAGCAGTTGTACCGAGTCCTGAAGAAGAACCACGTCCAACACGCTTAGGATTTTTGTTAGCACCCTGAGGAGCGCTAAGAATTGGATTATACTCTGCCATTTTAGATCTCCTCTACCTTTACAAGGTGTGATACAGCAGCAACCATACCGCGAACAGCGTCTGTGTCTGGGAGTGTGTTAGAAGAAGAAATCTTCTTAAGTCCAAGACTGCGAACTGTTGCTTTCTTTTCTGGTTTCTGACCAATAACGCTTCTAATTAATGTAACTTTCAACTGCTTAGCCATACATTAACCCCACAATTCGTCCAGAGTTTTACCTCTGTTGGCAGCAACCTTCTTTGCGTCCATAAGCTTTGAGATAGCGTCGAATGTTGCGCGAACAACATTTACTGCTGAGTTAGACCCCAAAGACTTAGACTGAACGTCTGTTGCACCAGCTGCATCCATAATTGCACGTACAGTACCACCAGCGATAATTCCAGTACCGGAACAAGCTGGCATAAGCAATACTTCAGAACTCTTGTATTTACCAATGATTTCGTGTGGCAAAGTGCCGTTCTTCATAGGAATTACTACAAGATTTCTCTTTGCACGATCAATACTCTTCTTAATAGCTTCAGATACGTCGTTAGCTTTACCAAGACCATATCCTACGCGACCTTTTCCATCTCCAACAACAGTAAGAGCAGAGAAAGACATACGACGTCCACCCTTTACAGTCTTACATGTTCTGTTAAGAGTAACGAGCTTTTCTACAAACTCCTTCTCTTTTGGATCTTTATCAAAGTTTTTCTGATGTTCCATAGTAACTCCTAGAATTCGATACCAGCTTTACGGGCACCATCAGCGAAAGCTTTTACAACACCATGGTACAAGTAACCATTTCTGTCGAATACAACCTTAGTTACATTCTTGTCCTTAAGGCGTGCTCCGAAAGCTTCACCAAGCTTTGCAGCTCCATCAGTATTTGGCTTAAGAGCAGCAAATTCTTTTTCCAAAGTTGAGATTGAAGCTAAAGTCTTTCCTTCATTATCATCAATTACCTGTACTGAAATATTCTTGTTACTGCGAGTGATAGTCATTCTTGGTCTCTCAGCAGTTCCGAAAATTGACTTACGGATATGAATCTTTCTGTGCAAGCGTTTTCTGTTTTTATCGTTCATCTTCTTAAACATATAGCTTCACCTTATTTAACACCAGTCTTACCGACTTTACGTCTGATAACTTCGTTGTCATAACGAATACCCTTTCCTTTGTAAGGTTCAGGTTTTCGTAACTTACGAATCTGAGAACTGAATTCTCCAACCAACTGCTTGTCGATACCTGAAATTGTAAGCTTTCCATCTGGAGTTGCAACAACTGTAAGTCCTTCTGGAATGATTGCAATGTAGTCACTTGAGTAACCGAGGTTCATTACAAGCTCTTTACCCTTTACTTCTGCACGGTAACCAACACCAGTGATAACAAGAGTCTTTGTAAAGCCTTCTGTTACACCTTTTACCATGTTGTTGAGCAAACTTCTGTAAAGTCCATGATAAGCATTTGTCTGCTTAGCATTGTTCTTAGTTGTAAGAACTACTTCAGTTCCTTCAACCTTGATTTCAATTTCATCATGGAAGCTCTGCTTAAGTTCACCCTTTGGACCTTTTACAGAAATAACACCGTTTGCAACGTTTACTGTTACACCTGCTGGAATAGCAACAGGAAGTTTACCTACTTTAGACATTTCTTCCTCCCCCTATTACCAAACAGTACATACCAATTCGCCACCAACCATCTTTTCAGAAGCTTTCTTACCAGTTGTTACACCAGCTGAAGTTGAAACGATGATTGTACCATAACCGTTATAAACGCGTGGCAAATCTTTGTAACCAGAATAAACGCGGCGACCAGGTGTAGAAATCTTCTTAACACCGTGGATTACCGGATTATTATCATCATCATATTTCAAGAAAATGCGAAGTGTGTTCTTTCCTTCTTCCTGAATCTTCTTAAAGTTTTTGATGTATCCTTCTGTCTTGAGAATCTTTACGATTTCAAGCTTAAGTTTTGATGCAGGAACATCTACTTTCTCGTGGCGGGCCATAGCCGCATTACGAACCTTTGTGAGCATGTCTGCTACTGGATCTGATGCACTCATTCTATTCTCCTACCAACTAGATTTTGTTACGCCAGGAAGCTGGCCTTCGCTTGCCAATTTGCGGAAGCAGATACGACACATCTTAAACTTACGCAAATATCCACGTGGACGACCGCAAATCTGACAGCGGTTATACTGTCTTGTTTCGTACTTAGGTTTGCGGGCTGCTTTAATTAACAATGATTTCTTTGCCATACTTCACCTACTTGCGGAAAGGCATATTGAACTTAGTAAGAAGTGCTTTTGCTTCAGCATCAGTGTTTGCACTTGTTACAAAAGTGATATTCATACCAGCGATCTTTGTGATCTTATCGAAGTCGATTTCTGGGAATATCAACTGTTCAGTAATACCAACTGAGAAATTTCCGTGTCCGTCAAAACCAGTTGCTTTGATTCCGCGGAAATCCTTAATACGTGGGAATGCAACATTGATGAGACGATCAAGAAACTCATACATAATGTCACCACGCAATGTTACCATTGCGCCCACTTCATTGCCCTCACGCAGTTTGAAGTTAGCGATACTCTTCTTTGCCTTTGTCTTAACAGCCTTCTGACCTGTGATTGCTGTGAGGTCAGCTACTGCGGCATCAAGGAGTTTCTTATTTGTGAGAGCTTCACCAACACCCATACTTACAACAATCTTCTTAATTGCAGGAATCTGCATTGGAGTTGTGTAGCTGAACTCTTTCATAAGAGCAGGTGCGATTTCGTCTTTATAGACTTTCTTAAGCCGAGGTACGTAATTTGCCATTACAGAACATCTCCACATTTACGGCAAACGCGAACTTTCTTGTCGCCGTCGATTTTATAACCAATCTTTGTAGGACCGCATTTTTTACATACGATTGCTACATTTGAAATATTAAGAGGAGCTTCGATCTCAGCGATACCGCCCTGATCCTGCTGGCTTCTCTTCTTCATTGCCTTCTTAACGATATTTACACCAGAAACAACAACACGTTCTTTCTTGAGGTCAACGCGAACAACTTCTCCGCGCTTTCCCTTATCTTTTCCGGCAATTACCTCTACTGTATCGTTCTTGCGGATTTTTGATTTAGTCAACATATTCATTTCTCCTTAAAGAACTTCCGGAGCAAGTGAAATGATCTTCATAAAGTCCATATCACGGAGCTCGCGAGCTACAGGTCCGAAAATACGCTTTCCCTTAGGGTTCTTGCTATCGTCTACGATAACACAAGCGTTATCATCGAAACGGATATAAGTTCCGTCTGGGCGACGGTATTCCTTTGCCTGACGTACAATTACAGCTTTCTCAATTGTACCCTTTTTGATAGTAGATGTAGGAATTGCATCCTTAATAGCTACTACTACGATATCGCCGATACCAGCGTATCTGCGATGTGAACCGCCGATAACCTTAATACACTGAGCAATTTTAGCTCCAGAGTTATCAGCAACTGTCATACATGACTGCATCTGAATCATAATCTTAACTCCTTCGCTTATTTAGCACGCTCAATGATTTCTGCAAGGCGCCAGCACTTGTCTTTGCTAAGCGGTCTACATTCAACGATACGTACTGTATCTCCTATATGAGCATCATTATTTTCATCATGTGCCATATACTTCTTTGATCTGGTAACATACTTCTTGTAAAGACGGTCCATCTTCTTTGATGAAATTGTTACGACAATTGTTTTATCCATTTTGTCTGATGTAACAAGACCAACAAATGAACGTTTTGCAGCCTTTACAGTCTGAACAGTATTCTCTTCCACGGTTCAGCTCCTACTTATTTTCTCCGGCGAGTTCTTTCGCACGGATGAACGTATTAAGGCGTGCGATTTCGCGGCGCATTGTACGTTTCTGCATTGGGTTATCTACATGAGAAATCACCATCTTGAAACGGAGATCCATGTATTCCTTTTTCAGCTCGTCACGTTTAGCTACGAGTTCTTTATAAGACAGTTCTTTATCGTTCTTTTTCTTTGAATCAGCCATCTTATTCCTCCTAGTCGCGTGTTGGCTTTACAGCAATCTTTGTAATAACTGGAAGCTTATCTGCAGCAAGCTCAAGAGCTCTGTGTGCGAGATTGATATCTACGCCTCCAACTTCAAACAAAATCATACCCGGTTTGATAACAGCTGCCCAATGATCTGGAGCACCTTTACCCTTACCCATACGAACTTCAGCTGGTTTCTTTGTAATTGGCTTGTCTGGGAATACACGAATCCAAACATTACCTTTACGATCCAACTTACGGTTGATGGCAATACGGGCTGCCTCAATTACTCTGGCATCAAGCCAGGTTGGTTCCATTGCAACAAGTGCGATGTCACCAAAATCAATGTGATTATCGCGTGTCGCATTTCCTTTTTCGCGACCGCGCTGTACCTTACGGTGAATTACTCTTTTTGGACTAAGTGGCATAACTAACTCCTTGCCTTTTTAGCAGGTTCAGAACCCTCAGTCTTTTCAGCTGCCTGACGAGCTGGACGTCTTGGTTTCTTAACGAGCTGACCAGCATCTTCATTGTGGTCGATACCATAGTTCATACCGTTGTAAACCCATACTTTAATACCGATTTTACCGTATGTAGTAAGAGCTTCGTATGTTCCATAGTCGATATCAGCACGAAGAGTATGAAGAGGTACACGTCCTTCCTTGTGCTCTTCAGTACGAGACATATCTGCTCCACCGAGACGACCACTAAGACGAACCTTTACACCCTGTGCACCAGCACGCATAGCATTGCTTACTGCCTGTTTCATAGCCTTGCGGAATGAACCACGGCCAACAAGCTGACGACCAACATTCTGAGCAATCAAGCTGGCATTCAAATCTGCACGCTTAATTTCCTTAATCTTGATCTGAACTTTCTTTGTAAGCTGCTTCTGAATATCTGCACTAATCTTTTCGATTGATGCACCTTTAACACCAATAATTACACCTGGACGAGCTGTGTGAATTACGATTGTAACGCGCTGTGGATGGCGAACAATCTCAATCTCAGCTATATCAGCATTTTTACACTCTGGGAGTTCAGATACCATTTTACGGATCTTAATATCTTCGAGAACTAAATCTGCATATTCACGTGGATCTGCATACCAGCGTGACTGCCATGTCTTGTTTACACCTAAGCGCAAACCAATAGGATTAACTTTCTGTCCCACTTTATTCCCCCGCCTTCTCGTCAACGATGACGGTAATATGACACATACGCTTCAAAAGCTGATCTGCACGACCACGTGCGCGGAACCATACTCTCTTGAGTCTTGGACCTTCATCAACTCTGATTTCTTTTACGTAAAGCATATCTTCATCCAACTTACTGTTCTGGTTAAGTGCATTTGCAGCAGCAGACTTCAAAGTAGCGCTAATCAAAGTTGCACCTTTCTGTGGCATGTTTGCCAAGATAGCCATAGCTTCAGTGTAGGATTTCTGATTAATTACATGTGCAACAGGACGAACCTTTGTTGGAGATGCAATCAGGAACTTAGAAGTGGCTACATAACCTTTTTTCTCAGCCATAATATCCACCTATTTATTAGCCTTTAGAGGCAGTTTTGTCTGAACCACCATGGCCCTTGAATGTACGAGTTGGTGCAAATTCACCAAGCTTATGTCCAACAAGGTTTTCTGTAATATATACAGGAATCCATGATTTACCATTATAAACAGAGATTGTGTTTCCAACCATCTCTGGGATTATTGTAGAGCAGCGAGAATATGTTTTAATCATTTTTCTGTCTGCTTCTTTATTCATTGCCTGAACCTTTTTGTAAAGTGATTTCTCTACAAATGGTCCTTTCTTAACAGATCTTGACACGATTATCTCCTCGCCAACTACTTCTTACGACGACTAACAATGAACTTGCTAGAAGTCTTTCTCTTGTTACGAGTCTGGTAGCCCTTACAAGGCTGTCCCCAAGGAGTAACTGGGTTACGTCCCTTACCAGCACCTTCACCACCACCAAGTGGATGATCAACCGGGTTCATAGCCATACCACGTACTGTTGGGCGGATACCCATCCAGCGCTTATGACCAGCTTTACCGAGCTTAACGTTCATGTGCTCTTCATTACCTACAACACCGATTGTAGCGTAGCACTTTCCGTTAATCTTTCTCATTTCACTTGAAGGCAAGCGAACGATAACGTAGTCACCTTCGCGACCTGCAATCATTGCACTAGCACCAGCAGAACGAACAAGCTGTCCACCCTGACCAAGTGTCAATTCAATGTTATGAATAGTGAAACCAACTGGAATTGCATTCAGAGGAAGTGCATTTCCAACTGTTGGAGCTGCATTTTCGCCAGAAATAATCTTCTGACCAACCTGCAATCCCTTTGGAGCGATGATATAACGTTTATCACCGTCAGCATAATAAATCAAAGCGATGTTAGCACTTCTGTTTGGATCGTATTCGATTGTCTTTACGGTTCCAGGAATTCCGTGCTTATCACGTTTGAAATCTATATCACGATAGCGTCTCTTGTGACCGCCGCCCTGATGACGTACAGAAATACGACCACCAGCTCCGCGTCCTGCATGAGACTTACGACCTGACACCAAAGTTTTCTCGGGTCTATCAGTTGTCAGTTCGTCACGACGCAAGTCAACACGTCCACGTGTACCTGCTGTCATTGGCTTAAATACTTTAAGAGCCATTTTATATCCCCTTAATTCCTACCAGATTATACACCTTCGAAAGCTGCAATTGTTTCGCCTTCAGCGATACGTACGATAGCTTTCTTGTAAGATGCAGTACGACCTGGTTTTCCACGAAGTCGTTTCATTTTTCCAAGCACATTCATTGTTGTGCAGTCAACTACTTTTACCTTAAACAAGCGTGTTACAGCTTCTTTAATCTGTGTCTTTGTAGCATCTGGGCGAACGATGAAAACATATTTGTTCTGTTCACGCAACATGCTTGCCTTTTCAGAAACAACAGGCTTAATAAGAATATCTTCGTAATTCATTATTTAGCCTCCTTATCTTCAGCATAAAAGTCAGACAGATTCTTTACTGCAGACTCAAGAATGATTACCTTGCGTCCATAGAAAAGTGTGTGTGCTTCAAGACGATTATAAGCAAGGAATGAGAGGTTAGGAATATTGCGTCCTGCCTGCTTGATCTTTGCATCATCATCTTTAAGGATAAGAACTGTTCTTTCGTCTTTAGCAAAGTTCTTAAGAATAGATACTAAGTCCTTTGTTTTTCCGCTTTCTACAGTAAAATCCTCTACAACAGTAAGTCTGTCGCCCTGAGCGTGTGAGCTCAAGATTGACTTCATTGCAAGTCTTTTTTCTTTCTTTGGAATTGAATAGCTGAAATCTCTTGGTTTTGGTCCGAAAATTGTACCACCACCTACTGTGATTGGAGACTTCTTATCACCGCGACGTGCATTACCAGTACCCTTCTGTTTGTAAGGCTTATTGTTTGAACCATGTACTTCAGCGCGAGTCTTAGTACAAGCAGTACCAACACGTCTGTTAGCTAATTCGTTTGTAATAGCGTAATAGATTACGTCGTCATTAACTGGAAGACCGAATACTTTATCATCAAGAGTGATTGTACGCAGTTCTTTACCAGAAGTTGAATATACTTTCTTTTCCATATTCTATCTCCTATTTCTTTACTGCGGACTTCACGATGAGTGTACAGTCCTTATTTCCAGGAACAGCACCGCGAACCATAATTACTTTGAGCTCTGGATCAACTTTAACAATCTTCAGATTCTGCACAGTAACTCTTTTGAATCCCATGTGTCCAGGAAGCTTAATATTCTTGAATGAGTGACCTGGAGTTGTACATTCTCCTGTACCACCCGGCTCACGATGGAACTTAGAACCGTGTGTAGCACGTCCACCATGGAAGCCCCATCTCTTCATAACACCCTGGAAACCCTTACCTTTTGATGTAGCTGTTACATCGAGGAAACGACTACCTTCAAAGAGCTCAAGACCAACAACATCTCCAATATTTACTTCTTTTTCGAAGTTGCGGAACTCTTTCAAGTGGCGCTTTGGAGTAATGTTCTCTGGGAATTGTCCGGCATATGCCTTGCTTGCTCTTGAAGCTTTCATATCATCAAGACCAAGAACAACTGCATCATAACCGCAATTTTCCTTTGTTTTCTTGGCAACAACAACATTTGGCTCGACCTGGATTACGGTTACTGGTGTCAGATTTCCGCTTTCGTCGAATATCTGTGTCATGCCAACTTTCTTTGCAATCAGACCTTTCATTCTGATATCTCCTATTTGGGATTTTGCTACTAACTATTCACAAAACTCCCTTAATATTCTCAGGCCGTCATCCCAAATCCAGAGGGACCGTACCTATTAAACTAAAAAAAACTGTAATTACTGTGTAATTACTACATCTACACCGGCAGGAAGCTCAAGCTTCATCAGTGAATCCATAACGTCCTGTGAAGGATTCATTATGTCAATAAGGCGTTTGTGTGTACGCATTTCAAACTGCTCACGTGACTTCTTGTTTACGTGTGGTGAGCGAAGTACAGTCACCTTGTTGATTCTTGTAGGAAGAGGGATAGGGCCAGAAACCTTTGCTCCCGCTTTCTGTACTGTCTGCACGATGGCTTTAGCACTCTGGTCGATCAGAACTGCATCAAATGCACGAAGTCTGACACGAATCTTTCCATTAGCCATTTAATTTTACTCCTTTTTCACAACTAACAGACCGATAAGCAATACCAGCCTGTTAGTTTGAAAAAAATCTTAACTATTCGATAATCTTTGTTACCTGTCCAGAAGCGATTGTGTGACCGCCTTCACGGATAGCGAGTTTAAGACCTTCGTCCATAGCGATTGGGTGAATAAGTTCACCGATAACCTTTACGTTATCACCTGGTTTTACCATGTCTGTACCAGCTTCGAGTTCGATTGTACCAGTAATATCTGTAGTTCTGAAGTAGAACTGTGGGCGATATCCTGTGAAGAATGGAGAGTGACGTCCCCCCTCTTCCTTTGAAAGTACATAAATCTGAGCTTCGAACTTTGTATGTGGAGTGATAGACTTTGGTGCAGCAAGAACCTGTCCGCGAACAACGTCTTTCTTTTCAATACCACGGAGGAGGATACCAACGTTATCACCAGCCATACCCTGATCAAGAGTCTTCTGGAACATTTCGATACCTGTTACAGTTGTATCAGCTGTTGGGCGGATACCTACGATCTGTACAGCATCGTTCATGTTTACAACACCACGCTCGATCTTTCCTGTTACTACAGTACCACGACCAGAGATAGTGAAGATGTCTTCGATTGGCATCAAGAATGGTTTCTGATCATCACGAACTGGATCATCGAACCATGTATCCATAGCTGTAAGGAGTTCTTCGATACAAGCTGTGTTTTCTGGAGTTGCATCATTCAAAGCCTTGAATGCAGAACCCTTAATGATTGGTGTATCAGCAGAGAATCCATACTCCTGGAGAGTATCTTTTACTTCTTCTACTACGAGTTCGAGAAGATCTGGATCATCAACCTGGTCAACTTTGTTCAAGAATACGATGATCTTTGGTACACCTACCTGACGAGCGAGAAGCAAGTGCTCACGTGTCTGTGGCATAACTGAGTCTGGAGCAGATACTACGAGGATAGAACCATCCATCTGAGCAGCACCAGTAATCATGTTCTTAATGTAGTCAGCATGTCCTGGACAGTCGATATGAGCATAGTGTCTCTTGTCAGACTGATATTCCAAGTGACGAGTGTTGATTGTGATACCACGTTCCTTCTCTTCTGGAGCGTTATCAATTTCGTCATACTTAAGGGCCTTATCACCATATTTGTTAGCACAATATGAAGTGATAGCAGCTGAAAGTGTAGTCTTACCATGGTCTACGTGACCAATAGTACCAACGTTCATGTGAGGTTTAGTTCTAACGAACTTCTCCTTTGCCATGTTTTTCTCCTTGCCGGATTTAATTTCGTCCTGACCCGGCATATTTATTTTTTATGTGCTGCACTTTAAGCCAGAATATACAAACTTCCTTTACCAGGAGTCAGCATATTCGCAGACACACTATTTGAATGAGAAGATAATAATTGATAGAAACGGATAAGAAACATATTTCAAAAACATTCCATATTATTCGAAATGTTCCAACCCGGTACCACCGATCATTATCATCTGATTGACAACTGGTCTGGTATATTCGAGTTTGCCTTTAGCGGCGTCAGGAATACCCATAATCTGTTGTCTATATAATAATCACCAACGGTGAAAATTAACCGCATTAAGGGCCGCAACTACCTGAAAATCATTTCTGATTAACTTTACGGTGATGCCAGATCTGAATGACTATTTTCAATCAAACCTGCCTGACTTCTCAAAGAACCCAATACCCCTGTAAATTCAAAAAAGGGCAAGTTCAAACAATATACAAAATTTAAAAAATAAATTCAAGAGCAATTCTTGAGTTTTATTGAAAATAATGTAGTTTTTCGCATTCTTTTCAATATACAATTTAAATAAAAAAACGGGCGGCACACAAAAGCACCTCCCGTTTTATAAATCAGGCAGCTATTAAACTACCATCTGTAGTGAGCGAAAGCCTTGTTAGCTTCAGCCATCTTATGTACATCTTCACGCTTCTTGTAAGCAGTACCTGTATTGTTGTAAGCATCAAGAAGTTCAGCAGCAAGTGTATCTGCCATTCCGTGTCCGCTTCTTGAACGAGCTGCATCAATAATCCATCTCATTGCAAGTGCTTCACGACGTGATTCACGGATTTCCATTGGAACCTGGTAAGTAGCACCACCAACGCGGCGTGACTTAACTTCTACCATTGGCTTTACATTTTCAAGAGCCTTAAGAAGCACTTCCAAAGGATCCTTGTCTGTCTTAGCCTTAAGATTATCCATTGCCTCGTATACGATCTTTGTACAGATAGATTTCTTTCCGTCAAGCATCATACGGCAAACGAATTTTGAAACAACCTTTGAGTTGTATTTTACATCCGGCAACATCGGACGTTCGATTGATTTCTTATGTCTTCCCATCTTAGTCCTCCATTATGCCTTTGGCTTCTTAGCACCGTACTTAGAGCGTCCGCGCTTGCGGTCTTCAACTCCAAGAGTATCTTTTGTACCACGGATGATATGATAACGTACACCAGGGAGGTCCTTTACACGACCACCGCGTACTAATACTACTGAGTGTTCCTGCAAGTTGTGTCCAATACCTGGAATGTATGCAGTAACTTCAATACCATTTGACAAACGAACACGCGCAATCTTTCTGAGCGCTGAGTTTGGTTTCTTAGGTGTCTGAGTCATTACACGTGTGCAAACACCACGTTTCTGTGGACAGCCTTCAAGAGCTGGAGCTTTTGTTCTGTTTGCAGCAGACTTACGACCCTGATGAATTAATTGATTAATTGTAGGCATCGCCTAGTTCTCCTGTTTGTTCCGGTCAGCACCCCGGAAATATTTCAAAACCCTTCAAAAAGGATAGGTTTAACGATTATAGTAAATTCAAAAAATGAATTCAATACAAATTCTTTGAAATTCTATGAATTTCATGTAAAAAAGCGCAGTGGCTTTGAATTCCTCTCCACCACCGCGCTTTTTTTTAAGTTTTATGACTATTTAATTAGTCATTATCATCAGCTTCAAAACTTGGTTCTTCAAGCTGTGATTCCTGTTCAGCCTCAAGCTTACGGCGTTCAAGAATCTCGTTCATCTGAGCGTCAAGGTCACGGTCGCTGTCATCAAACAGCTTGATGTCCTTGTAATTCTTGATACCTGTACCAGCAGGAATCATATGACCGATTGCAACGTTTTCCTTGATTCCATGAAGTCCATCTGTAGCACCAGAAATTGCAGCGTTTGTAAGAACGCGTGTTGTTTCCTGGAATGAAGCTGCAGAAATGAATGAGTCAACTCCAAGAGAAGCCTTTGTAATACCCTGGAACATTGGACGTCCAACAGCTGGCTGTCCACCGGCAGCGATTACACGCTCATTCTCTTCATGGAACTTATATTTATCAACCTGCTGACCGAAGATGAACTTTGTATCTCCAACAGATACGATTTCAATCTTGCGGAGCATCTGGCGTACGATAATACCGATATGCTTATCGTTGATGTCTACACCCTGCTGGCGGTAAACGTTCTGGATTTCATCCATAAGATAATTCTGAAGAGCGTTTTCACCGAGGATTGCAAGTACATCCTGTGGATTTGGAGATCCGGCACAGAGCTGTTCACCAGCTTCTACCTTATCGCCATCACGTACAAGCATACGCTTTGTCATTGGAACAAGGTGCTCGAACTTCTTACCATATTCATCAGTAATAGAAATTACGCGCTTTCCTTTGCGAACATCCTTAAACTCAACTGTACCAGAAATCTGTGCAAGTACACATGGATTCTTTGGTTTGCGAGCTTCGAAGAGTTCAGATACACGAGGAAGACCACCAGTAATATCCTGTGACTTCTGTGCTTCCTTGTTCATCTTAGCAATCATATCACCAGCTTTAACCGGCTTTTTGTCATCTACGAGAAGGATGGCACCAGCTGGGAGGAAGTAGTTACCCTGTGGGTTACCAGCTTCATCAGTGATGATGATACGTGGCTGCTTAACATCAAGGTGAAGATCTGTGATGTAGCGTTCTGTCTTACCTGTCTGAAGGTCAACCTTCTCTTCAAGTGTAGAACCTACGATTACGTCTTCAAAGTGGATGTATCCGTCGCTTTCTGCAAGAATAGGCTCGATGAACTGTTCGAATTCACCAATTACTTCGCCCTTCTTGACCATAGCGCCAGCCTTTGTGAAGATTGTAGAACCGTTAGAGATTTCAATCTTCTGCTCTTTACTTGTGATGTAAATTACACCGTCGCCCTTAACAACCTTACCGTTAACACCGGCAATAACTTCCTTGCCCTTGTGCTTAAGGATTGGGTCACCACGCATAAGGCTCTTTCCATCTTCAATAAGAAGTTCATCTTCTGAAGTGAACTTAATCTTATCAAGGATACGGATAACAGTCATGAAACCTTTACGTGTAAAGAGCCACTTGTCATTCTTAACAACGTGTGTACCTTCAATATTCTTAATGAAAGCATCGAACTTAAGAACGATCTTGTTATCGTTTGTTGACATCTCAGCCGCACCACCCGAGTGGAAGGTACGAAGTGTAAGCTGTGTACCTGGCTGACCGATTGACTGAGCAGCGATAATACCGACTGCTTCACCAATTTCAACAATCTTATTACGTGCAAGGTTCTTACCATAACACTTAACACAAATACCGTGCTTAGCTTCACATGTAAGAACTGTGCGGAGTTTAACCTTTTCAACACCAGCAGCTTCAATCTTCTTAGCCATAGCTTCGTCGATGTACTGGTTTACGTCGCAGATCAATTCACCCTTAGCGTTTACAACACGCTCAATTGTGTAGTGACCTTCAATACGCTTGCTGAGAGGAACCTTAATTTCATCTCCCTCTTTGATAGCAGTGTAGTCAATACCGTTGATTGTACAGCAATCTTCTTCGTTGATTACTACATCCTGAGCAACATCAACAAGACGACGTGTCATGTAACCGGCATCGGCTGTCTTAAGCGCTGTATCCGAAAGACCCTTACGAGAAGCGTTAGTTGAAATGAAGTATTCAATAACGGAAAGTCCTTCGTAGAAGTTTGACTTAATAGGGAGCTCGATAATATCTCCGTTAGGCTTAGTCATCAAACCACGCATTGCGGCAAGCTGAGAAATCTGTCCACGAGAACCGCGGGCACCAGACTTAGCCATCATGTAGATTGTGTTAAAGCCCTGCTTATCTTTCTCAAGATTATCCATCATGAGGTTTGTAAGCTTTTCGTTAGTACGAGCCCAGATGTTTGTTACACGCTGATATCTTTCTTCTGCGGTAATAACACCCTTTCCATACTGGTTGATAATATCTTCAACATCCTTGTTAGCCTGAGCCATGATTTCCGGCTTTTCATCAGGAACGAGGATATCCTTCATACAAAGTGTCGCACCGTAGAATGTAGCGTTCTTGTAACCAACATCCTTGATTGCATCGTGCATCTGGATTGTGAGCCAAGATCCCTTTGTATGATATACATGCTCGATCATCTTCTTCAAAGACTTATCGAACATCTGGCGGTTTACATATTCAATTTCTGCAGGCATTGCTTCGTTGAAAGCAAGACGTCCTGCTGAAGTTTCAATAAGATCACCCTTCTTGAATGTCTGAGTTCCACCAAGGAATCCGTCATCACCCTTAACCTTAAGAGCATCTGCATCGAATGAATCCTTAGGAGCTGGAACCTTAATAAGAGCCTGCCATTCAATTGCACCAAGTTCAGCAGCCATACGTACTTCATCTGGTGTAGAGAAGCGCTTGCCTGTTCCCTTAGCATTAGGTTTGATAGCAGTCATATAGTAGATACCAAGTACCATGTCCTGAGATGGAGCAACGATTGTGTTACCGTTAGCTGGGTCAAGGAGGTTTCTTGCAGAAAGCATCAATGTCCAGCATTCCATCTGAGCAGCCTGTGTAAGAGGTACGTGGATAGCCATCTGGTCACCATCGAAGTCGGCGTTGAAAGCTTTACATGCGAGTGGGTGAAGCTTAAGAGCTTTTCCTTCTACAAGTACAGGTTCGAATGCCTGGATACCAAGACGGTGAAGAGTAGGCGCACGGTTCAACATAACTGGGTGCTCTTTAACTACTTCATCAAGAATTGCATATACTTCTGGAGACTCAGACTCTACGAGAGCCTTAGCCTTCTTAATATTAAATACTACGTCCTTGTCTACGAGCTTCTTCATAAGGAATGGCTTGAACAATTCAAGAGCCATCTTTGTAGGAAGACCGCACTGCCAGAGCTTCAATTCTGGTCCAACAACGATTACCGAACGTCCAGAGTAGTCAACACGCTTACCAAGAAGGTTCAAGCGGAAACGTCCCTGCTTACCTTTGAGCAGGTCAGAAATTGACTTAAGTGGGCGGTTTGAAGCACCCTTAACAGCACGCTTTCTCTTTGTGTTGTCGAACAATGCATCAACTGCTTCCTGAAGCATACGCTTTTCGTTGCGGATGATGATGTCTGGAGCAGAAAGCTGCTGAAGTCTCTTAAGACGGTTATTACGGTTAATAACACGGCGGTAGAGGTCGTTCAAGTCAGATGTTGCGAAACGTCCACCATCGAGCTGAACCATTGGACGAAGCTCAGGAGGAATAACTGGAATTACATCCAGAATCATCCATGAAACTTTATTTCCAGAAGCGCGGAAGTTCTCAACGATTTCAATACGGCGGAGAAGTCTCTTGTCAGACTTAGCACCCTTTTCAATCATCTTTGCACGGAGCTCTGCTGCAAGTTCGTCGAGGTCAAGGCGTTCAAGCATAGTCTTGATAGCCTCAGCACCCATATCTGCTGTGAAAGCAGAACCTGCATAGTGCTCAAGAGCTTCCTGATATTCTTCTTCTGTAAGGAGCTGTCCTTTCTTAAGGTCAGTATCTCCTGCATCAATTACGATATATTTTTCGTAGTACAAAACCGAACGGAGAGCTGCAACCTGAAGGTCGAGCAAAAGACCCATACGGCTTGGAACTGAACGATAGTACCAGATATGGCTTACAGGTGCTGCAAGCTCAATGTGTCCTGTACGTTCACGGCGAACCTTGAAGTGAGTAACTTCAACACCACAGCGGTCACAAATTACACCCTTATAACGGATAGACTTGAACTTACCGCAGTAACATTCCCATTCCTTAGTTGTACCGAAAATTCTTTCACAGAATAGACCGTCTTTCTCTGGGCGGAGAGTTCTGTAGTTTATAGTCTCAGGCTTTTTTACCTCACCATAAGACCATGAACGAATAGTCTCTGGAGAAGCCAGTTTAATCTTTAAGCTGTCAAAATCCTGCACATCACGCATTTGCATCCTCCTTATCAAAACCGGAAGCATTCTTGTCAATCAGTTCCTGATCACGTTCTGTAAGAGCAATCTGCTTACCCTTAGCATCATAAATTGTGAAATCAAGAGCCAAACCACGGAGTTCCTGTACCAATACGTTGAATGATTCTGGAATTCCGATTGGAGATGAAGGGTCGCCCTTAACGATAGATTCGTAAATCTTAGAACGTCCGTTCATATCATCAGACTTAATAGTCATCATTTCCTGGAGTGTGTTAGCAGCACCGTAAGCTTCGAGTGCCCAAACCTCCATTTCTCCAAGACGCTGACCACCAAACTGTGCCTTACCACCAAGAGGCTGCTGTGTAACGAGAGAGTAAGGACCGGTAGAACGAGCATGCATCTTGTCATCAACAAGGTGATGAAGCTTCATATAATAGATAACACCAACGAAGATTGGGTTTACGAAAGGTTCACCAGTACGTCCGTCGTGTACAATCTGTTTACAGTCTGTAGAAATCTTAAGTCCTGTTCCGGCAACTGCCTTGTTAGCTTCTTCGAGCTTAGCTTCGATCATCTTCTGAGAAGGTGATTCGAATACTGGAACTTCAAAGAACTGGTTGAGGTACTTACCTGCAATACCAAGTTCAGACTCAAGAATCTGTCCGATGTTCATTCGGGAAGGTACACCAAGTGGGTTCAAACAAACGTCGAGTGGAGTACCATCTTCGAGATATGGCATATCTTCAACAGGGAGAATACGTGAAACAACACCCTTGTTTCCGTGGCGTCCGGCCATCTTATCACCTTCGCGAAGCTTACGCTTGTTAGCAATAAGAACCTTAACTACCTTATCTACACCTGGGAGCAGATCGTCACCTTCAAGGCGGCTCATCTGCTGAATATCAATTACAACACCTTCAATTCCGTGTGGAACGCGAAGTGAAGAATCACGAACTTCCTTAGCCTTTTCACCGAAAATTGAGTTCAAAAGCTTGAACTCTGGAGTTGTTTCTGTTTCAGATTTTGGAGTAACCTTACCAACAAGGATATCTCCAGAACGAACCTTAGCACCAATACGGATGATACCTTCTGAGTCGAGGTTAGCAAGAGCTTTCTCGGCTGTGTTAGGAATATCACGTGTAATACGCTCTGGTCCAAGCTTTGTCTCACGGATTTCAATCTGGAACTCTTTAATATGGATAGATGTATACATATCTTCGCGAACAACGCGCTGAGAAATAAGTACAGCATCCTCATAGTTATAACCATTCCAAGGTACGAATCCTACGAGAATATTACGTCCGAGAGCAAGCTCTCCGTTGAATGTTGCTGGTCCGTCAGCAAGTACATCACCTGCTTTTACCTTTTCACCAACATTAACTGTAGGACGCTGGTGGTTACATGTATCGTTGTTAGTTCTCTGATACTTCAAGAGGCTGTATTCATCAACTGCCTTAGAACCATCAACTTTAACCTTAATCAATTCACTTGAAACGAAGATTACTTCACCATCATGCTTAGCCTTGATAAGAACACCAGAGTCATAAGCACACTTTCTTTCCATACCAGTACCAACGTGTGGTGGTTCTGGGAAGAGAAGAGGTACAGCCTGACGCTGCATGTTACAACCCATGAGCGCACGGTTAGCATCGTCATGCTCAAGGAATGGAATCAAAGAAGCAGAAACAGAAATTACCTGGCGTGGAGAAACATCGATGTACTGAACGTCCTTTGGAGAACGCTGAGTATAGTTACCACGGTTACGACAAGAAATTGTTTCTGTAGGGAATGAACCATCCTTCTTCATTCCTTCAACAACCTGACCAATGTAGTACTTATCCTCATCCATAGCAGAAAGGTATTCAACTTCTGCAGTTGCCTTTCCGTTTACTACCTTGCGGTATGGAGCTTCAAGGAATCCGTAATCATTGATGCGTGTGTACATAGCGAGAGATACGATAAGACCGATATTCGGACCTTCAGGAGTCTCGATAGGACACATGCGTCCATAGTGTGAATAGTGTACGTCACGAACTTCGAAACCAGCGCGGTCACGTGAAAGACCACCAGGTCCGAGAGCGTTAAGACGACGTTTATGAGTAAGTTCAGCCAGAGGGTTAATCTGATCCATGAACTGTGAAAGCTGAGATGAACCAAAGAACTCTTTGATAGCAGCTACGATAGGTTTGATAGAAATCAAATCCTGTGGCTTCATTGTATCAGTTTCTTTGAGACTCATTCTTTCCTTAGCAATGCGTTCCATTCTTGCAAATGCAGACTTAAGCTGATTTGTCATCAACTCGCCTACAGAACGGATACGGCGGTTTCCAAGGTGGTCGATATCGTCAATCTGTTCTTCACCAATGTAAACCTTGATAAGGAACTTCATTGTGTTGATGATATCATCCTTAATAAGAGTGAAATCTTTTACATCATCTGAGTAATCAAACTTCTTGTTGAGTTTGTAACGACCAACACGACCGAGGTCATAGCGGCGCTCAGAGAAGAACAATGAGTTGAGGTCTTTTTCAGCCTGCTCAACTGTCATTGGCTCACCTGGCTGAAGGATTGCATATACAGCAGCGAGACAATCTTCTTTAGTTGGTTCGTTATCTACAGAACCTTCTTTTACAAACTTAACTTCCTCACGTTCGAAACAGTTGATAATCATCTGTGAATCGAGAGAAGTATTCTTTTCATCACCATTAGAATTGCTGCGTGTATCGAAACGGATTACGCAGATTTCTTCGATTTTGTTTGCAACGAGGTCATCGATATCATGTGGATGAAGCTTTGTTCCGGCATTGAAAAGTCTCTTTTCGTTACCTTCTTCATCTTTAATAAGAACTGCAGAAGCAAGAACCTTGTCTACAAGTTCATCACCCTTTACAACTTTTACATCTTCTACATCGTAGAAGCAGCGGATGATTTCTTCACGTGTTGAATAACCAAGTGCGCGAAGGAATACTGTACCAAGAATCTTCTTTTTGCGGTCAATCTTTGCAAAAATAAGCTCTTTTTTCTGGTCAATTTCAAATTCAAGCCAAGATCCGCGGTACGGAATAATACGGCTTGAGTAAACACCCTTGTCATGGCAGAAAATTACGCCAGGCGAACGGTGAATCTGGGAAACAACTACGCGTTCAGCTCCGTTGATAACAAATGTACCACGGTCTGTCATAAGCGGAATGTCGCCCATATAGATATCTTTCTGGAGGATTGCTCCAGTCTGAAGGAAATTCAAATTGATACGGGCTTTTAAAGGAACCGAATAAGTAAGTCCCTTCTGCTTGCACTGCAACTCGGTGAACTTCTGGTTCTCCCAGTCGAGCTCATAAAACTCATACTCCAATGACATATCGCCGTTAGGACTTTCGATAGGGAATGTTGAAGTAAATACGTCCTGAAGTCCCTGATTAAGAACTTCTTTCTGCTCTTTCAAGGCTCCTGCCTGAAGGAAATCATCATACGATTTTGTCTGGATTGCGATAAGATCAGGAACATCCATAGCGTGCTGGATGGCCTTTCCATAATTCTGACGGTTGATTGTTCGAGTCTTTGCGAACATCAGATCCCCCTGATGATATTGTGTTTCGGTTTGTTAACTGCTACATGCTGGAAACTCCGCACAGCACAGAAAACACCGATATAAAAAAATGCCATAAATACGACTAAAGGGGATACCCGGCACTTTTACATGCCAGACATCCCCTATAGATAAATTGTCAGATTACTCCGACTTATTTCTTGCTAGCCTTTCCACCAGCTTCTTCGATCTTCTTGATCATTTCGTCAGCGTCAGCCTTGCTTACGCCTTCTTTAAGAGCCTTTGGAGCACCTTCTACGAGTGCCTTAGCTTCACCAAGTCCGAGACCTGTGATTTCACGAACAGCCTTGATTACTGGAATCTTCTTTGCTGCGTCGAATGATTCGAGAGTTACTGTGAACTCTGTCTGCTCTTCAGCACCACCAGCTGCTGCACCTGCTGCAGGACCTGCTGCTACTGCTACTGCTGCTGTTACGCCGAATTTTTCTTCCATTGCTTTTACGAGTTCTGAAACTTCAAGAACTGACATAGATGCGATTGCATCAAGAATCTGATCATTTGTGAGAGCTGCCATATTGTCTTCTCCACTATAAATTAGTTATATTTTCCACCTTTCAGGTGGCCGCAGTTTTAGCTCAACTGAGCCGTTCTGCATTTTACACACGACAGTCGACAGCTATGAAGCCTGAAGTGTGTTATTGTTTGTTGTTTTGAAAGTCAAACTAATTAGTTTGCACCTTCTGCTGCTTTCTTGTCTGCATAAGCCTTCAATGTAGCGGCAAGCTTCTGAGCTGGACCGTTCATTGCAGACATAAGCATAGCGTAAAGCTGCTTCTTTCCAGGAACCTTTGAGTAAGCCTCAATCTTAGCCTGGTCATAGATTTCATTAGCGATGCTAGCACCCTTTACTGCGAGAGCTGGAGCATCTTTTGCAAAGTCGAAAAGAACCTTTGCAACTTCGTTAGAATCTTCTTTAGCCATTGCTACTACAGTAGGGCCTTTGAGATAGTCAGCAACATTTTCTACTTTCATATCTTCAAAAGCGATACGTGCGAAGTTGTTCTTTACAACTTTAAGCACAGCATTCTTCTCACGAAGTTTATCACGAAGAGCAGTAATCTGCTCTACTGTAAGACCGCGATAGTCAGCGAAAATGAAGTCGCTGTAATCAGCAAATGTCTTTTTTGCTTCTTCAATAGCCTGAGCCTTAGCTGGCTGAATTTTCTTTGCTCTTACTGCCATTATTCGCCTTCCTTATAGTCAACCCATACGCCTGGGCCCATAGATGAACTTACAGAAACAGACTTAACAAAACCAGCAGCTGCACCAGCAGGCTTCTTCTTGCTTACTTCAGAAAGAAGAGTATTTACGTTTGCAACAAGCTTATCTGTATCCATAGAACACTTACCAACAGCAATGTGTACGATACCAGTCTTATCAGCACGGAACTCTGTACGACCCTTCTTGAGTTCTGCAACAGCCTGAGCTACGTTAGGAGTTACAGTACCAGTCTTAGGGTTAGGCATCAAACCTTTGCGTCCAAGAACCATACCAAGACGACCTACGTCTTTCATCATATCAGGTGTAGCAACAGCAACGTCGAAGTCCAACCAGCCGTCCTTTACCTTTTCGATATATTCTTCACCTGCGAAAGCAGCACCAGCATCAAGAGCTTCCTTTACCTTGTCTCCCTTACAGAAAACGAGAACTTTCTTTTCACCCTTGAACTGATTTGGGAATACCAATGTATCACGTACAGTAGCATTTTTCTCAAGACGAAGTACTACGTGAGCTTCTACAGTCTCATCGAAGTTAGCAAACTTCATATCCTGAACCATTTTACAAGCTGAAGCTACATCATATTTCTTTGAAAGATCATACTTTGCAGCAGCTGCGTTATATTTCTTTCCATGTTTCATATTACTGCTCCACCTCTACACCCATACTGCGAGCAGTACCGGCAATGATTTTCTTTGCTGCTTCGATATCGTTAGCATTGATATCTGGCATCTTTGTCTTAGCGATTTCTTCCAGGTCTTTCTTAGAAAGAGTAGCAACCTTATTACGAAGAGGGTTTCCTGAACCCTTGTCGAGTTTACAAGCTTTCTTAATAAGAACTGCTGCTGGAGGAGTTTTAAGAATGAATGTGTAAGATTTGTCCTGATATACTGTAATTACTACAGGGATTACAAGACCTTTTTCCATTGACTTAGTTCGATCGTTGAATTCCTGAACGAACTTTGGAGCTGAAACTCCGTGAGGTCCAAGAGCTGGTCCAATTGGAGGAGCTGGTGTTGCTGCTCCTGCAGGACACTGCAATTTAATCACGGCAGTTACTTTCTTTGTAGCCATTTTATTTCTCCCAATGTTGGTGTGAAAGCTTCATATAGAAGTCTTTCTAACGAAATGCCTATGTCCAACGGACTTGCATCTCTCCCAAAAACAGGATCAACCGGTTTGTACTTGGGATACAAACCCCTGAATTTGCTAAATATAAATTATAAAGAACTTAGGCTTTTTCAGCCTGAAGGAAGCTTACTTCTACTGGAGTTGGGCGACCAAAAATCTGAACCTCAACACTAAGCTTCTCTTTTTCCATATTGATTTCTTTTACAGTACCTGTGAATGATGCAAAAGGACCGTCGGCAATCTTAACTACATCGCCAACATTGAATGACTGACGTACACGTACCTGCTTATCACCCTTGATAACACCAGACTTCTGAAGAAGATTCATAGCCTCATCTTTTGTGATTGGCATTGGACGATTCTGACGGCTTACATTTCCAACAAAACCAGTTACACCCTGAATCTTGTACAATTTTGCACAAGTATCTTTCCAGCCAATTTCTGGAAGATCCATTTCAAGCATAATGTAGCCAGGAAGGAACTTATTAGAACGAGTTCTTTTTTTACCATCTTTGATTTCTACAACTTCTTCAACAGGAACCCTTACATCAATTACAACTTCAGGGTCAATTCCTGCATTCTTATCTGTCGGATATTTTTCAAGAAGTGATTTTATTGTACGTTCGATTTTTCCTTCATATCCAGTATAGGTATGAAGAATATACCAGCTTTTAGACATCTCTTTACCGTCCTATTTCATTACAATACGGAACAGCTGAGAAAAACCAAGATCAAGTAAACCAAGTATTACAGCTACTACAATTGTAGAGATGATAACAACTTTAATTGAAGAAATGACATCATCTTTAGTAGGCCATACAACCTTCTTCAACTCTGCTCTGCTTTCTTTAAAAAACTGAATTACCTTAGCCATAACACCTTTCCTTTATAAAATCAGGGCAGGCAGGATTTGAACCCACGACAGGCGGTTTTGGAGACCGCTGCTCTACCAGCTGAACTACTGCCCTATATATCTAAACCGACCGAAGCCGGATAAATATCAAAAATTATTTTGCTTTTGTTTCTTTGTGAAGAATACTCTTCTTGCACCATGGACAATACTTATTCTTCTCAAGTTTGCCTGTGATGTTCTTACGGTTCTTGTAAGTAGTATAATTCTTTCTCTTACATTCTGTGCACTGCAAAGCGATAATTTCAACAGCACCTTTCTTCTTGCTTCCCATATTTAACTCCTAAATATATTCGCTCAAAAAATTTTCAATTTCAAAAGCCCACGTGCAGAATCGGACTGCAGACCTCCACATTACCGATGTGGTGCTCTACCAACTGAGCTACGGGGGCATCATGCAGTATTCCACACTAACTCATAGAAAACATGCGTTCTACGAATATAAACTAAGAAATAATTTTAGTCAATAAAATTCTTCATGAATTTATGAAATTTCACCTGAATTTTTCATAAATTTTATAACTTTTATTTCTATAAACCTATAGAATATATAGATAGAATATTTATATATTCTATGATATTATTTATCATCATTTAAAACAATGGGGTTTTCTATGAATATTGATATGCTGATAGATGGAATTCTGGATTCCTATGACAGATACGGACTCATCAACAGAAACCATACCGAAGATTTTCCAAACAGACAGAATGTAGTTTCGATTCTTTCTGATATTCAGACTGTAATTTTTCCGGGCTTTAAAACTGCAGAAGATATTGATTCTGTAAACATCCGTTATATTACAGGTCAGAAAGTAAACAATATAATCGCTAATCTGACACGCGAAATTCAGAAGGCATTGATTTATACAAAGGCCCAGACCTGCACACATGACGAAATCAATAATATTGCAGAATCACATTGTTTTAAGCTGGCTGAAAAAACAGCTATTGCATTAATAGAAGAAATACCAGAAATCCGCCGCAAGATTCAACTTGATGTAAAAGCAGCCTTTAATGGCGATCCTGCTGCAAAAAGCAACGAGGAAGTAGTTCTTTCTTATCCTGGTCTGGAAGCAATCCTTGTATACCGCATTGCACACTTCCTTTATGAAAACGGAGTACCTATTATTCCTCGTATTATGAGTGAGCATGTTCACGGTAAAACTGGTATTGATATTCATCCGGGCGCAACTATCGGTGAATCTTTCTTTATAGATCACGGAACCGGTGTTGTTATTGGCGAAACCTGTATTATTGGAACAAATGTTAAGATTTATCAGGGTGTAACACTTGGTGCTTTAAGCGTTAAGAAGAATCTTCAGAACAAGAAGAGACACCCTACTATAGAAGATGATGTAACAATTTACGCAAATGCAACAATTCTCGGTGGTGAAACTATTATTGGCCGCGGTTCAACCATTGGCGGTAACACCTGGGTTACAGAAAGCGTGGCAGCCGGATCAGTAATTACACAAGGTTAAATAAAACAAGGTTCCCAGACAGTAACACTAAAAGGGAACCTTGCCGTCCAGCGTTGCTGGACATCGGAGAGAGTTTATCAGCTTATTTACAAGCTGACTTTAATATAATACCATCTTATTCAGATGTCAATAGTTTTGTGAAAATTTCACAAAAATTCCTTAAAAAAATCCGAGCGAATGAGGTACTATGGCAAAAAAAAGTGGATCTGTAAGCTACAGATGTTCTAACTGCGGTTATACACAGCCAAGATGGCTTGGCCGCTGCCCGGAATGCGGAGAATGGAACTCTCTTGAAGAAATCATAATCGACAAAAACAATGTTACACCCGCAGGACGTGGCAGTGAAGCAGTTGAAAAGCAAAAGCCTGTCGGTCTTGCGTCGGTAAAAGCACAGGAAAACAGCCGTCTTTCTACAGGAATAGACGAATTTGACCGTGTTTTAGGAGGCGGAGCCACAAAACGTTCTGCAATCCTGCTTGGAGGAGAACCTGGAATCGGAAAATCTACTCTGCTTTTACAGACAGCAGCCAGTGTTGCACAGTCTGGAGCAGTAGTTTTGTATATAAGCGGCGAGGAATCAGCTGCACAGATAAAAGAAAGAGCTGACCGACTGGAACTTTCCTGCAATGGAATCAGTATTTTGTGTACTTCCCGCCTGGAAGACTCTTTAGATGCCTTAGATTCACTTAATCCAGCCTTTGTTATTATAGATTCTATACAGACAATATATAGTGCTGAAGCCGGAATTATACCTGGTACCGTTAATCAGCTTAAATATTGTGCAAATGAGTTCATTTCCTGGGCAAAAGAACGTGATTCAGTGCTTATTATGACAGCTCATGTGACAAAAGAAGGTACAATCGCCGGTCCAAAGTCACTTGAACACATGGTTGATACTGTAATTTCGTTCGAACGCAATGCAGATGACATAAGATTCCTTCATGCACAGAAGAATCGCTTTGGTTCTGTAGATGAAATAGGTATTTTCAGCATGAGTGAAAAAGGATTAACACCTGTTTTAAATCCCGCATCTCTCTTTTTAACACAGAGAAAAGAAAATCAGCCTGCCGGAGTAGCCTGTACACCAGTTTTTGAAGGCAGCAGAGTCTTTTTAGTAGAGATTCAGGCCCTTACAGTACCTGCAAAAGCCAGTGTTTCACGTATTTACAGTGAAAAAATTGATTCCGGACGAGTTGCAAGGGTTGCTGCCGTCATCGAAAAACGATGCGGACTGTGTTTTTCTGATCAGGATATATACGTAAACGTTGCCGGTGGCATAAAATTAAGCGAAAGTGCCATAGATGCAGCCTTAGCTGCAGCACTTTATTCTGCCAGAACTGATATCGCAGTAAAAAATGGTACTGCCGTATTCGGAGAATTAAGCCTTGCAGGTGAAATCCGCCCGGTAAATAAAGCAAAACAACGTATCAAAGCCGCAGAAAGCCTTGGTTTCAACCAGATTTTACCCCCACAGGACGGCAATAACCAGGGAATTGCGGACATAAAAACACTCATTAAGACTATTTTCCGCTAAAAGCGTGCACTTTTAACCTAAAGTGTATCATTTTATTTATAGAAACTGCGTAATTTTGACACACTTAATTATCATAAAATAAACGTAAACTTGGCTTCCGGTCACGTATTTAGGTACAAAAAACGCGCCATAAGGCGCTACACGTTGTGAGTTGTAGAGAAACTATAAACTGCCGCTATCGCGGTAGCAACTCACAAAGTGTTTTTTGCACCCAAATCCGCTCCCTTGCGCCAGATTCGCCGTTATTTTAAATCAATCCTGCATGCTTGGCACGATATTTGCTATATATAAAAGTGTAAGCTAAACACTTACAAACAAATCTAAATACAAAGAGGTATAGATATGAACGAACTTTCATTTATTGATTCACTTTTTAATGACATGATGGGTAACACTCCAAGTGTTATGTATTGTACAAATACTCCACGTGTTGACGTAAAAGAAGAAGATAACGCCTACACTCTGGAAATGGAATTGCCTGGCCGTTCTGAAAAAGACGTAAATATCGAGCTTGACCACGACAATCTTACTATTGCCTCTAAGGTTGAAGAGACAAAAGAAACTAAAGAGGACAAGAAAGATAAAAAGACTAAGTACATTCTTAAGGAAAGACGAAGTTCAAGTTTTGAACGCCGCTTTACACTTCCTACAGATGTTGATGCCGAGTCTATCAAAGCAAACTTTAAGAACGGTATTTTGACTATCAACATGGCTAAAAAAGCAATTGCAGCTCCTAAAAAGATTGCAATTGAAGCCTGCTAAAGAACAAAAGGCATAAAAAAAGCGCGGTGGATAACACCGCGCTTTTTGTTTTATCAGATATCTTTTAAGATTTTTCCGAAATGAATCAAATAATCTATAAATGATGCATAACTTAAGATTACACAGATTCCAAAAAGGACATAAACTCCAATTTTAAGACCACCCCAGAATTGTGGAACTATATCCATACGAAGCATAAGTTCAAGAAGAATTCCGTAGAACTCAGCAATTATATAAACCACTGTCTTAAGCTTTCCGCCTTTTCGCGCTGCAATTGCAGTTCCCTGTTTTGCTGCAACCATTCTTAAAAAGTTCTGAGAGAACTCACGAAGCATGATTAAAACAAAAAACAAAACCGGCATATATGAAATACCGCTTTTTACAGAATGCATGAGACATACAAAAGCAGTCAGATGAAGCACAACATCAGCAAACGGATCAAAAAGTTTACCAAAGTCACTTACTTCATTATGCTTGCGGGCATAGTGTCCATCAAGGTAGTCTGTAAATTCCGCAAAGACAAGACAAGGAATAGCAATCAACAAAGAGAACTTTGTACCGCAGCCTGTCCAAATCGGGATGAAATATAATAAGAAGAAAATAGGTGCAAAAATAATGCGAGTAAAAGTAAACTTGTTAGATAGTTTCATACAAATATTATCTAATTTATAGAAAAGAAAGTCAAGTTAGAAGGACTTACTGCAGTCTATAAGAGTCGCTCGATAATCCTACTGGAAAGTCTTGAAATCATGAATAATGCTTACTGCGGACTTTGCATCGTAGCCTGGCATCTCTTCGCGTATCAGCTGCAAAGCCTGTTCTACAACTGCCGGAGAATCAGATACTCCATGAAGAACAACTGTATTTCCCTGAATTGTAGCATGCATGAACTCAATATTAAGTTTTCTTTCCATAGAAAGCTTATTTACAACAGTCTGAGCCTTCAAAAGATCATCAATAATCTTATTCCCCTCTTCTTCCTGCTTAATAGTAACCTTCTTTTCTACGAGCTCAGCTATAACATCAACAGCAAGTTCAAGGCTCAAAAGACCGGTATTAAGAACTGCATGATAATTTACAGGATCATTGATATCTACGTTATAAAAACTTGAATGAAAACCAGCTCTGTTTGCATCACTTTCCTGAATACGCTGAAGAGCCTGTTTTTCATCCCAGTTAAATTCTTTACGTAGACGATCGATACGGGTTGCTTCATCAGCTATAAGACGCACAGAAATATTATTCGGTACATTCTGAAGCACAGCAAAAGCACCACGTCCTATAATTACCACATTCTTCTTTTCTGCGGCTTCCAGGATTGCATATTGAGCATAATTCAGATATTCATCGCGGTCTTTTGTAAGAGATGCAAAGAATCCGGGTTTACGCTCGTCAAACTTCGGCATTTTGTTCTCAGAAAAGCCAAGTTCAACAATTCTCTTTTCAATTTCCTTTCTTGTGATGAACTTATAGCCGAGTCTTTTTGCAAGCTCGCCGGCTACTTCATCACCCAATGCTGCTACCTGTCTTGAAATTGTAATTACTGCCATAAGTTCACCTCTCGAAATAAAAATTTGATTAAAAACAGGCTGTTGATATTTCAATAATCTGTTTATAACCCTATAATATGATAAAACGAGAATTTGAATCTGTCAAAAAGTAACGGAGATTTTTTATGAAAAATTATTTTCTGCCCGAAGATGAAAAACTTAAATGGAAAGAAGGACCTTCCGAACCACTTTTAAAAACCGTTGTCTGTACTGTTACAAAACGACATAACGTTTCTTCTGATGGAACAGAAGGTGATTACATCATAATGGATGCTCCTGACTGGGTAATTGTAATTCCAGAACACAATGATAAGTTTCTTATGGTAAAACAGTGGCGTCATGGTGAATCTGCATTAAGCGTTGAATTCCCAGGTGGCGTAATTGATAAAGGAGAAGAACCTGAACAGGCTGCCCGCCGAGAACTGGAAGAAGAAACAGGTTTTAAGGCAGGAATGCTTATTAAACTCGGTTCAGTAAATCCAAATCCGGCTCTTTTTAAGAATCATGTTCATTTCTACCTCGCTCAGGATTTAAAGGCTACAGGAAAACAGAATCTTGATGATGATGAATTTATAAACTGTATGGAATTATCTAAAGAAGAAGTTCTTGAAGGAATGGGTACTGAGCAGTTCCCACATGCCATTATGGGAATGGCGTTGAGCCTTTATATTAAGCATAACGGCGGAAAGATATAGATAAAAAAAGACCCTCGGATCAAGTCCGAGGGTATCTGAAAATTACTTACCGTAAGTTTCGTATTCTTTCTTTGGATCGTATGTGCCTTTTCGGTATTCACCAGTAAGGCTTGGAATCTTCATCTTCATACCTGGATGGATGAGGTTTGGATCCTCAGGCTTTGGCATGTTGTTTTTGTTTGCCTGATAAAGATTTTCCCAAAGCAACGGGTTGTTGTAAACATAAGGACGACCAGAAATATTCCAGTAACAGTCTTTTGTTTCTGCCCAAGGTTTTACAATGTAGAACTCTGGAAGTGGAGTAACTTCTCTGATTCCATCAAGAGCGGCAAGTGAAGCCTTTGCATAAGCATTTGCCTTTTCAAAATCTTCACCTTCGAAAGAAGTTTCTGCCTTTTCAAGATTATCTTTTGCTGAAGTATATGCCATTGGGAATGTGTTTGGAGCATCAATCTTTTCTGCCCATGCAATCTGATTCTTTGCAAGCTTAATATTATTTTCTGCTTCACCACGAGCCATCATCATTCTGATATAAGCTTCAGAAAGAGCGGCATTTTCTTCTGCCTTCTTAGAATACTCTACAGCATCATCATACTGTCCTGCATCAAGTGCAATTTCAGCCTTCTTTGTATACTCATCTGCAAGCTTCTGGAATGTATTATTCTTGTAACTAACTGCAAATACAGAAGCTGCAAGTAATGCTATTACTAAAATCGAAATAATCTTTTTCATAATTACTTAGCCTCCGATTCATCAATATCATCCTCAAGCTCTTCAGCAATATCAGCCTCGGCCTTTTCTGGATCTTCATAATCATCAGCTTCAAGAAGAACAGCATCTTCATCTTCGATACCTTCAACTTTTTCTGTGATTGGAGCCTTAACATCTGCTTCTTCAGCAAACTTCTCACTTTCTGCTACACGCTTTTTAGCTTCTTCAATTGCAGCCTGTGCAGCAGCACGCTTAGCAGCTACATCTTCATAAAGATATGTAAACTTTGTTTTTGCATCTTTATATTTATCAACAGCTTTCTTTGCATTCTGCATTGCATAGAGTGAATCGCCAGTCTGAATAAGATCTGCTGCTTCTTTATACTCTGCTTTGCGGGCAACACCAGCTTTTACGCTATCTGCCTTTTTCTTTGCTTCCATTGCAGCATCGCGTTCTTCTTTTGCAAGCTTCTTATAAGCTACGTTGATAACTGTATTAAAATCTTTAAGTGCATTTTCTGCTTCTGCAAAAACTGACTTATCAAAATCATCTGAATCAGCTTCAAAAGCAGCTTCTACCTTATTGAGGCTGCTTACACCTCTATCGTAGTTATTCTGTGCATAAGAAGCAAAACCGCTTTCGTCAATTTCTTTCTTTGCATCAACTGCCTTGCTGTAATTTGCAAGAAGGTTATATCTGTCAATGATTGACTGTGCAGCCTTTTCCGGATTGTCACTGTCTTTAAGACCAGAAAGAAGGTAATCGAGCTTACTCATCTGCTCCGGACAATTTCTATCAGCACCTGCTTCAATAGCAGCTTTTCTCGCATCATTGATTTGTTCCATAAGCTGAGCAAGTTTAGCAGCTTTTGTAAGACTCTCATCTACAACATTTTCTGATACATCTTCTATAGCTTCCTTTACCTCGGGAGCTGCTGGCTTCTGTTCTTCAGCAGCAGGTTTTGAACCGCAGGAAATAAAGAACAAAAGAGTGAAAATAGAAAGAAGAATTATACTAACTTTCTTCATATTTTACCTCACAATAGTTATTTTATTATATTTTACTATAATTACGCCAATCTTACAACGATAATTAAAGTATACAGAATTATAACAACTCAATGTAAAAAAAATTACAAATTTTTTTTAAGGAGGCAGTCATGGCAGATGATTTCTCTTTTAAGATTGAAAAAAATCTTGGAACTGTTGCCGAAGGAAAAGGCGGCTGGAATCTTGAACTGAACCTTGTATCATGGGGTGGCAGACCTGCTAAATATGATTTACGCAGCTGGTCCCCTGACCACCAGAAAATGGGAAAAGGTTCTACCTTTACAGCAGAAGAGCTGAAGGCATTAAAAGAACTGCTTAGTACTCTTGAGATAGAGTAGACAGCTGAGCTCCATTTTTAATAACTATTTCATAAAGCATTTTCTGAAGAAGAACATCTTCCATTTGAGAACCACCGGAACGAATCTCCATATCTGTTGAGGCAAGCACTGCAAGAATTGCCGCAGACTGTCCCATTGTCCACACCTTAGCTGCACTCCTGTACTGTTTCTGAAGCATTGCTTGCGGAATTGCCTGCTCTCCGCGTTTATGCCAGTCCTGAAGTTTTCTAAAGCATGAAGCGAGTCCTGCAATAATCATTACAGAAGAATTTTCTTTTGAAAGTCTGATTTTCTGAAGAATCTGAAGGCCTTTTTCAAGACGAACAGGCGCAGCATCGGCGCTGTTGGCCAGCTCACGGAAAAGGCTGAAAGCGTTTTCTTCACGGCTGTGAGTTAGAACAGAGTCTACATCCGCCTCGTTGATTTCGTGGTCTTTTGGGAAAAGAACGAAGAATCTTGAGCACTCGGCAGCGAGAGACTGCGTATTATTTTCTATTAATTCTAAAATCAGTTTGGCCGCGCCCTGCTGTATACGGTAACCGTTTTTGCTGAAATAACTTGTTACCCAAGGCAGCTTATCGCTCTCAAACATTTCCCAGAACTTTTTGCGGTTTGCAGTTGGAATAAGTTTTTCAAGTTTTGAATCTACACTGATTTCATCTGATACAAGAATCAGAATTGCAGATGGCTCTGGATTTTTCAGCCAGTCCGAAATCATCTGAATCTCATCTTTCTTCTTTATAAGTTCTGCATTCTTACAGACAACACAAACACCATCAGAAAACAAAGTGCCGCTCTGAAGAATTGTCATAACTTCACTAAAAGGAGTTTCGAGAAGATAGAATGAATGCTCGTCTATTACACCGAACTGTTTTTTATGAGCGGCTTTTACAGCGTCAACTGCTTCGTTGCGCTTACCGAACTCCGGACCAGTGTAAAGATAAATAGGACCTGCTGCTGCCATATAATTCTGCTGCCTGATATTTTAGTAAGTTCTTACGATATTTGACAGAATTCCAACAATACGAACGTCTGTACAATAAATAGCCTGGAAATCTGGATTTTCCGGCTGAAGACGAATTCTTGCAGACTCTTTATAATAACGTTTAAGGGTAATAGCATCATCTATTACAGCCACAATAATCTGTCCGTCAACTGCAGTTGAAGCCTGCTCTACTACAGCAAGATCACCATCAAGAATTCCGGCATTTATCATACTCTGGCCGCGAACTCTAAGAGCAAAATAGCTTTTTCCCGGGCGAACAAAAGGTTCTGTAAGATTTACATATCCATCAAGATTTTCTTCACTTAAAAGAGGTTTACCTGCAGCAACGTTTCCCAAAAGAGGAACCTTGCTGATAAAAGTCTGAGGTTCTTTTTCACGACAATCAGAAAGCACACGAATTGAGCGGGCCTTTTTCTGACTCTGAGAAAGGAAGCCTTTTTTCTGGAGGGCAAGAATATGATCCTGAACTGCGCGAAGAGAAATACCGAAATGTTCACTTATATCGCGTACAGTTGGTGGAAATGAGTTTTCTTCAGTGTAAGAGGAAATATAGTTTAAAACTTCCTTCTGACGATCTGTAATTCCTCTCATTATTAGTCCTCCTCAAAACGACTGTTAAACAACTCCTCAATAACCGAGGCTGCTTCAGATTCATCGGGACCAACAACCTGCATTGTAAGCTGAGTATTATAACCAGCCCCCATAGCTATTACACCCATAATTGATTTTGCATTTACAGTTGCTCCATCTCGGGTGAGGGTAATTTCGCTTTCAAACTTGTTTGAAGTCTGTGCAATAATTGCCGCAGGTCTTGCGTGAATTCCTGCTCTGTTCTGAACTGTTAAAATCTTCTCGATCATTTGAATTTCCTTGGCAGCCTCTCTGCCGCATTTATTTTAGTAAGAATCGTCATTACCGTTGTAAACAGTCTGCGCTTCTCCTGTCTCAATCCACTTAAGAACGTTCTGATTGAAGTCCTTTGCAGAGTTATATCCCATATTCTTAAGACGCTCGTTCATAGCGGCTGCCTCAATAATAATAGGAAGGTTTCGACCCGGACGAACCGGAATCTCAAGTACAGGAACCTTAACTCCTAGCAGTTCCTTATATTTCTGTTCTGTACCAAGACGGTCATAAGCCTTGGCAGAGTTCCAGTCTTCAAGCTGAACAATAAGCTGAACTTCCTTCTGGTCGCGGATGGCACCAACACCATAAAGCTGGGAAATATTGATGATACCCAGACCTCGGATTTCCATATGGTGGCTGATAACTGTATTTGCACCGCGTCCCAGAATAATATTTCCGTTTACACAGCGGATTTCAATAATATCATCAGCAACAAGACGGTGGCCTCGTTCAACAAGCTCAAGGGCTGTTTCACTTTTACCAACGCCGGAATGTCCAGAAAGCAGAATACCGATACCGTAAACTTCTACAAGAACTCCATGCAAAGTCTGTCGCGGCGCGAACTGATTTGCAAATACACGAATTATACGATTTGAAAACTCTGTAGATGTAAGACTTGTCTGAAGCAGTGGACAATAACTTTCTTCTGCAATACGACGAAAATCTTCTGTTGGCTCCAGATTGTACGTAAAGATACAGCACGGCATCTGAGAGCGGAAAAAGTTTCTTATTGAATCTGTATTTTTTTCTTTATGAAGTTTCTGTAGATAGGCTGTTTCACCGCGTCCAAAAACCTGAACACGATTACTGGCAAAAGATTCATAAAAGCCCGAAAGTGCAAGACCAGGGCGGTTAAGTTCAGGAACTGTAATAGCACGTGGTAAACCACGGCGCCCTGCGATACACTTAAGATCAAGAGCATCATGTCCCGAAAGTTCGAGGTCAAGCAAATCCAGAACTGTGAATTTCTTATCTGCCATATATTTTTACTATACACACTTTAAGATATTTTAGCAATACCAAAAAGAAATTTAAAAATCTGAATTTGTTTTTTCAGAAAACCCGTGTTACTATAAAGGTGATGAGAATTCATCTGCCTGCGTATGCGGGATCTAAAAATACTTACAGCTGGAGTAAAGAAATTTACTTCCTCGAGGAGACTACTATGACACCATCAATTAATGCAGTAGGTTTTACACTTGAACAGAAGCAGTCTGACATGATTGAATCAAAACTTAAGAGAATTGCTTACGGTGATGATTTGATTGTTGATTTACTTATGAAAATCAAGCATGACAAGACCTATGTTTTCGATACTACAGTAAACTTTAAATGGGGCACTTCAGCTCATGTTTCTGGAGAAGATTTTGACTTTGGTGCAGCATTGAACAAGATGATGGATGTACTCGATAACAAAATCAAGAAGGAAAAAGATAAGGTTCAGCAGAAATAAACTGCGGTTTGCGGTGGTTTCAACAAACTAAACCACCGTACTTACCGTTTATACGAATTTTTTAGTCCAAGTTGGGCGCGATATTTTGCCACGGTACGACGGGCAATTTTCGCGCCCTTCTGATTTAACAGCTCTGTAAGTTTCTGGTCTGAAAGATTTTCATTTTCAGGTTTAGTAAGTATCGCCTGCATTTTTTGTTTGATTCTTTCAGATGAGATTTTTTTGCTGCCGTCGCGGTTATTTACTCCAGAAGTAAAAAAATAACTTGCGGGAAAGAGGCCCCATTCTGTCTGAATATATTTACTGCCGTTTTTGGCCGACATACGGGACACGGTGGATTCATGGATTTCAAGTTCTTTTGCTATCTGCCGCCTTGTAAGCACGCTGAGATGTCCCGGCCCCTTCAGGAAAAAGTTTTTCTGCGCTTGGACTATTGCACAGCCCTGCATGACTATTGTAGATTCGCGGAACTGTAAAGAAGAAATCAAAGCCTGTGCTTTTGCAACATTTACCTTATCCATCTTAAAATCTGGAGAAATTCTGATTTCCGGCAAAGCACCCGAAGCATATTTTATCTGAAAATGAAAATCTGAATTAAGGGAAACAAGGCCTCTCGAAAAATCATCGTCAGAGGCGCCCGGTTCTTTTGTAACTGTAAGGACTACGTCTGGACGGCCCGTATCCACTGTGGCTACAGAATTATATCCCTGAGCTGGATGTGGATTCAGGGAAAGGATAAATTTCAGCGCGGCCGCGGCGGCATCTTCATCCAACGGGAGATTGTCGAGCGCGGTCTGTCCCGCGAAAGCTTTTTTATGCCAGGCTTCCTTAAAATCAATTAACTTACGGCTGATTTTTGAAGCATTGGGCGGATTAAGAAAATCAAGATGCCCATCAAGAATAAAAAGAGCAAGTTGATTCGGATTTTCGGAAAGTTTTGCCTGAACTAAAAGGCTTTCTTCTGGAGTACGGCAGCAGGTACCAATCGGGTCCAGTGCCTGAACTATATTAAGACATTTTTCAAGCACAGCTTTTCTATTATTAACAATTGTTGCAGGTATTAAAGTTTCAGGAGAAAGCATTGAACCATAAAAGCCGTTCTTATCCAGATTATAAATAAGCTTTGTACACAATTCCAATTCATCATCAGAAATTTTCATTGCATTTAACTGATGAAGAAGATGAGCCTGTAAGGTTTCTCCATAGTCTTCCTGATTTTCAAGTATCTGCTGATATTTATCTGAAGTTTCAGAATTGCCATATCTCGAAGAATATTCTGCTGCCGGGAGATTAGAAAGAACAGGTTCCCTTACAATTTCAAGCGCAGGATTCTCACTTACCGCTTTATATATTTCATCTCGAAGTGTTTCATTTCCCATTGCAAGATAGTTCAGAGCTGTAATCTGAACCTGGGAGAGTCGTTGAATTTGCTTTTGTTCCTGGCGGAGTGTAAGAGATTGAGTAACACTCATAATCAAAATCTTCATTATTATAGCATAAAATTGCTTCAAACTGTATACTTGCATTTATGAAAAAGATAGAAGACTTTGGACTTTCCATTCCGGAAATCCTTTTACCAAAAAACATTGATGTTTCGAGCTGGTCTGTAATTGCCTGCGATCAGTATACTCAGGATTTAGACTACTGGAAGAAGGCAGAAGCTTGTGCCGCAGGTAAGCCTTCCACACTCAACCTGATTTTACCTGAAGTTTATCTGAACTCTCCTGATAAACCAGAGAGAATTGAAAAAATCAGAAAAACAATGAAAGAATACATTGACGGTGGAATATTTGATACAGCTAAAAACTGTTTAATATATATTGAAAGAAAAACTGCTTTTGGTCGCATCAGAAAAGGTCTTGTTGCTCAAATTGACCTTGAAACCTATGAGTGGAAGCCATTCAGCAAAGCAAATATCCGCGCCACAGAAGCAACAATCGTTGAACGAATTCCTCCTCGTATGGAGATTCGCCGCGGAGCACCTCTTGAATTACCACACATTATGCTTCTGGTTGATGATAAGGATGATTTACTGGTTGGCGGAACTGGAAATAAAGTAAAATCAAAGGCTCCTTTGTATGACGGTTCACTTATGTGCAACGGCGGATCTATTACAGGCTGGGCTGTAGAAAGTGAAAATGAAATTGCAGATGTAACAGAAGCTGTTTCTAAAATCGCAGATAAAAACCGTGCTGCAGATGGTTCTACCTTCCTTTTTGCTGTTGGAGATGGAAATCACTCTCTGGCTACTGCAAAAGCTGTCTGGGATGAATATAAAGAAAAACTTACAGCTCAGGGTGCTGATGAAGCTGCTTTGAAAGCATGTTCAGTACGCTACGCTCTGGTTGAAATTGTAAATATTTATGACACAGGTCTTACATTTGAACCAATTCATAGAGTTATTTTTGGAGCTGATGTTGAAGGTTTGATTTCTCATCTCGCAGAAAAACTTGGTGGAACTGTAAGTGAACTTTCAGGAGCAGCTGAACTTGATGCTGCTGTAAAAGCTTCTTGGGCAGACTTTGGTTTTGCATATAGAGAAGGCGGAAACGGAAAGCAGAAATACGTTCTTCTTAAGACCGGAATTAAAGAACTTGCTGTTGCCCGACTTCAACCAGAAATTGATGCATTCCTTAAAGGAGCCTCAGGTTCTGAAAAACCAGAAATTGACTACATCCACGGAAGTGATGAAACCCTTAAACTTGGTGAACGCGAAAACGCAGTAGGAATTCTTCTTCCTCCAATTGCAAAAGATTCCTTCTTTGAAACAATCAACGGTCGTGGCCCACTCCCAAGAAAGAGTTTCAGTATGGGTGAAGCAGACGAAAAACGCTTCTATCTTGAATGCCGAAAATTATTCTAGTTAAATAAAAAAGGATTGTCTGAAAAGGTGGCTTGAATGTTCGACGAACTAATCAAGCCACCATTTTTATTTAACAGACAATCCCCAAAATAGGAGTATTTTTTCTATATATGTAGATTTATTCTGCAGCTGTTACAGTAAAATCTGAGATTGTGAAAGTACAGCTTCCAAGAGATGTTTCACCTTCAGCATGCTGTCCAAGCTGGATTGCAAGTTTTCCGCTTACATTCTCAAGAGTAATAGCCTTAGCTGTATCAGCTTCAAGTGTATAAACTACATCATTAACAGTAATCGCACCTGCAACTGATGAAGTAACCTTGAATGAAAGATTAGATGTTTTAGAAAGACCATACCAAATCTGTGTTCCAAACCAGCAAGCTCCTGTAACAGTCTGTGTCAAAGATACACTTGTTTCTGTTGCAGTCATATCTGACAATACAACATTTGAGCCACACCAGTTCTGATCTGCCCAGATACTGAAGTAATCTGTAGGAGGATTTGCACCTTCAGTAGTTGTTGTTGGATTCCAATATTTTGCATAATCTTTTGAAACTGATACTATGATTGAAATTGCTTCAGAAACAATATCACCTGATTTTGCAACAACTGTAATTGTTTCAGCAGCATTACCACCTGTCAAAACATTTCCAGAAATAGTAGAAACAGGATTTTCAGAAGTGATTTCAAAAACGGCATCATCAATCTCAAATCCATACTGATCAAAAGCTGACAATTTTACAGTTTCACCTGCAGAAATTGTTGTTGTAGAAGTTTTGATTTCTACTTTATTTACAGTATAATCTGTTAATTTTTCAACTTTTACTTCAGAAATCTTAAGGATTGTATCTGCCGCATTTCCACGAAGCGCAAGAACAATACTTGAAGTTTCATCATAGTTGTCTGCTACAATTCCATAAATATCAAATACTGTTGCTTCATTTGCGGGAAGATTTTTCTGTGTATCAATTCCAGAATAAAGCACACCATTAAACTGATTCTTAACAAACATAGTTGTAATTTCTTTATCAGCTTCAAGTGTAATTGATGTATGAATTTTATCACCTGCAGCAACTCCAGCAGCCTTGTTTGGGTTAGCAATAAAAATCTGATTACCCCATTCTGAATCATTTGCATTTGCCACACTTACTGTATATACACCATCTTTATAAGTTACAGCATTGTTTGCATCTGAGAAAGTGATAGTAAATTCGCCATTCTCAACAGGTTTTGGATCTGGATCAGGTGTTGGGTCTGGATTAGGATCCGGATTTGGATCTGGATTTGGATCAGGGTCAGGATCTGGTGTTGGGTCTGGATCAGGATTTACGATCTCAGGATCTGTTGGATTCTCTGCCGGTGCACAGCTTGTGAAGAGAAGAGATGCAGCCATTACTGCAGCTCCAAAAATTTTAAGTTTTTTCATTTCTTGCTCCTTATATTTTTTTTTATTTTATTGGACATATTTGAGAGATAAACTCTCGTTCTCCGAATCAAAATATGTAACATCTTTGAATGCAAGCCATTCTTCAGAAGATACGCCATCACTTCCAAAAGCAAAGATAGCCCATGCATTACTTACGCCTTTCTGTGTAAGAGTTATTGTCTGCCAGCTTGTAGTAACATTGATGTTTTGTTTTACTAAAGAATCATTTTTGTTCTGATTTGAATAACCAGCCCAAATTGTCATATTATTACTTGCCTTTACCTTAAAAGTAACCTTTGAAACTTTTGACATGTCATAATAAATACAGTCTTTTGGTGAAGCTGCATTATCCTGTACAATTGCGCCACCAAACCACGCACCTGGAATTACAACACATTTCATTCCATTTTCAGAATCATACGATGCGTCAAAACCCTGCCATACCTGTAAATCAATTGGATTATGAGTACGGTCTGAAAATAAGGCGCCCCAGGAATCTCCAATAGTATCTGAAGTTCCAGAATTACCTGGATTACCGTTATTTACACCAGGGATTGTAGGATTGTTTGCATTTCGCCCTTTAAGTTCTGCTTCTGTCAGAAGATCACAACCTGTAAATGAAAGTAACATTGAAATCATACCAACTGCTATCATGATCTTTTCAATTTTTTTCATAAAAGCCTCCTGTACTTTTTTCTTTCTTAATTGTTATTCTGAAATTTACAAAATGAAAGTCCTGTAAATTTCAGAATGGTGTTTTATTTTCTGTTATTGATATACACGAACGTAATCAACAAGGAATTCTGCTTCACCGTTAAGATTGTTTACGTACGCATCACCGCCAAGAGTTCCACCAATTGCCAGATTCAAAATAATGTAAAATTTCTGATTATACGGCCAATTGGCTTCTGTACCATCATTGTTATAACTTCCCACAGCAACATCATCGTAATAGGCAGTTATTCTATCTTCAGTCCATTTAATTCCAAATGTATGCCATTCAGATGAAAGATTATTATCATAGATTTTTGTTCCAATACTCTGACCACTTCCTCCTGAATGACCTTCAGCATGAAGCGTACTGAATATTTTATGATTACCAATTGCAGGAGCATTTTCCATAATGTCTATCTCACCACACTTTGGCCAATCACTGCGATTTTCCGGCATCATCCAGAAAGCTGGCCATGCACCAGGACGATCGGTTACCTTAAGACGTGCCTCAATATAACCATACTTCCAGGTCTGTTTAGAATTGAGGCGGGCACTTCGCCATTCTGAGCCATTATGATAGGCTTTGATTTTCAGAACTCCATCACCTACAATTGCGGTTTCAGCAGTTGTTGTGTTATCAACATAATTCTGCTGTTCTGCATTTCCCCAACCATTGTTACCATGACCAGTCTGATACTTCCATTTTGATGTATCCGGAACTCCGGTATAATCAAATTCATCCTGCCACACACAAGTCAGACCGTCTTTTTTCAGAACATCCTTGCCGTTTTCATCTTTTCCAACTTCAGTCTTAACTTTTTCGTCTGCTTCTTTCGGTGGAAGGAAAATACAAGATGTACTCATAATTGCTGCTACTCCTGAAAGCAGCAGCAGTCTAATAACAAAAGAATGCTGCTTTTTCATATTTTAAAGTCCTATATTTACGTAAGTTGTGATTTCAACATAAGCTGAACCATCTACTACAGCTCCATTAGGCAATGCGTTGTATGCATCTGAGCTGTATTTTCCGAACTTGCGGCCAATAATTGAAAGACCAATTCTGTTCTTTGCATCAAGGAAAGAAGGATTATCTCCAAAGCCGTAAGCAATATCAAAACTGAACTGCAATGGGAAAGTCTGGTTAAAGTTTCTCCACCAGCTTTCTGGTCCCCATGTATTGAATGACCACTTTGTAGAACCAATCCAGTGATTGTAACGAACTGCAAGTCCTGCATTTACAAACTGAACTAACTCCGGATAATCACCCTGATAAGCTCCTGTAAGAGCACCAAGGCATCCACCATCAGCAGTTGCAATAATACGAAGGCCTGGAAGTGGATTTGTTACGATTCTTGTTCCAACCTGCCAGAGATTTCTCTGCTCAGGAAGTGCACCACCGTTATACCAGATCATATTGCTATACTTTGCAGTTGTTTCATTTGTAACTGATGTCCATGTATTGCTCTTGAAAGGGAGATTATCTGTCTTTCCGGCATAAAGGGTATACATTCCGGTAAGAGAGAATGCAAACTTTGCACCTTCAATATCATCACCATTCCATTCGTGGAACCAGGTTGCTCCTTCAGGGTCATAAGTAAGAACTGCTTCAACTTCAATTGCCTGACGGTTTCCAAGACCTACGATAAATGGAGACCCTGTAAGAAGGTCACGGCCCTTTGGCTGCTGAAGTGGAACGCGAGCTCTGACAACAGGCTTGAATACAAAATCACCATATCCAACATCAACTCCAACCTGAGCTTCAAATCTGTTTCCAGCACCAGAATCTGCTGTAAAGAAACTTCCTCTAACTTCTGCAGGATTTGTATCTGCTACAAGACCGCGGTAGATTGCGTTTCCGTAGATGTACATATGCTGGAACATATTTGTACCGAGCTGAACATAACCGCCAAGTGTATCAAGATAAGTAATCTTAGAAGAATTACCATTCTGATCGATATATTTTGCGCCAACTTTTTCACTACCAGCATGGAGAACACCGAGTTTAAGAGTTACCCATGGATCAAGAACTGCGGCTGCATAAATTGAAGCTTTTCTTCCGGCACCATATGCATTATATGGATCCAGAGAAGGACTTGATTTAGCACCAAACTCTTCTGCATAAACAAGGCCGATTGTGAAGTCTGGAACAAACAGTGATTCTGTAGGGAACCAGCGGAAGTAGTTTGCCTGAACCTGAGGCTTTGCACTTCCCCAGATTTCTGGACCACCAATTACTGTAAGTCCTTCAAGAAGATTCTTTCCTACAAACTCAAGAGCAATCGGAGCCTTTGAACCATAAGTGTCATAACCGATGATATCAAAAGCTTCTTTTGAAATATTGAAAATATCACCTGTGTTTTCAAAACTTGCATGTCCAACATGGTAGTAACCATTTATGTCAAAAAGATTTCCAGAATAATTAAGTGATGCCGAATAGAAATCTACATACTTAAGCTCTGCTTCTGGCTGTGTTGTAGAATAATCTGGTCCATCCTTGTAGTAAGAAGCCCATCTGTCTCCAAGATTTGTATAAGGAGAATCTGTCCAGGCTTTGATTACAGCTGTACCAGAAAGATTTTCCATTGGCTTTACAGTCAGGCCGAGGGTTGTTTCTGCAGTAACAGTTGTCTTAACATTCTCACCCTTTGCATTCTGATATTCAAAAGATTCTTTTAAGTGACCATTATCTTTAATAGCACCCCAGACTCTGTTTACATACATTGGAGTTGTTACCTGAACGGTTGCATCAAGAGTATCAATCTGAACGAGTTTATTTTCATTTATCATTTCTTTGATTGATTTCTCATTTCCCTGTGCAAGATACATTGAGGTATTTAATGATGCAAAAGTTTTATTTATATCAGATTCTGAAGATTTATAAAGTGATAGCTTCCAGATGTCCTGAAGAAGGTAATATGAAGCACGTGGAATTCTCTTGTTGATTCCACGGTCTGTGAGCTTGCTCTGAGCACAGATACCAAACCATTCCTCATCCATGTTGTTGAGGCCATCGCGATAGTCTAATTCATAACCAGAGTTTGACCAGGTACCTGTGTCATTATGAAGTTCAAGATCTTTGTTCTGATAGTGTTTCCACCATTCATCCATCCATTCAAATACAAAACCACCGATTACATTCTGTGAACGGCCCTTTCCGTAGCCCTGCTGATAGATTTCTTTCCACTGACTCATAAGATAAGCCATCTGAGCATACTGATCTTCCTGATGAGTGATTTCGTTGTAAGCATCTGCTCCGGCTTCTGTGAACATAATTGGCTTGTCGAGAACTTCTGCAACATTTTCATAGAATGAATCGTAGAAGCGGAATCCACGGTAAGCGTTTACACCAAGAATATCCAGAGAAGGACAAAGTTCTTTAATCAGCTCGAGATACTGAGTATCACCATTTACAATTCCAACAGGATGGAACGGGTCGATATCTTTACAGGCAGCCATTGCCTCTTCAAGAAGACTGTAGAGGTAACCTGCTTTTACAGTATTCTGTTCACCAACAGGAAGGTTTTCAATTTCTGAACCTGACCATACAAGTCCGTAATTACTTTCGTTTCCGAACATGTACATAAGAACACCGTTTACTGCACGATACTTTTCAGCAGTCTCGACTGCCATTTCAACAAGAGTTTCGCGAGTATACAAATCAGAATAATCTGTATTGGCATACCAGGTGCCGTTTACTGCTACACCATAACGGCCAAGAAGATTATTTACGATTGTGTAAATGCCGTACTTTGTATAAATGTACTCTACCCATTTTGGAGGAATGTCACTGAAACAGCGGATTGCATTTACGCCCATTGCCTTAAGCATTGGCATATCTGTATCAATCATGCGCTCAATGAACTCGTCACTCTTTGACCACAAATCATAAGTATGTGTTTCTCCGATTGGAGTATATGACCATACGATTCCCTTTACTTCAATTTCCTTACGGTCTTCCATAAGGCGCCAGCCGTTTGCATCTTTTTTTACTGTGATGAACTGAGCAAAAATTGAAATATTGAGGAATAATAAAATGCCTGTGAAAACGGCAAAACGTTTTTTATTCATTTTCAGCCTCCGCTAAATCAACTACAATGCCGTCTCCCCAGGAACTTGCATCTACGTAGGTATTATCTTTGCTGCTATTCCAGTGAATGAGACGAGAACGTTCTTTTCCGTCGTCTGCATCGTTAATCTGGAAGTCACCGCGCACCTTCTGCTTTGGCTTTAATTTTTTAATACTCAAGAGAGAGAATGGAACGGCTGCTTCAATCTTGTAACCATGTTCACTGTAAACAATTGCAGCCTTAATACTTCCGTTCATTGAAACATCGTTCAAACTTACATCGTAAGCAGATTTATTTGTTTTGCTCTGTGGAACAATTCTTACACGGTGATCTGTACTCTTGTAGAAGGTATGATAGCCTGTATCTGTACCAAAAAAGAATTCAATTGAATCATCGCGCCAGCCCTGTGGAGCAGGAAATTTATTTTCCTGTGGCTGATCATCTATGATGTCTGCAAAAACATAGAGATATGAATCATCTGCTCTAACCTTAAACAGACCATCTGTATTTTCAGGATTGAACATTCCTCCATAAACCATTCGGCGAACACGGATTCCATCCAATCCATCCCATTCATTAAATTCACCATCTATTACTGGAGATTTAGAACCTGAGTAATAAACCTTGAAATTCTTTTCCTGTTCACCTGCATCTGCAAATGCTTCCTCAGGAGGATAATATGGTGCATCAACAATCTTCTTTGCATTTATTGCAAGACATGATGTAAACATTGTCAAAAGAATGCCGATTCCCATTTTTGGAAAAAAATATTTTGTTTTTTTCATTTTTTTTGCCATCCTTTTTTTAGTTTGTTTTTACATTCCAAGTTTTGCCTTGTTTTCATTCATCAGCTTTGTCTGAGCTGCAATTACTTTGTCTACGCCTTTGTCTTTCTTGTACTTGTTGAACTGTGCTACAAGTGAATCAAACTCAGCATCAGATTTTGCACGAATAAGCTGTGGAAGAACCTTACCCCAGCGTCTCTGAATATCTTCACAGATGAGCTGTTCTTCTGAACCAACCGGAAGAGTAAGTCCATCGTATGCAGCAAATGACTGAACATAAGGACGTGTCCAAAGCTGTGGCTGTCCGAGAGAAGGAGCATATTCAACTCCCCACTGTGCCTGCCATGCTGTATCCATAAGCATCCAGTAGGTGTACATGATTCCAACATCAGTTTCCTGCTTGTTCTTATCTGTTGAATCAAGCTTTTTCATTTCTGGTGTAAGCTCAGGAATTCCTTTGCTGTTGATTACATATGTCTTGTCTTTGATACCGAAGTTTGTATCCATCTGACCTTCTTCACTGATGAGGTAAGAAAGGAACTGAATTGCACGAGCCTTATCTTTACAGTTCTTAGAAATCAAAGTTACAGTCCAGCCTGCAATTCCGCCTCCTGCGAGAGTTGGATTATCGCCACGGCTATTCTTTGGGCCATCAACTGCGATATAAACTGAGTTTGGATCTCTTGAATAAAGTGCATGCTGTGCAGCCTGCATATCCCAGTTCTGATAGAGCATACAGAAGTAACGTCCCTGTGCTGCTTTCTCTTCAATCTGACTTCTCTTGTCTACGAACATATCTGTTGCAATTAAACCTTCAGAATGTGCCTGACGAAGAGTCTTCATCCATCGCAGATATTCAGGATCATCTGTAAGTCCAAGATCAGCGTTTACGAACTTTCCGTTTTTCTCTGGAGGAATTGCAAGGAAGTGAGCAAGATAGCCCTGAAGCTGTGAACAACCTGTATCACCGAATTCATTTGTTGTGAAAGGAATAAGTGGCTGACCATTTACTGAAGGGAACTTTGCCTTTGCTGCACGGAGAGCTTTTAAGAATCCCTCTGGAGTTGACATATCCGGCTTACCGATTGCTTCATACATATCTTTTCTTACAAGGAAGGTTTCGTTTGATGTGAGTTTTCCGGCATATTTTTTATAGTCTGCCGGTGTATAAGATGAGTTTGGATAACCGTAAACATGACCATCTGCCTGTCTGTACCAGCCAAGCTTATCTGTATTTGTTACCCTGAAGAAATAAGGATCATATTTTTTTGCAAGCTCATCGAGAGGTTCAACAAGACCTGCATCAATCATCATAGGAACCTGTCCTTCCCACCAGCCGATTGTAATAAGGTCTGGAAGTGCATCACCTGCGATCATTGAGTTGAGTTTTTCTGATTCGTTACCTGCAGGTACAACGAAGTTAATGTCTACACCAGTTTTTTCTGTGATGTACTTTGAAACCATAGAATCGCCCCAGTGACGAGCGAACCAGCTAAAGTTAATGTACCAGTCGAATTTTATTGGTTTATCTGCGTTTAATTTCCAGCCAGCAGTACTTGCTGTTCCAGGTACTGTGCCTTTTGATTTTGCCTGCTTTTTTGGTTTAGCATAAACTGAAGAAGCCAATACCATAAGCACTAATGCGAATGCAATAAGTTTTGTTTTTTTCATACCTTACTCCTAAACTGAAGCCAAAGGCGACTTCGATTTTATTACAGAGTGAAGTATAGGTTTGAAAAACTGTGATTGAAAGTCAGAAAAATTTCGAAATGGTTTTCTTTTTTCGGTTGAACCGAAAAAATTGGAGTTTGACTTAGGGGAAATCTTTTATCTTTTTATTTCAGACGATGAATCTCAATATTGGTTTTGTAAAGTTCGGCAACCTTAAGACATCTTTTTTTGCACAAATCTGAAATTCCATTTTCATCTTTTTGTACAAGAATACAACGGCGGGATGCATTTTCCTGCTGATTAAGTTCGCATACGGCTTCAAAAGTTGTACCGCTTCCTGCAAAAAAATCCATGATGAGAGCATCTTTTGGCTGCCGTGTTATAGCGATTAAATGTTTAATCAGATTTACCGGTTTAGGATTATCAAACGCACCTTTTTCACCAAGCAGATTGTCTAAATGATGTTGTGCGGCTCTTGTACTGTCGGTGCAATCTATTATATTACGAGGAATTACCTCAGTTGTATCTTCATTAAAAATTTTTACTCGAGGCACTTTATCGTAAGCTGGTGCAGAACCCCAGAAGATCCTATTGTCGGCAATAAGCTCTTTCATGTGAGCTTCATCTGTCTGCCATTGGCGGGTCCAGACTTTTCCACTCGGAGAAACTATCGAATAGTAGTTTTTATGATTAGGATTTGAGCGGGTTTCAGTAAAGGAAATGCTACCTGAAAACCAGTTACCGCGCGGGTCGTCGTCTACATTTTTTGTTGCCCAGCCGGTGGCTTCGACTTCACGGAAGGCATGAAGTTTTCGTTTATCACGGGCATAACAAAGGGTATGCTGCTGTAAGGTTCGCGACCAGGTATCTTTTTTACCTTTGCCATGCAGCCACATAAAATCATTTACAAAATTTTCTTCCCCAAAAATCTGGTCGCAGAGAAGTTTGAGAGTATATAATTCACTCTGGTCTATTGCAATAAAGATACAGCCGGTGTCGGCAAGTAAAGGTCGAGCCGCAACAAGACGTCGCTGCATAAAACTTAGCCACGCCGAATGCCTGTCCTCCCCGGAAGCAAAATCATCATTATAAGTAAAATCGTTCCCGGTATTATAAGGCGGATCTATATAAATCAGATTGATTTTGCCGGAGAATTCATCCGCCATTTTTTTCAGGACAGGATAATTATCTCCTTCAATAAAAAGATGAGAATCTGTTATAAGTGGAGGATCAAACTGAGTTTTTTGTAAAAGGGAATTGCCATCATAAGGCTCTGGAAAATCTGTCCAACTCAGTTTTATAGGCATAGTTAATTATATGATTTCTTAGATTAGTGGGTCAAGCTAATTTAGCAAGGGCGTTGCGGGGGCGGCGATTGAGCCCCCGCAGAGAGGGTAGCCCGCAACGAAGTGCGGGCGCAGGGGGAGACATCCCCCTCCTATTAATTAAATAGCTGCGAGGCCAAGTTTGATATCTTCGATGATATCTTCTACGTTTTCGAGACCACAGCTGAAGCGAACCATACCACCATCGATTCCAGCTGCTACGAGCTGTTCATCTGTAAGCTGGCGGTGAGTTGCACTTGCCGGATGAAGAACACAGGTGCGGATATCTGCAACATGAACTTCATCACAAGCCAGTTTAAGAGCATCCATAAAGCGAACTGCAGCTGCACGGCCACCCTTAATGCTGATAGAAATTACACCACAAGTTCCGTTTGGAAGATACTTCTGAGCACGCTCATAGTATTTATCTCCAGGAAGACCAGGGTAAATTACCTTTGCAATTTTGTCTGATGATTTGAAGAACTCAGCAACCTTGCGTGCATTTTCACAATAACGCTGCATACGAACAGGAAGAGTTTCAATTCCCATATTCAGATAGAATGCACTCTGAGCTGCAGGGTAACAACCAAAGTCGCGCATAAGCTGTGTGCGGGCTTTTACAATATAAGCAGCCTTGCCAAAATCACCAACATAGCGAAGTCCATGATAACTTTCGTCCGGTTCAACCATATCAGCAAACTTGCCTGTAGCCTTGTAAGCCTTTTCCCAGTCAAAGTTTCCTGAATCTACGATACAGCCGCCGCCTTGAACTGCGTGACCATCCATATATTTTGTAGTTGAGTGAACAACGATATCTGCACCCCACTCAAACGGACGGCACAAATATGGAGTTGCAAAAGTATTATCTACGATAAGAGGAAGATTATTATCGTGAGCAACCTTTGCCCAAACATCAAAATCAAAAACTGTAAGTGCTGGGTTTGCAATTGTTTCACCAAAAATACATTTTGTATTAGGTTTAATAGCCTTACAGATTTCTTCATAGCTTGCATCAACATCTACCCAGATACATTCAATTCCAAGCTTTTTAAGAGTAAAACCAAAGAGATTGATTGTTCCACCATAAATTGAAGAAGAAGCAATAAAGCTGTCTCCAGCACAGCAGAGGTTCAAAACAGAAAGAAGGCTTGCTGCCTGTCCGCTGCTTGTGAGCATACAACCAACACCACCTTCAAGATCTGCAATTTTCTTTTCAACTGCATCACAGGTTGGGTTAGCAAAGCGTGAATACATAAATTCAGTAGGCTTGTCAAAAAGAGCAGCAACGTGATCGCAGCTGTCAAAACGGTAAGTTGTACTCTGTACAATTGGGATAGTTCCAGGTCCGCCGTTTTCTGGTTTATAACCTGAATGCAAAACTTTTGTCTCAATTTTCATAGTTTATTTTCCTTATAAAAAAGGGCAGGCCTAGCCTGCCATAATATTAATGATGGAACAAACGGATTCCGTTGAATGCCATAACCATGTTGTAGTCATCAGCAGCCTTAATAACAAGGTCATCACGAACACTTCCGCCCGGCTGAACTACACATGTAACACCAGACTTTCTTGCACGCTCAATGTTGTCTCCGAATGGGAAGAACGCATCAGAACCAACTGCAACGTTTGTATTCTTTGCAATCCATTCTGCTTTTTCTTCGCGAGTGAAAACTTCCGGCTTTACCTTAAAGAAGTTCTGCCATTTGCCTTCAGCAAGAACATCCATATATTCTTCACCAATGTAAACGTCGATTGTATTATCGCGGTCTGCACGTTTAATTCCGTCTACGAACTGTAGTCCGAGTACTTTTGGAGACTGACGAAGCCACCAGTTATCTGCCTTCTGCCCAGCAAGACGAGTACAGTGAACACGGCTCTGCTGTCCAGCCCCTATACCAATTGCCTGTCCGTCCTTTACAAAACAAACTGAGTTAGACTGAGTATATTTAAGAACGATGAGAGAAATTACAAGATTGCGCTTGTCATCTTCGCTGAGGTTCTTATTCTTAGTTACGATATTTGAAAGAGCTGACTGTTCGTCAATCTTAAGGAAGTTGTGTCCCTGTTCAAAAGTAACACCGAAAACCTGTTTGCGTTCGAGTTCAGCAGGAACGTAATTAGGGTCAATCTGAATTACACAGTAGTTACCGTTTTTCTTAGCTTTAAGAATCTCGAGAGCCTTCTCGCTGTATCCCGGTGCGATAATACCATCAGAAACTTCCTTCTTGATAAGAAGAGCAGTTGCTTCATCACACTCGTCACTCAAAGAAATAAAATCGCCGAAAGAGCTCATGCGGTCTGCACCACGAGCGCGGGCATAAGCACAGGCAAGCGGAGTAAGTTCAACATTGTCAGTAAAATAAATCTGCTTAAGAGTGTCTGAAAGAGGAAGACCAACAGCAGCACCAGCAGGTGAAACGTGCTTAAAAGAAGTAGCTGCAGGAAGTCCAGTTGCTTCCTTCAATTCCTTAACAAGCTGCCAGCCATTTAGAGCATCCAGCAGGTTGATGTATCCAGGTCTTCCGTTTACAACAGTGATAGGAAGATCGCCGCTTTCCATGTAAACCCTTGCAGGTTTCTGATTCGGATTACATCCGTATTTCAATTCAAGTTCTTTCATAGAGAAACATAATATAGAAAAATGGATAAAAATTCAAATGAGGGGAAAGCCTTCCCCTGGCTCGCAATTTGTTGCTCGCCACCCCTTCCAGCGGGGGTCTCCCCCGCAACGCCCCCGGCTAATCCTCGGTAGACTCAGAAGACTCCGTGCTCTCAGGATTCTCTATTTTTACAAAAATATTTTTTGCAGGAACGCTGATAGTATAAAAAATCAAAGCCGGCAGAATCAAAATTCCTGCGAAATACACCTTAAACGTAAGTGTAAGCACCAGCAATTCTACAATAACTATTCCAAGAGCTTTAATACTTGAATTAGCATACTGCGCAAAAAGAGCTATTGAGTTTCTGAGAGTATTTATAAAAGTGTTTGAATAACGTGCAATCAAAGGATAAGAATAAAAATTCAAAACAAGAACAACAAGAAAATAAACAGCCAGTAAACCAATCTTAATCAGATTCAAACCATCATCCCAGGCAAGATAAACAAAAAATCCGCCAAGACCAAATGTAATCACAGTAAACAGTAAAATCAAAAAGCCCTGAATTAAATCCTGTCGGAACGCTTTAAAAAAGCGGCGGGTAATTCCCCTGAATGACTGAACTTCTTCATCATCATCTGCAAGACGAAGCGTTACTGCAAACGCAGCACAAGTTGAAGTACCAGCCGTAAGAACAGGAATACAGCATAACAACCAGAGAATATTTACCCATAACAGGCTTAGAAATTTCTTTATTAAATCCATTTTATCACCTTTTACTAACTAACGTTAGTTATTATTTTCTTCATACAATTTATAAAGATTTCTTGCAACAGAAGTTGCATTTATTTTTACAACAGGACAATTACACAAAACAATCACAGATACTTTTCCATCAAAATAATAGCCATCGTAAGAATTGAAAACATTTGTTACGCCGGCATGAAAAATTGAATCGTCGTGTCGGTAAACTCCATAGCCATAAGATTCAGAATCAATCATTTTCTGAAATGTTTTTTTCTTTACAACTTTACCGCTTGTAAAAAGAATATTCCATTTAAAGAGGTCTGTAACATTTGAATTTACATCTCCACATCCAAGGGCAAGAGCGGCGGGAATGCTGTAATATCGGCCTTTATAATCATAACCGCGGGTATCTGTTTTTTGAAACTCAAGGTTTGAATGATTCATTCCGCAGCGGGCAAAAATATTTTTCTGTATATATTCGCTGTAAGACATTCCACTCACCTGCTCAATTATTGAGGCAAGAAGATAATAATTTGTGTTGCAGTAAAAATATGTACTGTCCGGTTCGGCAAGAAGCGGTGCTTCGCTCAGATATGTGAGAACAAGATTTTTATCCACCGGTTTGCAGGCCATCTGATTTACTTCGATATGACGGTAAATATTTTTAGGAAAGAACTCATCTGCAGAATTGATATGATCTGTAAGCCCTGACCGCATATTCAAAAGCATTTCAATTGTAATTTTGTCACCGGCTTCGAAGTCAGAAAAGAACTTAGAAATCTTGTCGTCCACCGCCAGCTTTTTCTTTTCCACAAGCTGCATCACTGCGGCGGCCGTCATCTGCTTACTTATTGAGCCGGCCTCAAAAGTACTGTTAATGCCTATCGGCACCTTCTCGGGGGCCGCCGCCTTCACATCACAAACACCGTACCCTTTTGCAAACACTATTTTGTCGCCGCGCCCAATAAGCACCGCGCCCTGGAACCCCGACTCTGTAAGATAAGAATCCGCCGCACCAGCAAATTCCCTGTACTTTGGATTTATAACTTCTGAATCATTCCACGACTGTTTTTTAATGTTTGAGCAGGAAGCAAGCCATAAAGCAGACGTTAAAATAAAAAGAGAGACAGCAACGAAAAAAACGTGAGTTCGCGTTTGTTTTTCCATCGTGTCTCCTTAAAAGTCGGCAAGCACAACTTGCCTCTGAGCCATTCTTTCGATAATCCTAAAACGAGTCTTTCGGCTCGTTTTTTAACGGATTTTCGATTTCAGGCTATTACAGATTCTTATTCAAAATACGCTCTTCGTACTTACCAGTTTCAAGATCAATAAATCGTACAAAAAGTGAAACCTTATTCTCTTCGTTCAAAGAACTCCAGATTGTATTTGTAAGAGTTTCAATGTCGCCTTCAATCTTGAGTTTTACCGGTTCACCCTCAAAACTTGGAAGAGGATTTCCATCACCCATGTAAGTGTGAATATAATGTCCCTCACCCTTCTGAGGATTATCGTAAGTGTAAGTAAAGCGAAGAGTATTATCGCCGTTTCCACAGTCACTCTTAAGAATAGAAAGTGAGTAAGCATAACCACCGTTTACTCCGCCTTCAAGATCAAGCAAAGAAGAAATACGTGGAGTATAGTTTGGAGCATCGTGCTCGTACTTACGGCTGCGAAGAGACTGTTCAAAAGTCTTTCCTTCTTTCAAACCATCAAAAATTGTATCTGTCTGGTCCCCGTTTGTTACGATTGTCTTTTTTCCAAGCTCACGAACTGCAGCATAAATGATAAGACTTGGGTCACCAGCAATCAAAGACTCATCAAAAGCCTTTGTGCGAACAACCTCAGTTCCGTTTTCGTTTTCTGTAACAAAAATACGGTTTCTGCTTCCTGCACTGCGGCCCATTGTCCAGTAAGCAGAAACTGCATATTTTCCATCAGCTGATAAACCAGCAATAATTCCTCTTCCAGGGTAAGTTGTAGAAGACAATTCGTTTTTAATTTCTTTCATTTTTTGCTCCAGTATTTATTCAGCATCACCGTGCTGCTTTTCTAAATATTCCATAACTGCATCAACAGTCTTCTGTTTTGGATCTGCCTCATCTGCAGGTAACTTTGCGAGAATATTGTTTCTGAATTCCTTACAGTCAATTACAGGACTTGCAGTAAATGTACATTTACCAGTTTCAAGAATATCAGCAAGCATATCCTCAGGGTTCTCAGGATTTATGCGCAGACAATTTCCATTTATTGAAACAAGAATCATCTTGTCAAAAAGACGGAGGTAACTGTCAATTTCACGAAGACCGCGTTTTGTTTCCGGCTGTCCAGGACGATAACGTGTACCACTTGGGAATACCAGAATCATCTGACCACGTTTTTTGCAGGCATCCATAGCACGCATAGCAGCAAAGTTAATTTTTCTGGCTCTCTGCTCTTCTGCAGCCTTTTCTTCTTCGGAAATTTCCTTTCCTTCTACGGCATTCAATGAACGTGTAGGATAAATTACAACACGAGTAAAGCCTTCTGTAAATGCACGTACACCGGCACTTGCTTCATTAAGCTTCATTCCTGCTACAGCTACAATTCTGGAAGACATATCCTTTGCCCAGTCTTCGCCGTTCTTTTCAAGAAGATAAAGAATTCCAGGTAAATCAAGATTTGTGTAGTGCTCCATAAGAATAAGGCCAGATTTTCCTTCGTTTACAACTGAATCATAGAAGGCCTTAAAATTTTCAATGTTTCCCAAACCTGATTCAGAATTGAATGCTTCATCCAAAAGCTTCCACATGTAAGGTCTGAGCTGAAGATTTGCTTCTTCATAAACTTTTGTTTCATCAATTTTCGCAGCAGCGTGCGAAAGCTTAGACATTTCAGCAAATACACTGCCGAATTTGTCTTTCAACATAATTCCCATAATGCTTCCTTGAAAACAATAGTTATAAAAATAATAGTTAAAATCCATTATAGATTATTTATTACTTAGATACAATAATAACCTATATGATGAAACGAACTCTTTTGACCATTGCAGCAGCACTGCTTCTTATTACAGGCTGCAGCTCAAAAAACAAAACTCCACAGACTATTGAAAATTCAGATGGTTCTGTGAGCATTACCCGGATTGATGAAGATGGAAAAGCGATTCTCTTCAATAGGAAGTTTGGCAAAGATAAAAATGTCACACAGGTAAGACTTCACGATACTTCGCGTGCAAATCCTGTTTCAATAGATTTATCTCCTTATGAAGGAAAAGATATTGAAATACAGCTTTCCTGCGAAATGTTCATTGATGATAACACTACTAAAAAAACTCAGGTGATATGGATGATCAATGAACTGGAAGAAAACTTCCCAAAACTTTTTGACAGAAAGGTAGATAACGGAAAATGGTTCAGCGTAAATAAACATCTTACACTCCATCTTTCCGGAAAAAGACAGCTGTATGTTTCCGGGGGCACACTCAACAAGGAAGCAACTGTATACATTAAAAACTTCAAACTTCGTCTCAATGGAGAAGGTCTTACAAAAGGTGCTCCTCAACCGGAAGTCTGGACAGAAGTTACTGGTGTAAAAGATGTTCTGAAAGATTATTTTGATTATTTTGGCTTCTGTGTTTCCTATAATAACACCTTCAAGGAACCTCTTTTACAGCAGGGGCTTCCACTGCATGCAAGTGTAATTACTATGGAAAACGAATTTAAACCTGATTTTATATTCGGATGGAATAAACCCAATAAACTTACAGAATTCCGTGGAGAAGATGGAAATCTCTACGAAGTTCCAGCAGACATTCCAACCTTTAAGCAGATGGACAGCATTCTTTCTGACATGAAAAAACTCGGCTTAAAGCTCCGTGGCCACACTCTTGTATGGCACAGTCAGACTCCGGCCTGGTTCTTCCAGAAAAACTATGGTCATAACGGGGAAACTGCCCTTGTAAGTCCAGATGAAATGAATGCCCGAATGGAATGGTATATTAAAACAGTTCTTCAGCATGTTGCAGAATGGGAAAAGAAAAACAACAATGGTGAACATATGATTCTCGCATGGGATGTTGTAAATGAAGCAGCCTCAGACAATGCTACAGATGCAAATTTCCTTCGTGATGCAGGTTCAAGCAACTGGTTTGCAGTATATAAAAATGAAACCTTTATTGTAAATGCCTTCCGTTATGCAAATAAATATGCTCCAAAAGATGTAAAACTTGTTTACAACGATTACGGTTGTGCATCCACAAACAAAAACAGAGCAATCTGCAAAATCATTGATGCAATTCAGGCAGCACCAGATGCACGTATTGATGCAGCTGGAATGCAGACACATGTCGGCATAAATGATTCTGCCGCAAACTTTGAAAAAGCCGTTCAAAACTTCCTTTCAAAAGGAATCAATGTTCAGATTACAGAAATGGATGTTGCAAATGGCAGTGCATCATACAATGCAATGCGCCTTAAAGACTTCTATAAAATCTGGTTTACAATGTTCATTAAGAACCGTAAACAGCCCGGTAAAAATGGTATAGAAGGTGTTACTCTCTGGGGTGTACGCGACGAATGGACCTGGCTTAACGGCATGCATAAGGGCCATACTCAATATCCTCTTTTATTTAAGGATAAAGAATTCCACTGTAAACCTGCTTACTACGGTGTAATCGAAGCTGCAAACGAATAAATCCAACGCCATATTCCATTAAAGAAGTTCCTTTTTTCTGCCGATATTAAAATGAGGTATTGTATTATGAAAAAGGGAACTTCTATATTTTTATTTCTTATCACTTTTCTCGGAATAACTCTTTTTTCCTGTAAATTAGAATTTGACGATACAAATTTGTATGATAAGCCTGGTGTTGATTTATCAGATAAGCAGGTTACACTTATTATTCCTAAAGTAAACTCAAAAACTAAATATTTGAATGTATACAGAAGAGACAAAGATACTGATGTTGTTACAACAATTGCTCTTCTAAATCATCCTCTTGCACTTTTAAATGATAATAAGAATTATCGTTTTATTGATAAACTTATTAAAGATGGACATTCTTATGATTATCGAGTCCGTTACAATATAGACGGAGAATATTATTATACAAAATGGTCAGACGTTATAGAAATAAAAGCCTCTGAATTTGATTCTTGCTATTATGAATCTGATAATTTAACTTTCAGAACAACAGGTGTCAGCCTGAAATACAACAAAGATAATCACACTATAGAAATAAACGGAACAATTGTGGTACCTGACTTTCCTGAATATATAACAGACAGTTACTACCCAATGTTGATTATTCAAAGCGAAACTGCTACTCAAACCTTCGCGCTTCCTTCAATTGCAAGCGGAACAACACTACCGCTCTTAGGACTTCTTCCTCCTGAATTTCTGGACACTGAATTAACCATCAACGGTATTGTTGGACAAAAAATGATTTTTGATGATGATTCTAAACCTATAGAAGACAGACTGATTAAAGAAGTTATCTGGACTGAACCAACAGCAATCAAAGTTACAGGTGTCGGAAGCTCACAAAAAATTGTTGTGCCATCACAATTAGGCACTGACGGTTTCGACTACTCCGCAACAATATACTAATCACGCCGCTGCGCAAAATGACAATTGAACAAAAATTGTAAAAATGGTAATTTAGACCAGTATGAATACTCTGGTCGCATTATGCGCAGTTGGTGCCGAGCGAATTCTCGGCAACGAAATTAAACATTTAGGTTATAAACTCAATGGAAACGCACCGGGAAGAGTTTCTTTTTTTGGTGATGACGATGCTTTATTCAAAGCAAATCTTTGTCTGAGAACAGCAGACCGTGTTTACCTTCAGCTTGCAGAATATGATGCTCTTGATTTTGATGCACTTTACGATGGAACTTACGCTGTAAACTGGCAGGATTTTTTACGAAAGGATTCACGTGTCATTGTAGACAAGGTGCGTTCTTACAAGAGTAAACTCAACTCTGAACACTCTATTCAGGGAATTGTTCACAAAGCTATCTATTCAAAACTCGGAGATGTATGGCACATGGCTTCTATGCCGGAAACCGGTGAAGAAAGCAATGTCCGTGTTTATGTTGATGAAAATAAAGTTCTGGTTCTTCTGGACCTTTCGGGACTTCCTCTTCACAAACGCGGTTACCGTGTAGATGGTGGTATTGCACCTCTCCGCGAAACACTTGCTGCTACTCTCCTTCAGGAAATGATGTGGCGTCGTAAAACACCGCTTCATGATCCGTTCTGCGGTTCAGGTACAATTGCAATTGAAGCAACTCTTTATGCTTTCAACGTAGCACCTGGTTTTGGCCGCCGCTTTGCGCTTGAAAATCTTCCTATCTATAACGAAAAACGTGCTCAGGAAATTAAAGCAGAAGAAGCAGCAAAAATCCGTACAGACGTAGAAGTTCGTATTACAGGTTCTGATATTGATAACGCTGCAGTTGAACGCGCTAAGAAAAACGCCGAATATGCCTGCGTAATGGCCGGCCGCGCACTTAAATCAATTGATATCAGTGCACATATTCCTCGCCCGGATTTTATTCAGTCTGATTTTGCAGATTTAGCAGCACCTTATGATTCTGGACTTCTTCTCTGTAACCCACCTTACGGTGAACGTCTTGGTGATGAAGAACAGGCTCGTGAATTATACAAGAATATGAGCAGTCTCTGGACAGACTTTGAAGGCTGGGACATTGGCGTAATTACATCTAATCCTGACTTCCAGGAAAGTTTTGGACATAAGACCTCGGCAATTAAAAAGCTGAAAGCTGGAAATCTGGATACTTCATTCTACATTTATAAGCGATAAGGAGAAAGCGAAATGGCAATTGTGGTAGAACACGACAAACGTAAACAGGAAATTTTACAGAAATCTCTTGACGTGTTTATTGAAGAAGGTTACGAAGATGCAACCTTCCAGAAAATTGCCGATCGCTGCGGTATCACACGTACCACCCTCTATATTTATTTTAAGAATAAACATGAAATCTTTTTGGGTAGTATAAAAGAGCTTCTCTCAGAACTGGAAATTGCACTTAAAAAGATTATGGCAGATTCAACTCTGTCTGCAGAAGCTGCACTTCGAAAAATTCTTTCAACACTTGCAGATTCAATCGAAAGCAATAAAAAACTTTTCAGTGTTCTTTTGAATTACCTTATGCAGCTGAAAAAATCAGGTGTAGACACAAGCGAACGTGTTCGCCGCCGTGTTATCCGCCTGCGCCATCTTTTGACTACAATCCTCATTAAGGGAATTCAGAATAAAGAGTTTAAGGAACTTAACGTAAAAGATGTAAACGATACACTTTACGGCCTGCTTGAATCCGCAATCTTCCGCATTGCCGTTCTGAATAAAGACGACGTTACAGATGTTCGGGCTGCCCTGAACACCACTGTTGATTTATTCAAAGCTTAAAATAATGTTAAATAAAATAAGGCCGTCATTGCGAGCGCAGCGAAGCAATCCATATTATATAGATTGCCACGTCGCTGTCGCTCCTCGCAATGACGGCCTTTTTGTCATCCCGAACTTGTTTCGGGATCTATTCTAGAACTTAGCTTTTCTAAGTCTTACTTTCTCGATATCCTCACAGAAGAGTTCGCGGAGGTCGTTAAGGCCAAGTGCCATAAGCGCCATACGGTCAATACCGATACCCCATGCAAGTACAGGACAATCAAGACCCATAGCACGGGTAACTTCCGGACGGAAGATACCAGAACCACCGAGTTCGAACCAGCCCAATACAGGGTGCTTGATATGAACTTCGATTGAAGGCTCTGTGAACGGGAAGTAACCTGGAACATATTTTACTTCTTCTGCTCCGGCAATTTCTGTTGCGAACATCTTGAGCATACCAAGAAGGTCGCGGAGAGTTACGTCGTTTCCGGCAATAATACCTTCAGTCTGATAGAAGTCAGAAAGGTGAGTTGCATCTACCTTATCGTAGCGGAAACAGCGTGCAATACCAAAGTATTTGCCTGGAACTTCAGCCTTGTGAAGCTGGTGTGCAGAAAGTACAGTTCCCTGCGAGCGGAGAATAAGGCGGCGTGTGAACTCGTTATCGAATGTGTAGTTCCATCCACGGCTACCAGTGTTTCCACCAGTTTCGTGAGCAGCCTTTACATTGCTCAAATATGGTTCTTCAATAAACTTTGCGTGTGTAGGATTCTTAATGCGGTATACATCGTGAATATCACGTGCAGCGTGGAACTGTGGCATGAACAATGCATCACCGTTCCAGAATTCAGTTTCTACAAGCGGACCATCGAACTCCTGGAAACCAAGAGAACAAAGCTTGTCTTTTACAGACTCAAGGAACTGAACGTATGGATTTGTACGGCCAGGAATGATACGTGCAGGTGGAATTGCAATGTTGTATCCACGGAATGTACCGTTTTTCCATTCGCCAGAAGAAAGCATTTTTGGAGTGATTTCTCCGATTTCATTACCTGTAACACCTGCGTTCTTAAGAGCATCACGAACAGCTTCGAAACCGCTCTGAAGCTTGTAGAATACAGTCTCACGTTCAATCATCTTGAATGGAGAATCTGCAGCACCACGCTTCTTAGCAAGGCCGTCCATAGCAGAAACTTCTGCAGCGCTCAAATCATCTTTATTAAGAAGGCCACCTTCAGCAGAAATAGCCTTTTTTACAAGGTCCATAGTTGCCTTAATGCGCTCAGGAAGAGCAGCCCCAGTGTATTCAACCTTCTTTTCTGCATTCATTTTAAGAACGCCGTCTTTTACAAGAGGACCAAAAGCAGAACCAACATCTTTCTGCTCAAGACCAATTCCTGCTGCAATTTCCGGCATTGTGTGAGCCCCCTTATCTTTAAGGAAGTTTACCATGCGCTCTTCTACAGTACCAGTTTCTGCGAGCTTGCGGCCCATCTCTGTAATTTCAAAAAATGTATGTGGTGTACGGCGGATTTCTTTAAGAAGTTCCTTTCCAGAAAGCCATGAGAATGCCTGATTTGCATGACCTTCCTTGTATTCCAGTTCCTTCTGGAGTTTTTCTGATGTAAGCTCATCCTGTCCTGAATACTTTAACAAAACCTTAATTTCAAGCGGATGAAGATTTTTTATGATGTTTGTTACTTCCATATAGCAGACCGTTAGGAAAAATTGCGAAAGCAATTTTTTAGGTCTACCTCCTTTAAAAAATTAAAAGCCGACAGAGCATTCTGTCGGCTTTATTTTATCATATTTCAAAGAAATACTGAATAGGTTAGCGTGTTAATTTAATATGAGATGCATAGAGAGTCTTACGCTGTTTTCTATCATCCTTGTAAGACTTAATCTTATCTTTCTCCATATATCTATAATTATAATACTTATTCTCTTTTATAAAATCCTGAAGACAAGCCATTACTGTATTCATAGCTTCTCCCTTATCAAAAGTTACATAGAGAGTATCATAATAAATACGAAGTTCATCATGCATAGGCTGATATTCAATTTTTACCGTAGCATTTTTGTCTGTACAATGCTGATTTTCAGGCACAATGATCTGTGTCGTAAGTTTTTCGTTTTCAAATCTGTCTCTTTCGAACGGATCATCCGGATTATCACCAATAGTCTCAGCAAAAATAGAGCCCATAAGAACCGCAAAAACTGCAAGTATTGATAAAATCTTCTTCATATATAAACTCCTGTTGATGTGTTTAATAAACACTATACTCAATTATTTTACCGCATTCTAGGAAAAAATCAAGATTTATTACATAACGTCCTGAATCTATACCCAGAGTGGGAAACTTACGGATTAAAACAGAACCAGTAATCTCTTTTGGTTTGTTTTTTATTGTTTTTCTATAATGATTTCTTATAGCAGCCTTCAAAGACTCACGGGCAGCCTCCTCTATGCCCTCAAAACCTTTTTCAACTGAACCATAACCTATTCCCGCAATAACAGGATTCTGAATAGATGCCCACAGATTGTAGCTTTGTACCTGAGAATCTGTTCGGGTATATTCGACCCAGCAGTTCAGGTTATTGTTTGAAATCCACGGAGATGCATAAGTAATGCCATCGCGAATCACATCTGAAGGAACTATTTCTGTAATTTCCAGATACTCTTCTACCCCTCTCGCCTTATCATAAGGTACATAAACGAAATTCCAGCCATAGACCATTCCGTTTACTATAAAAGGAGCCATTTTCCGCATCTGAGAAATCGGAAAATCAAACTGGTCTTCATCCTTATCACTGGAAAGTTCCAGTCCCGGATATGCATCCAGTTCTGCCCACAACGGCAGACGGATATTACGCACAACAGAAGGAGTCTGTGCAAAAAGGCGGCTTGTACACAGCAGGCATAAAACAAATACAGCGAGAAATCCTTTATTTACATTTTGTACGTTTCTTTCCATATTTTTACAGGATGAATTCCCATTCTGATTACAAAATAAAGCCAGGCAGCAAAGAATCCGAACAGATGAGTCATATGAGCAACATTCGATCCATTACCAAAAAACTGGCTTCCCAATTCAATCAGTGCATAAATGAATACAAGAACTGGAGCTGGAACAGGAATCAGCCCCCAGATAAAAATCACAGAACGTGGGAAGAACACCGCATAAGCAAAGAGCACAGCATAAACCGCGCCACTTGCTCCAAGCAGAAATACCATAGTCTGCCCTGTGAATCTGTACACAAGGAATGAAAAAAAGCCGCTCAAAGCGCCACAAATCAGATAGAAAAGCAAAAATTCCCGGCTGCCGACCGCTTTTTCAAACCCCAGTCCAAACACAAGCAGAGCAAGCATATTAAAGAACACATGCTGAATATTCTGATGCACAAACATGTAAGTAAAAAACTGCCAGTACATATGATACTGCTCTACCAGTATTGGATTCATAGCACCATAGTAATGAACATATTCAGCGATGTTTGGATACACAAAACGTATACCAAAAACACAAAAATTTATGAGAATGAGTAAAAGAGCATACCGTCTGTATGTATACGGAAATGGTCTTCGTAGAAAAAACTTATTTTTTGGCATTTGCAGATTTAAGCGAAGACTTTAACTTTGGATCAAAGTAAGTTACGCGGTTCCTTCCGTTATTTTTTGACATATAGAGCCCCTGGTCAGCCTGATTTACAAACTCATTTGGCGAACTCACCAGATTTGTCTGAGCATCAAAAACAGAAACTCCACCAGAAATTGTTACATGAAGATGCTGATCATTATATACAAAATCATGTTCATTTATTGTTGAACGGATTCTTTCGGCTACAGCCATAGCCTCATCTTTACCCGCTTCAAGCAAAAGGGCTGTAAATTCCTCTCCACCATATCGGCTTGCAACATCAGATTCGCGAAGATTTTTGCGGATAAGATCAGCTACACTTTTCAGAACAAAATCTCCACATTCATGACCGTAGGTATCATTAAATTTCTTAAAGAAATCAATATCAAACATAATTACAGCAATATGCTGATTATTAAGAAAAGCTGCATCTATAGCTTCTGTAAGCAGATTAAAGAAATAATACTTAAGCTTAAGATGAGTCATCATATCTGTTGATGACATTTCCAGCAGAGCAGCATTATTGATTGCAACCGACGCCAGACTGGCAATCGACATAATCTGATTTAACTCATATTCAGAATAAGAAGCATCATCTTCAATAGCAATACGTTCCTGCAGAACGAGCATACCGTTAAGGTGATTTTTCTGAATAAGAGGAACTATAAGAGTTGGATTCAATGTTTCAAGAATTTTAAGATGCTCGCAGTTTGGACAGATTTTCTTAAGTTCTTCAAATGTAAGAGGACGTTTTTCTGAATTAAGAATAGCAGCAACCGCAGTGTTTACCGGAATCATTGTCTTCTTATCAGAAAGAAAATCCTTTGAGGTTTCAAGAATAAAGTTTTCATTAGTAATTAAATCACGAACAAAGATTTCAGCTCCAAGAACATGCATCTGAGCCATACAGATATAAACAATAGATTCAAGAAGGTTACTGAAATCAAGATTCTGGCAGAAAGATTTTGCAATATCCAGGAGCTGTTCAAGGTCATAAATTTTCTTCTCGTACTGAATAGTCTGTTCCAGTACCTGTTGCTGAGACGAATCTTTACTATCGCTGAACTTCTTCCTATTCATGCTTTATATCACCACTATTTATAATAACATAATTTTTCATAATTTCAAAAAATATATTCCAGTTGGCATAGTTGGTCTCAAGGAAGTTTGTATTATCACGGTTGCGTGAAGACATCATCAAAACCTTAAGATTTGAAATTATTTCGCTGGAAGGCTTTTTCGCATCTGCAAGCAGCTCTCCTAACTGACGACTCAAAGAATTGAGGTTTGTACACAATGACTGTAAAACTTTATGCGCATCATCATTGATAGACTGAACCATCTTTTCGAGCTTCTTGAAAAAGTCCTTATCTTTTTTACTATCCTTTATATAGCTTTCAAGAACGGCAATACTATGTTTTTTATCCTGACCAAAGGATTCCTCAAATTCTTTGATTTCCTTATCAGCATTGATGGCAGCAAATACAATTGAAGAAAAGTTTGATTTATAAGCAGGATTATTAAAGAAACCTTCAATTACAATATCATTAAGAAGGGCTTTTGATCCTTCCGGAAGATAGAACTTGATGAAGGTTTTAAGAATTCGCATTGGAAGAATCCATTTAAATGACATAGAAACTTCTGTCTGCAGGAGATTGTTATAAGCCTGACTGTATGAACCAACCTCTTCTAGAGGAATATCCGGAAACAGAGAAGATACTTCATCAGAAATTGTTTCATCCTGAATTTCAGTCTTAATTCTCTGCTCATCAGAATCAAAACGCGCCTGAAGCATATTTGCAAAATCCTGACGCGGAGAACCTGTATATTTTGCAACTCCCGGCTCATAAGAAAGATCCTGACGACAAAGTCTTATAAGTGACTTAAGTTTATCAGGATTGATAACTCGTGTAAGAATATAGTTGATTTTCTTAAGATTTCCGAGGTAATTCTTCTTTTCATTTTCATCCAGATCTGCACCCTTACGAAGCTGAGCAAGGGCAATTACAGCTTCTGCAGTTGAAGTTGAAATCTGAAGTCCACTAGCCTGATAATAAAGATCTTCCAGAAGGTTCTGTGCAGTTGCAAGGGAGATTTCTTTATAAGACGGCTTATACATTAAGTCTGCAGGAATAAAGTTAGTATCAAAGGCCTGAAGGAACGGAGTATAGTTATAACGGCAGAATTCTACAAGCTGTCTAAGCTGAAGAAGGTCTGCATCCATCTTTTTAAAACCATCTGTATTAAGCGCCTTTATAAGCCGTTCAAGTTCCTTTCTCTGATGGATATAAATTCTGTCCGGATTCTGATCCTCTGCGAGAACATCTGCCTTTCGGTTTTCAAAGGAAAGAGATTCCAGTACTTCCTGATCTTCAAGAGGATAACCCGTAACAATAAGCTGAGCTTCAAAACGACGCTGGCGCTGAATATTATTAGGACTTACTGTAACAGAAAAAAGATTGTCTAATGGACGTGTATTCTTGTAAAGCGCAAAAATGGCTTCTCCAAAGTTTGGAAGAAGCATACTGTTTCTGCAAATTGCAGGCTGAAAATCTCTGACTTCCTGTTCCAGTTTTTTCATCTGCTGTTTTTTCTGGACTTCAGGCGAGGAACGTTTAAATATTGATTCGAATAATTCGGAAAGAGTTTTTATAAATCCCATTTTTACGCAAATATTTTAACCCAGATTTATAAAATTAGCAAATATATCTTTGTAGTCAGCTACAGTTGCGGCGTGAACAATGCGAGCGCGAAGAGCTGCACCACCGGAAATCCCTTTAGAATAAGCAGCAAAGCGTTTGCGCATCTCAAGACAAGCATGCTGTTCGCTTGTTTCTGCAACAAGACGCTCCAGTTCGGCAAATCCAGTTCTTACACGTTCCTCGGGAGGAACCGGCTCATAGCTTCCTTTCGTCAGCAAATCTGTGGCATCCCGGAAAATAAAAGGGTTGCCCATTGCCCCGCGCGCAAACATCACCGCGTCGGCGCCAGTCTGAGCAAGCATAAGCCGCGCATCTTCCGGCTTAAAGAGGTCTCCACTACCAAACACAGGAATATGACGGCCTTTTCCCTCACGTGTTTCCCAGTCTTTTACCAGTTCCACGAGTTCTTTCATTATATTCCAATCCGAATGCCCCTCGTACCCTTGCACGCGGGTCCGCGGGTGAATTGTAATCGCACTAACACCAGCCTCAAGCGCTGCAGTTGCCGCCTCGCGCCAGGTCATCTGCTTAGACTCCCAGCCAGAACGGATTTTTACAGTAACAGGAATGCCACCGTCTTCCGGGCGGCCACCCGCAGCCTTCACAACTGCCTCAGCCACCTTAAACAAGCGGTCCGGATCGCGTGTAAGTGCCGAACCGGCCCCTGTCTTTATGATTTTAGGAACAGGACAGCCGCAGTTTATGTCTATTACTTCGCAGTGAGTTTTCTCGAGGACAATATGCGCAGCTTCTTCCATGATTTCCGGCTCGCCACCGAAAATCTGTACTGAATATGACTTTTCGTTGCAGGCACGGCGCATCAGAATTTCTGTTTTCAGATTCTTGCGTACCAGAGCTTCTGCACTTACCATTTCTGTATAGGTAAAGCACGCTCCGTTTTCTATGCAGACAGAACGAAACGCCGCGTCACTGTAGCCAGCAACCGGCGCTAAAAAGAGATTTCCTTTTAATTCTACGTTTCCGATTTTTACCGGATGATAAAGATTTTCCATTATTCTGGAAGATTGAAAGCTTTACAGCTGTTCTTCCACAACTGCTCGCTGAGAGCCTCAAGATCCATTTCGAGCATTTCTGCAAGGAAGCGTGCTGTAGATGGAAGATAAGCAGGCATAGTTCGCTTTTTCTCGCGGAACTCTGCCGGAATCATAAACGGACTTTCAGTTTCAATCAAAATGCGGTCTACAGGAATGTTCATAACTGTTTCGTGAAGGTTGCGGGCATTGCGGTATGTAAGGTTTCCTGCAAAACTGAACCAGATATTCTTATCAAGACACTTCTTTGCAAAAGCAGCATCCTCAGAATAACAGTGCAAAATAGCACCAGCATCAGGCATACGTTCTGTAAGAACATCATACAAATCGCGGCCTGCATCACGGTTATGAATAATTACAGGCAGATTATGAGCCTGTGCAATCTCAAGCTGGGTAATAAAAAGTTCAATCTGACTTCTCTTATCACCAAACTGTTTAAAATAGTCCAGACCTGTCTCGCCTACTGCAACAACATTAGGCAAAGAGAGACTTTTTTCGATTGTATTTATCCAGTCATGTCCAGGATTTGTAACTTCAGATGGAGCGACTCCTACAGCGTGGTAAATTCCCGAAATAGACTTCAAATTCGGATAAACCTTATTAAAATCATAGAGACTATTATTGATGCTGACAATGCGGGCAACTCCTGCCTGCTTTGCCTGTTGTATTACGCGCAATTGCTCAATAGGATCATCGTAAATCAGCCCGATGTGAGCGTGAGTATCAAAAAACTTCATGGCTTTTTCTTCCTAAAGATGAGATATAATAATATAAAGATAACATAGTAATGTGTAAACGTCAAATTTAAATAAAAATGATGGTTTGGTATTCCCATTATATAGAGTCTGAGAATTATGATGCTTAAATGCGGAGTGGGAAAATCCATTGGGCTGCATCGAGGAGTTTTGGCGCTTAGCCATCGAAAACAATCCGAGGATTTTTCGAAGAAAAACCGCAGGATTGTTAACACAAAAAACTAGCTCGCCCGCAGCCCAATGGGTTTTCCCACGGGAGCATTTATGCATCATCATACTCGGGGTATTCACCGATAATATAAGTATAATCTCTCATCTTTCATCAGATGCGAGTGTGCGTTTGACTTAATTTATCCTAATATGGTATAATTTTACGAATATGTCGAAGACTCAGAAAGCTTTGAAGAAATTTGAAAAGCAGGTTGCCTCAAACGTTAGCCATGGCTTTGGTGCATTTACACACAAAGTCGGCCGCTTTTTCGTGCGCATTTTTAAAGTTTTTGACAGCAAGCTTACCATCATGATTGTTCCTCACTCACAGAGTAAGGTTATCAACTTCCAGACAAATGTGTTTGCACTTCTGCTTGGAGTTCTTGTTACAATCGGGGTTCTTGCTTCCTTCTTCTATTATAACAGACGTTCTATTTCAGCAAACATGGAAATCTCTTCTCTCGTAGAGCAGAATCGTGCAACTCTTGCAAGTCTCGATGAACTCCGTGATGAGAATGCAAATCTGTTCCAGGCTGCAAAACGTTTCCAGTCATCTCTTTCACAGAGTCTTTCTTTACTTGGTATTGATCAGGTAAAAAATAATTCAGAAACTTCAGCTTCTAACGGCGACCTTTCTGCCCTCTTCAGTTCTACAGAAGTTACTCAGGGCTCTCTTAAAGAAGTTGCCGATGTAAAGGAGCTCACATCATATCTTGAAGATGCTGTAAAGCCTATTGAACAGATTGGAAAGATGCTTAAAACTCAGCAGAACCTCTTTACAGAAATTCCAAGTATTTGTCCTGTAAAAAATCCTAACTACCATATCTCTATGGCATTCGGACCAAATATCCATCCGCTCAACGGTAACTGGTATATTCACAAAGGTTTGGACTTCTCTACCTGGCGTTCCGGTGATGCAGTTCTTGCAACTGCTTCTGGTCAGGTTGTTACAGTTGGATTTGATAACAGTTTTGGTAACTATATCATCATCAAACATAATCACGGTATGTATACACGCTATGCTCACTTGAATTCTTTCCGTGTAAAGAAGGGTGAAACAGTTAGCCAGGGACAGACAATCGGAACTATCGGTAATACTGGTGTTTCAACTGGACCGCACCTCCATTATGAGGTACATATCGGTTCTGACGTAGTAGATCCTGCTAAGTATATCAACATCAATTTTTCAAAATAGGTTCCTATGGCTTTACGAACAGATGACATTTCAATCAACACAATAATCGGAAAAGGCTCAGCAATTTCCGGCAATATGAAAGTCAATGGCTTTATTCGTGTTGATGGAGATATCGACGGCAGCCTTGAAACTGACGGAAATGTTATTGTTGGTGAAAATGCCAGAATCCGCGGAAACCTTACTGCTAAATCTGTAATTATTGGTGGAATCATAAAAGGAAATATAAAGGCTAATGAAAGCGTTAAGATTCTTGCTGAAGCCGCTGTAATTGGTGATATTATTTCCCGAAAGGTTCAGGTGGATGGCTCGGCTATCATTCACGGCCACTGCATTTCCATTAAAGATGAAGCCGAATTCGGAAAAACCTCTGGTGAATATCTTCAGTCGAAGGCTATTAAAGAAAAGGTTAATTTATAAATGGCAGAAATTGATTCTCTCGGATCAAACTATTACTACTCTGGCGTTCAGAACGCCTCCAATGAAGCAATAAAACGTAATACTAAAAAAGAAGAAGTCCGCAAAACTGGGAACGCCAAGAAGCTTGATTTTGGTAAATTACTGAAAGGTGAAGAAGTTGAGGAGCCGCAGTTTATTGCCGAAGGCCTGCCGCTGGAAGTTCAGGCGATGTCTATTGATGACGCCGCCGTTTACCTTGCAGATGCTGTAGGAACTGCCGGAAACGATTTTTCAGACAATCAGACACAGGAAAACCTTGAAAGATTTAAGACTGCCGTAAGTCAGTTTATCCGCTTTGTTGTCGTAAATAATTTTAATGTAAATAATCTCAATTCTCCTAAAAAAAGAAGACCAGCTCAGCCTCCAAGGCTTTTTGTTTTTTCTGATTATACTCTTCCTAAAGGAAAACCAAGACAAAAGGTAAGTGTTGAAATCATCAATCAGAAACTGGACGCCCTTGCGCGCGAAACACTTTCCAATCAATCTGATAATCTTAAGATTCTTGCACAGGTAAATGAAATAAAAGGTCTGATTGTAGACTTGATGAGTTCATAATTCGTGAGGTATACTGAATTATTATGAGTGATATTTTTGAAACAGATATAGATAACGAGAACGAAAATCTTTCGTCTCTTGAAGATACAGACGTTACTGAAACTTCTTCCGAAAATCTTGTTTTTGATTTTCCCCTTTATCATATAAAGCTGGACTACTCTTCTGAAACCCTTTATGCAAAGGCACCTGAAGGTAAGGTTCAGATTTCTGCCGGTGATTTTGTAATCGTTCCAACCCGCTATGGAAAAGATATGGCAAGAGTTCTTGGAACTGCTAAAAAACCACTGGGAATTAAACAGTCAGATATAGTAACAATTGACCGCAAGGCCTCTGAAGCAGACCTTAAACGCCGTCAGGAACTTATTCATAAAGAAAAAGAAGCATTCCCTATTTTTAAGGAAAAAGTTGCTAATCATAAGCTTGATATGAAGCTTGTTGAAACTCACTTTCTTTTTGATGAACAGAAGGCACTGTTCTTCTTCAGTTCAGACAGTCGTGTAGACTTCCGTGAACTTGTAAAAGACCTTGTTTCTGTTTTCAAAATGAGAATTGAACTTCGTCAGATTGGTGTCCGCGATGAATCACGTATTACAGGTGGACTTGGAGTTTGCGGCCGTCCGTTCTGCTGTCATGGGGTTTCAGATAAACTCCGTCCTGTATCAATCAAAATGGCTAAAGACCAGAACCTCTCTTTGAACTCAATGAAGATTTCAGGTCAGTGCGGCCGTCTTCTCTGCTGTCTTTCTTACGAATACGACTGGTACAACGAAGCCCGCAAGAGTCTTCCTAACGAAGGTGTACGCCTTACTTATGATGGAACAGACTTCCGCATTACAGAAGTAAACCCTCTAACCTCTATGGTAAAAATGCTTGGAGATGACGGCCGTCTCCTTGAAGTAAACGCAAAACGCTTCTACCGAGACGGAAACCGCTGGAAGATTAATTAGCCTGCAATCGAAAATCCGTTAAAAAACGAGCTGTAACAGCAGGTCATTTTAAGATTATCGAAAGAATTTCTCAGAGGCAAACTGTGATTGCCGACTTGTAATAGTTTAACTTGAATTTCCACAATTATGATTTATAATATAACGTACTATGATTTACATTAAGAAGTGGACAGATTATTACGAAGACTTTTTCCCTATTGAACCGAATCAGCTGGAATTTTTCTCAGCTATGGGGGATGAGTTTCCTGTACCCGCTAAATTCCTCGGAGTGGAATGTGGACCAGCTTTACTTACTGAACAATTGCAGGAGAAATATGATATTACCCTGACAGATTCCTTCACAGAATTTGTTAATATTGTAAACACACGTCAGGCAAACAAAGAAAATCCTGCACACATTTTCAATCTCAACCCGGCAGATCTTGCACGTTATCTCGGCAAGAATTTCTTTAACATCATTACATGTCTCTGCTATCGCGTTATTTTCATGAAGGACAGAACTTTAATCAAAAAATTCCTTTTTGATTCGAGAATGCTCCTTTCTGAAGGCGGCTATCTTGTGCTTGATATTTTGAACTTTTCTAAATATGACTTTTCTGAAACAAAGGTTGAACTGCCTGCAAAAAAGTCACAAAGAGCAACATTGTATTCATCTGTAATAAAAAATTCAGATCAGGCTTCATACAAGTTGTTCCAGCATGTAGTGACTGCAAGCGGCAAGGTAATCGATGAAGTAAAAGATGAACTTGTATGCCCTATCAGCATGGAAACTATCCGTTCTTATGCAAAAGAAGTAGGCTATTCATCATGTGAATTCTATAACGATTACAAACGCACTCCTTATACCACTGACTCAGACAAGGTTATCTGCGTGTTGAAGAAATAACGTACTTTCATTAAAATAGTACGTTATGAAAGCTACAAAAACAATTATCTCAACACTGCGCGAAGCTCCAAATGACGCAGTTATCGCAAGCCATCAGCTTATGATGCGCAGCGGACTTATCCGCAAACTTGGAAACGGACTTTATGCTTACATGCCATTCGGATTCCGTTCTTTGATGAAAGTTGAAAAAATTATCCGTGAAGAACTCGACAACGCAGGTCTTCTCGAAATCAAACCTACAGTAATCGTACCCGGTGATTTATGGAAGGAATCTGGCCGCTGGGACAAAATGGCAGGCGAAATGCTCACAGCACAAAACCGCCAGGGTCAGGACATGGTTGTTTCTCCAACTGCAGAAGAGGCTTTTACAGCTATCGTTCGCGATGGTCTTTCTTCTTATAAACAGCTTCCATTTACACTCTATCAGATTAATACAAAATACCGCGATGAAATCCGTCCTCGCTATGGTGTAATGCGCGGACGTGAGTTCACAATGATGGATGCTTATTCTTTCGACAAGGATCAGGCAGATCTCGACGCTTCTTACGACAACGTAGCAGCTGCTTACCGCCGTATCTTTAAGCGCATGGGCCTTACAACTATCTCTGTAAAAGCTGATACAGGTTCTATGGGCGGTTCAGGTTCAGAAGAGTTCATGGTTGAATCAGAAGTTGGTGATGATACACTCCTCCTGTGTCCAGACTGTGATTATGCTGCTAACGTTGAAAAGGCAGCCTGCAAGGCAGAAACTCCTCTCGACTCTAACGGTCAGCCACAGAAAAAGACAGACCTCGCAATCGAAGAAGTTGCAACTCCAAACGTATTCAGCATTGAAGACATGGAAAAGTTCTTTGGTGAAAAACCAACAACCTTCCTTAAGGCACTTGTTTACAAAGTTTACAACTGTGCAGTTGATTTGTCTGGAACAGAGTTCTATAAGAACGCTCAGACTGTTACAGAAGGCGGCCAGACATATATTCCAGAGACTTTCTTCTGCGTACTTATCCGCGGCGACCTCGATGTAAATGAAACAAAGCTTGCAGCAGAACTTAAAGCTTCTGGTGCAGAACTTGCAAGCGACGAAGACGTACTCAAGTACTCTGGTGCTCCACATGGATTCGTTGGTCCAGTTGGAATTAAGATTCCTGTAATTGCTGATAAGTCTACTGTTGATATGCACGACTGTATCGCAGGTGCCGGAAAAGCCGGCTTCCACATCAAGCACGTTGAACCAGGCCGCGACTTCACTCCATTTATGACTGTTGATGTTCGTACTTGTAAAGAAGGCGATGCTTGCCCTGAATGTGGCGGAAAGTTCTATATGAAGAAAGGTAACGAGCTTGGACACATCTTCAAGCTTGGTACAAAATATACAAAATCAATGAACGTAACATACCTTGGAGAAAGCGGAAAACCAGTAACTCCACTTATGGGATGTTATGGTATTGGTGTAGACCGTACTCTTGCTTCTATCATTGAAGGACATCACGACGATAAGGGAATCATCTGGCCTATGACAGTAGCTCCATATCAGGTAGCAGTTATTCCTGTTCAGTACAAGGACAAGATGAAGGAAGTTGCAGATAAGATTTACGAAGATTTGAAGGCTGACGGAATCGAAGTTATTCTCGATGACCGTAACGAACGCCCAGGCGTTAAATTTACAGACTCAGAGCTTATCGGCTACCCAATCCGTATCGTAGTTGGTGACAAGAACCTTCCAAACGTAGAAATGAAGCTCCGCCAGGATGCAGAAGCTACTCTTGTTCCAGCAGACGAAGTTGCTAAAAAGGCCGCTGACATTGTTCGTGAAGAACTCAAGAAATTAAATGCGTAATTTCCATCGTCATTGCGAGGAGTGAAACGACGAAGCAATCCATAATAAATAGATTGCTTCGCTTCGCTCGCAATGACGCATCCTTACAGGACTTCCATTTATGAAAAAAACTATCCTTTCCTTAATCACATCAATCATCCTGACAACCACTGCTGCTGCACTTCCTGGAACTACTTCATTTATTCCAGACAGTGCCGGTGAGTATGTTTACTATCGCGACACTTCATTTACCCGTGAAAGTTACGTTGGTATTCTGATGTACGATGAAGCAACCTATCAGATCCGCTACATTGCGCCTCAGGATGACACAGAAAAGCTTCCTGAAAAAGAAATTGCTCTTCTGCTCACAGTTGATGCAAAGGCAGATTTCTGGAATATGACCGGTGAAAAAATAATTTCTACAATTCTTCCTGATACTGATGACACAGAAATTGTAAACTATCTTCATGATCTGCTTTATGAATTCTCTGCACGCCGTATTAAAGCTGATGTTGTAGAAACAGATAAGCTTATTATTGATCAGGATTATGCACAGTTTGGTGGTAATACTTCAATTACTTTTGATGCACGAGTTCCTCTTTTTAATATCCGCACAATTGCAGATGAAAAAGGAAACAAAGTTTTTGACTGTGTAACAATAGGCACAATTAAATCAAGCGAAGACCAGACTTTCTCACAGTTTAAGGGAATTAACACAACAAAGCCTGCTGTTCAAAAAGAAACAAAAAAGCCTGCTAAATCAAAGGTTTACAAATTTGAAAACCGCTCTGTAACTCTGGATGAAGCATGGGAACAGAAAATGGAAAACTTCTGGACTTTAGGTAATGAATCACTGGTAACAATGTCTGTACTTCCTAAAGTTGCAGAAAATAAGGTTTTGAATGATCTGTATGTTCAGAGAAAGCTTCTGGAAAGCTCAGAAGGCTCTTATATCGATTTCAAAAACAACGAAATTACCTATACAGCAGCTAAAGACAATTATAAGATTGTTACAGTCTCATATTTCCCAGAAAACAAAACCACAGTCTGCCTTACAAAACTACTTACACGCAATAAAGAAGGCGGATTCGATTATTTTTCAATCTCTACATATCAGACAGCTTATCTTAAAACATCTGCTTACTTTGATAAGATTGTAAAAAGCTATCGCTAGAACGAGCTCCTCGAAAGAGGGGCTGCAATCAGCACGCCTTCACTACCAAGATAATCTCTTTTTTCACCTTCAATTAAAAACTGAACGCTTGTAACAGTAGAAAAGGCTGTTGCAGTATAAACAATCTGCTCCAGCTGATGAATATAGCCTTCAACCCCATAGGAATTGATTTCGAAATTCTCATTAAAATTCAAATAAGCAACGCCACCCTGCACTTTAGCACTTAAAAGCTTTGTTTCAGGCGGAATAAGACTCATAAGATTACGTTCTCCCGAAATTGTTGAATCAGGTCCTTTAAGCAGCAGATTTATAGCCGTTGTCAGCGGAGAATCACTCTTTGCTACCTTACGTTTAATAACCTGACGTACAACAGCGCCATCACCATCAATATTTACAAAACAAAGCTGGAGTTCTGTTGTTCCTGTAGCCTGCTGTTTCTTTTCATTTTCCGCTTTCTTTGGAGTTTCCTCTTTAGGTTTTGCAGTTTCAACAGGTTTTGCTGATTCTACAGGCTTTTCCGGCTCTGGCTCAGTATATTTTGCAGCAGGAGTTTCTTCAGTTTCAATTTTTATAGTAACCTCATCATTTTTTAGAGGAATTGTCTCTGTTTTCTTTGTTTCCACCGGCTCATGATTTTCAATTACAGTCGGTGTACTGCCAAATACCTTATCAAAGAAGGCTGTTTCCTTCAAATTAGTAAATATCTGATCTTTTTTTACAAGAAATATAACTAAAATAACCAGCAGGCCCAAAAGTACACAGGCTGCTGCAAATAAAGTGCTGTTTTTCTTTGATTTTTTTTTCTGTGCCATATTCTGATTATCGGAGGTTTTCTTGATCAGGTTTATCGGAAATCCACTTATTCTTGACAGATGAGCGGCAAATAGAATAAAATAAAATCATTAAGGGCAAAGGCGCTCATTCAATCTTACGACGGGACTGTCGCCGGATGGAATGTGCGCCTTTTTTCGTTCACGAGAGGTAAATATGTATTCAGAAAGTGAAGTTTTAGAGTATGTACAGGAAGAAGATGTAAAATTTATTCGTCTTGCTTTTTTTGATTTGAAGGGTGTACAGAAAAATATTTCTATAATGGCAACGCAGCTGCAAAACGCTTTTGAAAACGGAGTCAGTTTTGATGCTTCTGCAATTTACGGATTTGAAACCGCAGAAAAATCAGATTTATTTTTGCATCCGGATCCGACAACCGTTTCTATCCTTCCATGGCGTCCAAATACCGGAAAAGTTATAAGAATGTTCTGTACAATTTCGCATCCAGACGGAACTCCGTACAAAAAAGACTGCCGTACCCTTCTCGCAAACGCAGTAAAAAAGGCAAAAGACGACTTTGGCATTGAATTCAGCTTTGGAACAGAAATTGAATTCTACCTCTTCAAACTCGACGAAAAAGGCGAACAAACAAAGATTCCCTTTGATAATGCAAGTTATATGGATATTGCTCCGGAAGATAAGGGAGAAAATATCCGCCGTGAAATCTGTTTTACACTTGAACAGATGGGTATTCAGCCGGAAGCAAGCCATCATGAAGAAGGTCCGGGTCAGAATGAAATCGACTTCCATTATTCAGACGCCCTTACAGCCGCAGATAATGCCGCGACCTTCAAATGGATAGTCCGCACCCGTGCCGCAAGCGCAGGCCTCTTTGCAGATTTCTCTCCAAAACCACTTACAGATAAAGCAGGAAGCGGTTTCCACATCAATATTTCCTGCTCAGACAAATCAAAAAACAAAAACGTTCTTGCAGGTATCTTAAAGCATGCTGAAGAACTGACTTATTATATGAACTGTACAGAAGCTTCATATGACCGTCTTGGTTCCTGCAAAGCACCTTGCTATCTTGCATGGGGATACGAAAACCGTTCAACCTTTATTCGTGTTCCAGCCATCACAACCGATGAAGCAAGCCGTATGGAAATTCGAACTCCAGACAGCGAATGTAATGTTTACCTGGTATTCACACTTTTAATCCACGCAGCTCTTGATGGAATTAAAAATAATCTGGAACCTCCGGAGCCTGTAACTGAAAATCTGTTCTCTAACTCTTCTAACAGTCTCAGTAACCGTCTGGTAACTCCATTGAGAGACCTCAGACTAAAAACTCTGCCAGACACTCTGGATTCTGCAAAAGAAATCGCTGAAAAAAGCTCATTCATTAAGGAAGTTCTTGGATTCTAAAAATGACAGAAGACACCCACAGCGTTTTAGTTGTTACAAAAGACTCAAAACTTTCTCAATCTATAAGCGTAATGCTCATGCCGCCGCTTTTTGAAACAGAAGTCCTGTCTGATTTCAATGAAGCAAGGCGCCGTGTTTCAGAACGCACTTACAATATCATTCTTGTTGATTACTCAGATGGCGAAGGAGCAGATTTTGCAACCGATGCTTCAGAATCACTAAGTACAATACTGCTTTTAACTCCGCCAGCCCTTTTTGAAGAAGTAAGCTATCGTGTTGAAGGATATGGAATTATCTCTATCACAAACCCTTTTGATCAGTTCTATTTTTACAACATGATTAAGGCAGCAATTGCAGTTCAATACAAGGTACAGGTACTTTCAAGCCAGACTACAAAACTCAAAGTCAAAATGGAAGAAATCAAGCTTGTAAACCGTGCAAAAATGCTGCTTATGCAGAATATGAGTATGACAGAACAGGAAGCACATCGATTTATTGAAAAAGATGCAATGGACCGCAGTATGAAACGTACTGCGATCGCCGATGAAATCATTAAGAGATACGGCTAAACCGGATATTCGCCGTTAAAACAGCCTTTACAGAATGAATCTGCACCGAAGGCTTTTCTCATTCCCTCAAGACTAATAAAAGCCAGAGAATCTGCCCCAATCTCCTTTCTGATTTCCTCAAGTTCGTGATTGCTAGAAATCAGTTCATTCTTACTTGGAGTATCAATTCCCAAATAGCACGGAAACTTAACCTGCGGAGATGATACACGGAAATGCACTTCTTTAGCTCCAGCGCGGCGGAGAATCTGAACAAGGCGCCGGCTCGTAGTACCGCGAACTATCGAATCATCAATTACAATCACGCGCTTGCCCTCAAGGTCGCTGCGAATAGCATTCAGCTTTACAAAAACCATATTCTCGCGCTCTTTCTGAGTTGGAGCAATAAAGGTTCTGCCGATATATTTATTCTTGATAATTCCCATTCCATAAGGAACACCGCTGGCTCTGGCATAGCCCTGAGCAGCTCCAAGACCACTGTCTGGGACACCAATTACAATATCAGCATCAACCGGAGATTCTTTAGCTAGTTCCTCGCCCATCCTGTAACGAGCCTCCTGAACAGAAATTCCATCAATCTCAGAATCCGGACGCGCAAAATAAACGTACTCAAAAATACAGGTTCGCTTTTTATCCTCTGCATATTTTATTGAACGAAGCCCAACCTTATTTATCACTACAATCTCGCCCGGCTCAACATCGCGCACAAAACGTCCATTTACAGAGTCAATCGCACAAGATTCAGAAGTAATAATGTAAGAGGGGGAAGTCTCCCCCTGCGCTCGCACTTCGTCGCTCGCTACCCCTTCCAACGGGGGTTCCGCCCCCGTAACGCCCCCGCCAATCAGACCAATACATAATGGCCGGATTCCATTAGGGTCCCGAACTCCAATCAGCATATTCTCAGTCATAATACAAAGCGCAAACGAGCCCTTAATCAATTTAGCCGTCTGCACTACAGCTTCAACAAATCTCTGCTGATTCAGTTCTCCACTGTTTTCTTCTTCGTTCGGAGTTCCCAGATGACCTCCGTTTTCAATATATTTTCTTACAATCAGCTTTAATATAACTTCACTATCACTCGAGCTTGAAAAAGTACTGCCGTGGTCTTCAAGCATTTCCCTAAGCGTTGTATGGTTCACAAGCTGACCATTATGAGCCAGTGCAATAGAACCATTCTTAAACGAATTCATAAAGGGCTGTGCATTATCAATTGTTCTGCCGCCTGCAGTCGCATAACGAACATGACCTACAGCAATACTTCCATTAAGAGCTTCAAAATGTCCCTGTTCAAAAACATCACTTACAAGTCCCATTCCTTTATGAAGATTAATTTTTGTTCCATCACTAACTGCAATTCCTGCACTTTCCTGTCCACGATGCTGCAGACTTGTAAGCGCAAAATATGAAAGAGCTGCTGCATTCTCTACTCCATAAATTCCTGTAACACCACATTCGTCACGAAAACCCATAATTACCTCGGTTAAATAAAAAACGCCGTAGACATAATCCTGCCAGAGCAGAATCATATCTACGGCGTCTTTGCCTTAATTGCCTATATTATTGTAAAATACGGGCCTTCTGTCAATCAGCTGTAAAAATCAGTTTGTAATTATTCGGTTTCGTCCATTAGTTTTAGCTTCATACATTGCATGGTCAACACGGTCAAAAATAATCTGCGCAGTGTCATCTTTTTTAACCTCTGTCAGACCAATACTACAGGTAAGCTTAATTACTTTCTTAAAATCAGTTTCAGAAATCTTCTGTCTCAGCTCATCAGCAAGTTTTGCAACTTCATCAAGCTTCATATCGTAGCAGACACAAACAAATTCCTCACCACCCCAGCGGCCGATTGTAAAATTATAAGGAGCAATAAATTCATTTATCTCTTTTACAAACTGCTTAAGAACAATATCTCCAACAGAATGTCCATATTTATCATTTACGCTCTTAAAATGGTCTATATCAAGCATCATAAATGACACAGGAATACCTTTTGTATGGAAAGCATCAATTGAATTGATAATTTCGGTTTCAATTCGTCCATGATTATAGATAGATGTCAGCGGATCCTTAGATGCAAGCTCTTCATATCGTTTTAGAGTATCAAACAGCTTTAATGAGTTATCATGAATATCCTGAACCATAAACACAAATCTAAAATCATCTGTATTTGTAGTTTCTGTACGGCTGAAAATCAGTTTTACCCAGATAAAAGCACCTTCCAGATTCTTCATCTGACAGTCAAAAGAGGTTGTACGGCCTGGTTCAAGATTATTTTTGAGATAATCAGGATCTGTACGTTCAAGGAAAAGCTTCTGATCTGCCGGCCAGATCATATTTACAATCATCTGGCGCCAGGTTGAATACTTAACATCGTAATTCATCGGGTCATTTGAAATTTCTGAAACATTTATACTGTAGGAAATATCTTTAATTAAATCGACATACATTGAAAAAAGGAATGTACTTTGAATTGTATCCAGCTTGCGGTCGGTAAGGAATTCTCGAAGATATTCGCAGTTATCCAGTTCATCAAGCATGAAAAGATAATGACTTGCCGTTTCATCAAGCGGATAAATGGATATTTGAACAAGATGAATCTGATTTTCCCAATTGATTTTGACACGATCTACATATTTACCCTTAAATTCACCAATCATCGGAATAAATACATGATATTCTTCTGCAATCTTGTTTGAATTATCATTAAGGTGAAACCAGAGTTTTTCGATTAAACTTTTATAACTACCATTGTCCTCAAGAAAATTCTCAAAAACTCCATGTTTTTTTATGGTGTGATAGCTATCGTTCTTAGCGTCTACGACAATGATTGAATCAATCTTGTCAAATATCAAATCAGAAATAGATTCTTTTGAATAGGCATTCATTTTTGTAATCCTTTTATCTTACGTACCTATTATTATTACACCGAGTTGGCAAGAATTCAATCTTTTTTTTATTATCTTGATTAAGCCGTCTTTTTCTGATATTATAACAACCAATTCGGGCCATTAGCTCAGTGGTTAGAGCAGAGGACTCATAATCCTTTGGTCCTTAGTTCAAATCTAGAGACCAATTAAGATTTGGCACTTCGGGATAGGTGCTAAATCTATATAATACAAGCATTTACTAATTAATCTGACCTTCAGGTTATTGAAAATGTTAAGCGAATATTAAGTGCTTAGCAAAAAAAAACTTGGAGGCCATTATGGATTCAAATTATCACATCTTCAAAAAATCAGTTCAGTCAAAAGGTAAAACTGTACACAAGTGGTACTGTTATTGGAACGATCCTGTAACAGGTGTTATGCATCAGAAGGTTTGCAAGGGGTGTAAGACTCAGGCAGAGGCTTATGCGTTTGTTTCTGCGCTGCCGCCGTTGTTCGTGGAAGAGAAAATCACGATAGCGAAGATTGCGGAATGGATGTATATTCCTGGCAGCACACATCTTGAACGCATGAAGAAACTTGGTAAGCAGTACACATATGAAACATTAAAGTGTAAAAGAGGTTTGCTGGATATTTTCCTTGCTAAATTTGGTGACATGGAACTTAAGGACCTTACAGTTCCAATGGTGATTGATTTTCTTACAGAAGATCCGCATTCTGGCAGTTGGAAAAACAATTTCCTTACTGTTGTTGGTGAAGTTTATGCAGAAGCTCCTTTTATGGGATTGCCTTATATTCCTGCTCCTCAGTTTCCAAAGTTCCGCCGTAACAGTATTAAGAAGGATGTATTCACGACAGATGAACTCAACATTCTATTTGATGAAAGTCTTTGGATAAACTTAAGTTCTACAAAATACGCAAATCATCCTCAGTTTGATGAAGGACATAAAGCAATATATTTGATGTTCCTTTGTTGTATAAAATGCGGTCTTCGTATTGGAGAAGCAATTGGAGCTCGTGTAAATCAGTTCTTATTTGATCAGGGGATGTTCGTTGTAGATGGCTTTTATCGACATAATCAGCTTCTTAGAACAACTTATAATAAGTGCGGTTCTGATGAAGACAGAAAGATTCGTGTTACCCCTCTTCCAGAAGACTTCGCAATCATTATTCAAAAATACATAGCAGAGAATAATCTTTCTGGCGATGATTTCGTATTCCAGCGTTACAACAAACCAATTCGCAAATGGCTTGCCGAAGAATGGTTCCGTCGTGCGATTGCTAAATCTGGAATCATTACCAAAAACAGAGTTCTTACACCTCATTCATTACGTTATACATACATTACCCGTATGCGCCGTGACGTTGCCGGAGAAACTGTTCAGAAGATTGCAGGTCATACAAGTCTTGCCATGACAGACCATTACACACGTGCTGCAATTCCTGAAATGGTTGAAGCTGTAAAGCCAGCAGTAGAAGCAGCTAATAAGTTGTTTGAGTAATCTGGTATAGAAAAAGAGGCAAAAATGAACGATAATAAAAATATGAAAATGTACTCCGTTCAAGAACTGTATGATAGACTCAAGGAAGCCGATGAATGTGTATGGATCGAAGCAAAAGGTGAAGATGATACTTCAGAATCCTTGATGGAATCCGTATGCTCATTCAGCAATGAGCCAGGACTTGGTGGAGGTTATATTCTTCTGGGAATGGGCGAAGATAAGAAATCTAAAGGCGACCGATTCATAATTGAGGGAGTAAAGGATCCCGATAAAAAACAACTTGACATTTCTACTCAATGTGCAAGCATGTTCAATATGGCTGTTCGTCCAAGAATTGATGTAGAACAACTTGATGGAAAGAATATATTAAAGATTTTTGTTCCAGAACTTCCTTCTCAGCAAAAGCCATTATATTTTCAAAAGCATGGGCTTCCACAAGGTGCTTGGCGTAGGATTGGTTCTAGCGACCAGCGTTGTACCGAAGATGATTTACGTTCTTTTTATCTGGATGATTCAAGTTTTGATTCTGGTGAAGTCAAAAGAACCACTATAAAAGACGTTGATGAAAAAGCCCTGGACTATTACAGAATGCTTAGATCTCGTGTAAATCCAGAAGCAGCTGAATTAAAATATGACAACAAAGAACTTTTGGAATCTCTTGATTGTTTGACTGATAACGGCACTCTAACTTACACAGGGCTTTTGATGTTCGGTACTAAAGAAGCTCATAGAAAATTCTGTCCTATGGCACGTATTGATTATATCCGTGTTCATGGAAATGAATGGGTACAGAATCCTGATGAACGTTTTTCAACAATCGAATTTACAGGTTCTTATTTGCTGCAGCTGAATAGCATTTTGGATGCAGTGCGTTCAGAACTACCTCTTAATTTCTCATTGAAAGAAGGACAGATTCAGGCAACTACTACTCCGGACCTTCCTGACCGAGTATTACGAGAAGCAATCGTAAACTCAATCATGCATCGTTCATACAGAATGAATCGCCCTACCCAGATTATCCGCTATAATAATCGAATTGAAATAATAAATGCAGGCTTTTCTTTAAAAGACCAGGAATTCATAGGTAATGCTGGAAGTTATACTCGAAATTACCATCTTGCAACGATTTTTCATGAGACAAATCTTGCAGAAACAAAGGGAACTGGAATTCGTACAATCCGTCGCCTGCTTTCTGAAAATAAAATGCCGCTTCCAACATTTGAGTCAAATAGACGGGATGATTCCTTTACAATCCGATTGCTTGTAAAACCGTTTTATAACGAAGATGATATAAAATGGCTTGGACTCTATGAACGGTATGATTTCAATAAGAATCAAAAAGAGGCTTTACTCTTTGCTCGTGAAGTCGGAGCTGTTGATACTCTGACTTATTCTCAGATGAATCTCGTTTCTCTTACAGAAGCTTTTGAAGAATTGGTAAAGATGGAAAAAGCGGGAGTTTTAGTTCAGAAAGGAAGAACGGAAGAGGTTGCTTATTACATTTTAACCTCTTTTGCTACTCAAAACAAAGACACTGTAAAAGACACTGTAAAAGACACTGTAAAAGACACTGTAAAATTGACAGATTCACAAAAATCAATCTTAGAAGAAATAAAGAAGAAGCCAAGTATTACTCAAAATGAATTGTCAAATATTGTTGGAATTAACCTTAGAAATATAAAGAATAATATGAAAAAACTCCAGGACTTAGGTTTACTTAAGCGTGAAGGAACTGACAAAGTCGGAGAATGGATAATAATCGAAAAATAGAAATTTACAAATGGTATAGGAGGTGTTACTATGTGCGATATTGTTCAGGGATTCGTAAATGAAGGAAAAGAAATAAGGACTGCTGAATTGGTAAAAAAGATGCTCGAAACAAATTTTGCTACAGAGCAGCAGATAGCAGACCTTCTTAAAATTTCTGTAAAAGAAGTAAAAAAAATTGCTGCAAAAGTTCCTGTTGAAGCTTAAGCTTTTCTGACTTTTAGAAACATTATATTTCATAGAAGACGGTATACACTTATGGTGTATGCCGTTTTTTTATAATGTTACTAGGTTATATGAAATATCCCCAGCTAATATCCCTAGTTAATATCCCTAGCTCAACAGAAACCTCCCAAGTAGATTAAAAATTTTACCAAAACTATACAATTTTGGTAACAAATAATGTCGACTGTATTCGACAACTTAAATGGTTATCTGTCGATTATACTCGACAAAATATATCGGCAAAAAATACCATATTCAAACAAAACTCCCAGGTAAACCTTCTGTGTGTAACTTATGTAACTTAATTAACTTGCGCAACTAAGTTACATAAGTTACAATATAGGCATGAATGCAGAAGAAATCCTAAAAAAAATCGACTCTCTTCCATCTGGTGGTCTTACTACAAAAACAATCAGGGGTAAGGCTTATACTTACTATCAATGGACTGAGAATGGTAAACAGCGTTCCCGCATTGTCAAAGAAGATGAACACGAGTATCTGAAACAGCAGATTGAAGAAAGAAAGTCCCTGCAAACACAATTGTCAAATCTTGAAAGTCATAAAAACCTGGATACTTCGGAAGCGCAGGAAGAAGCTCCAACTTTTATTACTGATGTAAGAATTGGAAAAACGCTGAAAGATTTCGCTGCCTCAATTAAGGATTACAAGAAACGAGAATTATATTCTGCGCTCGAACAATATGTATATAGCGATTCTCATGACAAAGTTTTCATCCTGTATGGTTTGCGACGAACAGGAAAAACAACCTTGATTCGCCAGATTATTTATAACATTAAAGACGAAGACAGAAATAAAACTGTCTTTATTCAGATTAATTCTACAAACACGCTTGCTGATGTAAATAAAGATTTACGAAAGCTAGAGACTCTTGGATATAAATACGTATTCATTGATGAAGTAACAATGATGGACGATTATATACAAGGTGCAGCTTTATTTTCCGATGTTTTTGCCTCCAGCGGAATGAAAATAGTTCTTTCTGGAACAGATTCTCTTGGCTTTGTTTTTTCGGAAGATGAACAGCTTTATGACCGATGTATTCTGCTTCACACTACGTTTATTCCGTTCCGTGAGTTTTCAAATGTTTTAGGCATCCATGATATAGACCAGTACATGGAATTTGGTGGCACTATGAGCCAGAGTGGAGACAATTATAACAAAGGGATTTTCGGCACAAAGAAAAGTACAGCTGATTATGTTAATACGGCTATTGCTCGAAATATCCAGCACTCACTTAAAAACTATCAGTATGGAAGTCATTTCAGAAATCTAAAGTCACTTTATGATAAAGGTGAACTTACAAGTGCCATAAATAGAATTGTCGAAGATATGAATCACGAATTCACGATTGAAGTTCTTACACGAGCTTTTAAATCGCATGACTTTGGTAGTGCAAAAGATATAATGCGAAAGGACCGTGAAAATCCTACTGATATTCTTGATGATGTTGATGGTGAAAAAATTACAGAACGCTTAAAGAAGTTCCTTAAAATCCGAAATAAAGAGGAACAGAAAATTGATATTCAGGATGTTCATAGACTTGAAATAAAAGAATATCTTGATTTGTTAGATTTAACCTGTGATATTCCTCTTGTAAACATGAATGACTTAAATAACAAGCAAGTTACTACAGTGTTCAGTCAGCCAGGTTTACGTTACTCTCAGGCCGAGTCATTGATAAAAAGTTTGATGATGGATGAAACTTTTAAGAATGTTGATGCTCAGGTACGAAAGCGAATTACGGAAAGAATTCTTGATGATATAAAAGGCCGTATGCTTGAAGAGATTGTTCAGCTTGAAACAAAAAAAGCAAATCCAAATCTCGAAGTATTTAAGCTGCAGTTTGCGGTTGGAGAATTTGATATGGTCGTTTATGATCCTGAAAATGTCTGCTGTAAAATCTATGAAATTAAGCACAGTAAAGAAAAATCTCCGTTCCAGTACCGCCATCTTATTAACGAAGATAATTGTAAACAGACAGAGTTCAGATTCGGAAAAATCCTGGAAAAAGTAGTACTATATCGTGGAGAAAGCTGCTCAGAAGAAAACGGTGTTCAGTATAAAAACGTGGAAGACTATTTGATGGAGATTTAAATAAAACTCCCTTGAAAAAGTGCAACGGAGCAAAAAATGTGGCTTGTTGGATTACCAGCAAGCCAGTTTCATTTTAAATCTTATTTCTTGGAAACGTGTTCTAAGTGTTCCAACTCCATGAGCTTATTTAGCATATCTGAAACGATTTTCTTTTTATCTTCGCTTAGATTGTAGAGGCAGTGTACGCTGTTTGCGTTTTCTCTGGCAGCTTTGAAGAGTACCGGATCAAAGTCCTGAGGGAGTTTGTCATCCTGGCCTGTAAGAAGGTACTGGATATTTGTTTTTAAGTTGTATGCCATCTGCTGGAAGAAATACATATCCAGACTGATTCGGCCTTTGGACCAGTTTCTTAATGCCTGATATGAAATTGGGAAAGATGTTTTGTTTTCAGTATGTATTCTTGCAAGTTCTTCTTCGGATGGAAGTTCATCTTTTTTTATAAGGGCTTTGTAAATTCGTTCTCGGACAGCTTCTCTTGAGTTTTCGCCAAAGGTCTCTTTATCTACTCCCCAGCCAGGATAGCCTGCGATCAGCCAGTCGAGTGAGACTTCTAGTTCATCCGCTATTTTTGAAAGGGTGTCGACAGGCGGACATATATCACGGGATTTCCATGTCGCCAATGTACTCTGAACAATATTGAGTTTTTCTCCAAACTCTTTTCGCGACATTCCTGTGTCAGATAAAACTTGATCAATTCTGTTTACTAAATCTATTCCAAAACCCATAAAATACACCGTCAATTTTATTGACAATATCAATAATTATGATTATATTAAGTGTATAAATCGATAGTAACAATAATATTGTTATTTGCGATATTTAATTAATACTAATCAAAACCTGTCAGGTCAGAGATTTGTATTTGCTTGTATTAATCATTATATCACAGAAGACTGTTTTTATAAATATCCCGAATCAAAAACAGTCGAAGGGAGGATTTATGAACAATTTTGATTTGGAGTTGAAGCAGATTCAGCTTCAAAACGAAAAGCTTTTTCGCGAACTTTCAGCTATCACACAGATGCTTGAAAAGCCTGCAGAAAAAGTCACTTTCGAGAAAGAGTTTTACACAATCGAGGATTGTGCCGGACTCAAAGGTGGTGCTGCACTCAACACTTACAAGTGCAATCGCTTTTTACTTCCAGGGTGTGGAAATCCTAAGTTTTCAGTATTTATCGCTGGACGTCTTGCATTTCCTCGTGAGGAAGTTATGAAGTGGCTTAAAATCAGTGATGCTGATTACATTGACTATGCAAAGGAATGTGGCATTACTGTTGTTCCGGAGAAGTACATAAAGCTTGCAAAGAAAGCTCAGCAGAGAGCGGAGGTTCCAGCATGAGCAATAAAACAAAAATGCGACTGAGCGGCAACTCAATCGCATGGGCAGGCAGTTTTGTAAACCATACTAAAACTAACCATAGTTCTACTTATATCAGAAAAGTATGTTTGTTTCTAGATACCGAGTCTTTCTATGGGATGTACTACAGGGGGACTTGTGAGCGAAACATATTTTGTTAAGCAACATCGTAAAGACAACTTCACAATTCTAGATAACACCTGCATCCGTGATGACAGAATTTCCTGGAAGGCAAAAGGCGTTCATACATATCTGATGAGTTTACCAGATGATTGGAAAATTCATATTTCGGAGATTGTAAATCATTCTAGCGATGGAAAAGCTGCTTTGTATTCAGCAATTCAGATGCTTGAAGAATACGGATATATCAAAAAAATCAGAAATCGTCGAAAAGATGGATGTTTCGAAAATACCGTATATCAAGTATTTGAAAGTCCTGAAGCAAAAGATGCTGATACAGATGTTCATCCACTTACCGATTTTCCAGATGTGGATAATCCAGATATGGAAAATCCAGTTCTGGATAATCGGACACTACTAACTACTAATAAACTAAATACTGATAAACAAAGAACTGAACTAACTAACCCGGAATCAGAAAAAGTTAGTGAGTCAGTTTTTGTAAATATCATAAAAGGTTTATTTGGTAGTGAATATCCGTTCGACAAGAACTTTGAAGAGGCTGTTCTAAAACAGCTTGAAAATGCCGGGATCGAAGAAGCTAACCTTGAGGCATATCTGAAATATGTTTTTGAGCGGACAAAGCTTGGAAATGTTCAGAAATCCTTTGAAGGTTTATTCAGAAAACTGGCTCTGGCAAGTTCCATAATGAGGGATTTCAAAAATTCTTCGTTTGTCAAAAAGCCTGTAGAAACAAAGAAGGCAGAACAGAACATCAGATACATTGACTGTCCGGTTTGTTTTACCCGCTTTAAGGAATATGACTTTACATGTCCAACCTGTGGAGTTTCACTTCGTGAAATCAATGACCAGACACAAGCAGATTTTGTTATCAAAAAGAAAATCTACGAGATGTCGGATTCTGAAAAAGAATCATACGAAAAGGCTTTGAACGAATTCACAAATCAAGTAAAAGCAAAAACCGGAAGATCGTTTCTTCTTGAAAATGAAAAAATCCAGTTCTGGAAAGAATATGGAATCTTAAACTAAAACACTTTGGGAGACATTATGAACTTTAATTTTACAAACACAATCAAAAATAAGATTAACAATTTGCAGAAGGCAAATCAGAAAAAGACTTTGAAAATCAAAGACATTGTTCTTTTACCTGAGTTTGAAAAAATGCTTGCGATGGATGAATCTGTTGTATCTGCAATGACAGAATCTATGAAAGTTGAAGGCTTTAAGCCAGGCCACGAACTGCATGTCTGGGCTCATGACGGAAAGTACATTCTGATTGATGGTCACACTCGCCGCCATTGTGCAATTAAAGCAGGTCTTAAAGAAGTTCCGTGTATCGTTCATCATTTTGCAACTTTGGAAGAGGCAAAAAAGTATGCACTCCGCGAACAGACAGACCGCAGAAATCTTTCAGATCAGGAAATTGCAAGGATCTATATGGAGCTTGCAGAACTAAAAGGTCCTGATGGAAAGAAAGCAAAAAGTGATGCAGAGATTGCCGCCGAATTACAGGTTAGCCCTCGTCAGATTGCAAAAATAAAAGAGGTGGAGCGAAAAGCGAGTCCAGAAACTCTTGAAGCTTTTAAGGATGGTAAGATTTCTTTGAACATGGCCTACAATGAAACAAAGAAAGAACTTTCTGCACAGAAGGAAGAAGTGGCTTCCCCTGAGAAGAAAACAGAAACTGTTTCATCAGAGAAAAAAGAAGAGCCTTCTTCCAAGCCAAAAATCAAGGAACAAAAAAAGAAGACTGAAGAAAAGTTTTCTGACCATTCAAGAAGTTTGGAACAAGAAGGGTTCAGGACAGGACTTCTTTATTTTAAGAAAGAGCTTGCACTTGGTAAAACAATTGATGAAATTTTGTGTGATGAAAAATTAAATCATTTGAATATCAATGCGGCCGAGTTCAGCAAAGATGAAGAAGACATCCTTTCGGAAATCCTAAAAGAATCAAAAGTATTTAAAAACGTAAAAGAAACTGCTTAACAATCAAGGACTTCTGTGTGACAGCCAGAAGTCCTTTTTATGCCTGCCCAATTTTTGCATAACTTAGGAGTACAGTATGGCAGCAAAACATGAATATATCGAACCACAGCCTACAAGTGGGCATGGGTTTAGAGTCGAAGCCCATTGCAGACCTGATGTTAAACGCGGACATAATATACGGGATCCGCAGTATGTTGCGACACGCAAAAACATTGATCTTGATTTACCGCATCAGATTCTTATTGATTTAGGAACAATCCCAGAAGCTTTTGATAAAATCTTTGGTCCAGCGATTGAAGAATACAATTCAGAACAGAGACGTAAAGACCGTAGAAAAACTGCAGAAGGTTATGCAGCTGAATTTCTTCAATCAAGAGAGCAGACCGAAGACAAACAGAAAGCTACAGGAAGAGACCGCGGTAAAGATTTTACACAAGCCTGCTATGAGTTTCAGTATCAGATTGGAAACCGTGATAACTTTCCAGACAGAGAAAAAGCAAGTGAAATCCTTACAAAGTTTGTTACAGAGGAGTTTCCAAAACGCTGGCCTTTGGTAAGAACAGCCGGAGCCTATCTTCATAATGATGAGTTTTCAATCGATTCCCAAACCGGTAAAAGGGTACGTTCTCCATCCATGATTCATCACGACATTATCTTTACTGCAGAAAGACTGACTAAAGAAGAACTTGCAGATTTCAAAAAGTTTAAAGCATCAGAAAAAGAACGCCTTAAGAAAGAAGCGGCTGAAAATGGCGAAGAATTTAATGAAGAAAAATGGCAGAAGATGAACTGGCAGAAAGTTTGTTATGAGCGATATGGAAAAGTTCTTACAACAAGTCTTCCTCTTCAGTGTTCAATGAGTGCCTGCCTTGCGCAGATGGGATACTTTACTGAGAAAGGAAAAGGAACCGCACAACAGCAATGGGAAGAAGATGTTCGCCATTCTTTGCAAGATTTTGCAGAATCTTATGGATTGAAAATTGACCGTACATCTGGACCAAAGCATAAGCACATGACCTGTGATGAATGGCAGCTGCATAAGGAGAACGAAAAGAAATCAAAAGAGCTTGATGTGACAATAGATGCAATTAATTCTGAAATAGCAGACATGAATAAATCTGCCGAGCAATTAAATAACCGATGGAATGTGGTATATAGTGCGGATGAAAAAGTGCGTAAGGCAAAACAACTGGAAAAGGATGCAAATGAAAAACTGGAAGAGGCTACCCGAAAAGAGCAGAACGCCAATTCTAAAGAGCTGAGAAATGAACTTGCAAAGACTGCAAATGATAACAAAAAGGAAGAACTTAAAAAAAAGGAAACTGAACTTTCCGAAAAGGAAGCTTCTCTTAAGAGAAGGGAAGAGGTGTATTTTGAAAAGTTCGACAATCTTAAAGAAATTGAATATAACCAGAAAATAGAAAGAGAAATTGAGGAAGCAGACCGCGAGTATCTTGAAAGCATAAAGTATGATTATTCACGCTTAAAAAAAGTAACTTCAATGAAGGATGTAGAAATTGCCAGACTGAATGGTGAATTGAAAGTAACAAAGGAATATGTGGAAGAATTAAAAATCATGGAAGGCGCATGGATTAAAACACGTGATGGAATTCTGGTTCAGGCTGGAAGTTTTGAATATTATCAGGAAATGGAAGAGCTTAAGCGATGCCACGGCAGCTACGCTAAAAATCCAACTCCACAAAATGTTGAAAATATGGTGGATGCTTTCTTTAGCGGTCTTAAAAATCTTTTCAATAATCTGGAAAACTGGTTCATGAATATGACACCAGGTTATTTAAGAAAACTTGCCAACGTCTTGGAATCAAGAGGCTGCAGAAACTACTCTGAATATCGCAGAGGCATCGTAAGAAGCGGCATAGAAAGGTAGCTTTGCAAGGTTGCGAAATGAAAAACGAGCCCCAGTCCCGGTAAAAATGCACGGCATTTTACTCGGTTCTGGGGCATTTTTATGCCCTGTCAGACGGTCGTCTTCAGTGCACCCCACACTAAAGTTGACACTTCGCATCAACATTAGTAGAGGGGCCCCAGACCGTTACGCCGGTCTATCACATCTCAGGTACGCACGGCGACCTGAAAAACACGCTGCAACCGCAAAAGCATGGCTTTGCAAGGTTGCAAAGAGGTATGAGTGTCAATTCCTGACACATATATATGGTAAAATTTCTGTAAGTATGAAGCGGTCTGTGGTATAATATTCTCATAGCTTCGTATTATCAGAACATTAGGATAAGTTTATGGCTGAATACAGGATTGATCATACTCGTAGATATGATGATTTGTTACCAGAACAGAAAGCTCGTGTAAAAATTGACCAGATGTTGTAAGATTCTGGCTGGACTGTTGTTCCTCGTGATGACTTTACTCCTGATGCTGTAAATGCGCAGGCTGTTGAAGAAAATAAACTTGGTCTTGAAGTTGCTGAACAAGCACAGAATTACGGCAATATTCTTCCTGATTGGGTACAAGCCTGGAAAACTCCACTTCCTTTTGCAAAACTTCCAGCTCTACCACCTGGTGGACCAAAAGGTTTACGAGAATGCCAGTTTGAAGCAATGGCAAGGCGAAAGTTACTTTTCAGCGGTAGCGGTAATGGAGCAAGAGCATCATGTTTTATTCTGTCCCTTATTGAAACTGCCAAGCAGAATGGTATTGCTCCTGAAGATTATTTCAGATGTCTTTTTGAAAAAGCCCCTTATTCTGAAACTGAGAATGACTGGGAAAAACTTCTCCCCTGGATTATTGACTTTATTTAGACCTCCCGCTAAATATAAAGTAATGAAAAGTTGTAATCATGTATAAATGAATTCTTTTTGTTATTATATAATTGTTATAGGATTAAATATGGATAGACTTTCAGAAAGATATAAATATGAATTTAGTATTGAAAATGAATATTTAGTAATAACAGGAAAATGTTACAGTACATATTCTAACGAATATATAGGAGATGATAAAATATACCTGCATATAGAAGATGTTCTGTGGGTAATCAATACAATAAGATCATTTAAGAAAGAATTGTATAATCGAGGTTCTGATCAGATATCATTACGACATTCTAAAGATAATTTTATTTTATTGGAAATGGGTGGAAGTGATGCCGATAGACAGTATTTTGGTAACGTTGAAATTACATGTAAGAATGATTTCTCACATTATGGTTCAATTGAAATTCCATACTACGGCCCCGACCCAATGGCGCCATCGGGAGAAGGTGAAGGCCATCTTTACAAGTTTTTAATGAAGCTTGAAGAGTACGTTCCAGAGGAACAGAAAAAAGACATTATTCCACAATGGTAATTGTGAAATAAATGCACATTTAGTATAAGTTAAAAAAAGGGTACAAAAATGGAATCAATTTCAAGAAGATATAAATATGAGTTTGAGATAGAAGAAGAGTATTTAACTATTACAAGCAAATCTTACAGCACTCTAACAAATGAATATAGAGCCTCAAAAACAATCTATCTCCACAAAGAAGATGTGTTGTGGGTAATAAATACGATAAGGAGCTTCAAAAAGGAATTGTATAATCGAGGTTCTGATGATGAATTGTTAGAACATGAGGAGAATGATTTCGTATTTATTATAATGGGCGGAAGTGATGCCGACAGATCGTATTATGGTGATGTTAGAATTTCATGCACAAATTCTAAATCAGATTATGATACTCTTCACATCCCATACTACGGTCCCGACCCAATGGCGCCATCGGGTGAAGGTGAAGGCCATCTATACAAGTTTTTAATGAAGCTTGAAAAGTTCGTACCAGATGAACAAAAAAAAGACATTATTCCTCAGTGGTAGTTTATTATATAAAGAATATAAGGATTAAATATGCATAGATTTACACATAGATTTAAATATGACTTTAATATTGAGAATGAATATTTAGTAATAACAGGAAAGTGTTACAGTACATTATCTGACGAATATATAGGAGATAATAAAATATACCTGCATATAGAAGATGTACTGTGGGTAATCAATACAATACGCTCATTCAAGAAAGAATTGTACAATCGAGGTTCTGATGATGAATTATTAGATCATGAGGAAAAAGATTTTGTATTCATAAAAATGGGAGGAAGTGATGCAGATAGACAATATTATGGTAATGTTATGATTTCATGCACAAATTCAAAATCTGATCATGATTCAGTCCTCATCCCATATTACGGCCACGACCCAATGGCGCCATCGGGAGAAGTTGAAGGACATCTTTACAAGTTTTTAATGAAGCTTGAAGAGTTCGTACCAGAGAACCAGAAAAAAGATATTATTCCACAATGGTAATTGTGAGAAAAATGTACATTTAGTATAAATTAAAAAAAGGTACAAAAATGGATATACAAATACATAGATACAAATATGAGTTTAAAATTGAGAATGAATATTTAGTAATAACAGGAAAGTGTTACAGTACATTATCAAACAAATATATGGGAGATGATAAAATATATCTGCATATAGAAGATGTACTGTGGGTAATCAATACAATACGCTCATTCAAGAAAGAATTGTACAATCGTGGTTCTGATGATGAATTATTTGATCATGAGGAAAATGATTTTGTATTCATAAAAATGGGAGGAAGTGATGCCGATAGATCATTTTACGGTAATGTTAGAATTTCATGTACAAATTCTAAATCAGATTATGATACTCTTCACATCCCATATTACGGTCCCGACCCAATGGCGCCATCGGGTGAAGGTGAAGGCCTTCTATACAAGTTTTTAATGAAGCTTGAAGACTACGTTCCAGAGGAACAGAAAAAAGATATTATTCCACAATGGTAATTGTGAAATAAATGCACATTTAGTATAAGTTAAAAAAAGGGTACAAAAATGGAATCAATGTCAAGAAGATATAAATATGAGTTTGAGATAGAAGAAGAGTATTTAACTATTACAAGCAAATCTTACAGCACTCTAACAAATGAATATAGAGCCTCAAAAACAATCTATCTCCACAAAGAAGATGTGTTGTGGGTAATAAATACAATAAGATCATTTAAGAAAGAATTGTATAATCGAGGTTCTGATAGAGTATCCCATCGTCATTCAGATAAAAATTTTATTATGATATATATGGGAGGTAGTGATGCCGATAGATCGTATTATGGTAATGTTGGAATTTCATGTACAAATACAAAATCTGATCATGATTCAGTCCACATCCCATACTACGGCCCCGACCCAATGGCGCCATCGGGAGATGGTGAAGGTCATCTTTACAAGTTTTTAATGAAACTTGAAGAGTTCGTTCCAGAGAAACAAAAAAAAGACATTATTCCTCAGTGGTAGTTTAGTATATAGAAAATATAAGGATTAAATATGGATGAGCTTACACATAGATTTAAATATGACTTTAATATTGAGAATGAATATTTAGTAATAACAGGAAAGTGTTATAGTGTATTTTCAAACAGGTATTTAGGAGATGATAAAATATACCTGCATATTGAAGATGTACTGTGGGTAATAAATACAATACGCTTATTCAAAAAAGAATTGTATAATCGAGGTTCAGATGATGAATTATTAGAACATGAAGAAGACGATTTTGTTCTTTTACAAATGGGTGGAAGTGATGCCGATCGACAGTATTTTGGTAATGTTAATATAAGTTGCAAAAATACTAAGTCAGATTATGATTCAGTACTCATCCCATACTACGGCCCTGACCCAATGGCGCCATCGGGAGAAGCCGAAGGTCATCTTTACAAGTTTTTAATGAAGCTTGAAGAGTTCGTACCAGATGAACAAAAAAAAGACATTATTCCTCAGTGGTAGTTTAGTATATAGAAAATATAAGGATTAAATATGCATAGATTTACACATAGATTTAAATATGACTTTAATATTGAGAATGAATATTTAGTAATAACAGGAAAGTGTTACAGTACATTATCTAACGAATATATAGGAGATGATAAAATATACCTGCATATAGAAGATGTACTGTGGGTAATAAATACAATACGCTCATTCAAAAAAGAATTATACAATCGAGGTTCAGATGATGAATTATTAGAACATGAAGAAGACGATTTTGTTCTTTTAGAAATGGGTGGAAGTGATGCCGATCGACAGTATTTTGGTAACGTTGAAATTACATGTAAAAATGATTCCTTACATTATGGTTCAATTGAAATCCCATACTACGGCCCCGACCCAATGGCACCATCGGGAGAAGGTGAAGGACATCTTTACAAGTTTTTAATGAAGCTTGAAGAGTTCGTACCAGAGAACCAGAAAAAAGATATTATTCCACAATGGTAATTGTGAGAAAAATGTACATTTAGTATAAGTTAAAAAAAGGTACAAAAATGGATATACAAATACATAGATACAAATATGAGTTTAAAATTGAGAATGAATATTTAGAAATAACAGGGAAGTGTTACAGTACATTATCAAACGAATATATGGGAGATGATAAAATATACCTGCATATAGAAGATGTTCTGTGGGTGATCAATACAATAAGATCATTCAAAAAAGAATTGTATAATCGAGGTTCTGATAGAGTATCACATCGTCATTCAGATAAAAATTTTATTATGATATATATGGGAGGTAGTGATGCCGATAGATCGTATTATGGTAATGTTAGAATTTCATGTACAAATTCAAAATCTGATCATGATTCATTACACATCCCATATTACGGTCCCGACCCAATGGCGCCATCGGGAGAAGGTGAAGGTCATCTTTACAAGTTTTTAATGAAGCTTGAAGAGTTCGTTCCAGAAAATCAGAAAAAAGACATTATTCCTCAGTGGTAGTTTAGTATATAGAAAATATAAGGCTTAAATATGGATAGACTTTCAGAAAGATATAAATATGAATTTAGTATTGAAAATGAATATTTAGTAATAACAGGAAAATGTTACAGTACATATTCTAACGAATATATAGGAGATGATAAAATATACCTGCATATAGAAGATGTACTGTGGGTAATCAATACAATACGCTCATTCAAGAAAGAATTATACAATCGTGGTTCTGATGATGAATTATTAGATCATGAGGAGAATGATTTCGTATTTATTATAATGGGCGGAAGTGATGCCGACAGATCGTATTATGGAGATGTTAGAATTTCCTGTACAAATTCAAAATCAGACCATGATTCAGTCCACATCCCATACTACGGACCTGACCCAATGGCTCCTTCAGGAAAAGGTGAAGGTCATCTTTACAAGTTCTTAATGCAGCTTGAAAGGTTCGTACCAGATGAACAAAAAAAAGACATTATTCCTCAGTGGTAATTTAATATATACAAAATATAAGGATTAAATATGGATAGTCTTACAGATAGATTTAAATATGACTTTAATATTGAGAATGAATATTTAGTAATAACAGGAAAATGTTATAGTGTATTTTCAAACAGGTATTTAGGAGATGATCAAATATATCTTCATAAAGAAGATATATTATGGGTAATAAATACAATACGCTCATTCAAAAAAGAATTGTATAATCGAGGTTCTGATCGAGTATTATTACAACATTCTGAAGATAATTTAATTTTATTGAAAATGGGTGGAAGTGATGCAGATAGACAATATTATGGTAATGTAGAAATTGCATGTAAGAATGATTATTCAAAATATAAATCAATTCTCATCCCATACTACGGTCCCGACCCAATGGCGCCATCGGGTGAAGGTGAAGGCCATCTATACAAGTTTTTAATGAAGCTTGAAAAGTTCGTACCAGATGAACAAAAAAAAGACATTATTCCTCAGTGGTAGTTTATTATATAAAGAATATAAGGATTAAATATGCATAGATTTACACATAGATTTAAATATGACTTTAATATTGAGAATGAATATTTAGTAATAACAGGAAAGTGTTACAGTACATTATCTGACGAATATATAGGAGATAATAAAATATACCTGCATATAGAAGATGTACTGTGGGTAATCAATATAATACGCTCATTCAAGAAAGAATTGTATAATCGAGGTTCAGATGATGAATGGTTACAACATACAGAAGATGATGATGTATATATAGAAATGGGTGGAAGTGATGCCGATCGACAGTATTTTGGTAATGTTAATATAAGTTGCAAAAATACTAAGTCTGACCATGATTCAGTCCACATTCCATACTACGGACCTGACCCAATGGCGCCATCGGGAGAAGGTGAAGGACATCTTTACAAGTTTTTAATGAAGCTTGAAGAGTTCGTACCAGAGAACCAGAAAAAAGATATTATTCCACAATGGTAATTGTGAGAAAAATGTACATTTAGTATAAGTTAAAAAAAAGGTACAAAAATGGATAAACAAATACATAGATATAAATATGAGTTTAAAATTGAGAATGAATATTTAGTAATAACAGGAAAATGTTATAGCGTATTTTCAAACAGGTATTTAGGAGATGATAAAATATACCTGCATATAGAAGATGTTCTGTGGGTAATCAATACAATAAGATCATTTAAGAAAGAATTATATAACCGTGGTTCAGATCAAATTTCATTGAGTCATTCTGAAGATGATTTTATTTTACTGGAAATGGGAGGAAGTGATGCAGACCGTTCCTACTATGGAAATGTTGAAATATGTTGTAAGAATTCTATATCTGATTATGATACAGTCCACATCCCATACTACGGTCCTGCACCAATGGCACCATCAGGAAATGGTGAAGGCCATCTTTATAAGTTCTTAAAAGAGTTGGAAAAGTTTGTGCCAGAAAATCAGAAAAAAGACATTATTCCACAATGGTAATATTGCAAATCAATAATTGAAAAATTTAAGAATGAGTAAAGCAAAAAACAAAGAGATAAAACCAAAAAAACTATAGTTGAAAAGAAACAAACTGAAGATAAAACAAGACAAAAAACTATACAGCGACGAAATATTGAAAGAGATTTTCAAGGGGTTATTAAGCAGATATAGGGAGAATAAAAATGGATGTGTTAACTGAAAGATATAAATATGAATTTAATATAAAGGAAGAATATCTTGTAATTTCAGAAGAATGTTACAGTACTTTTTCAAACAGGCACATAGGAGATAGAACAATATATCTTCACAAAGAAGATGTGTTGTGGGTAATCAATACAATAAGATCATTTAAGAAAGAATTATATAACCGTGGTTCAGATCAAATTTCATTGAGTCATTCTGAAGATGATTTTATTTTACTGGAAATGGGAGGAAGTGATGCAGACCGTTCCTACTATGGAAATGTTGAAATATGTTGTAAGAATTCTATATCTGATTATGATACAGTCCACATCCCATACTACGGTCCTGCACCAATGGCACCATCAGGAAATGGTGAAGGCCATCTTTACAAGTTTTTAATGAAGCTTGAAGAGTTCGTACCAGAAAATCAGAAAAAAGACATTATTCCTCAGTGGACATAGGATTAATTAATTTCATCTGGGAAAATATACCAATAATCAGGATCGATTATATCTCGTAAGCTTTTTATTACACATGCTGGTGGTAAAGTCTTAAAGCATTATTTACCTGAAACAGGATTATTTCTTTGTATCCGCAAATTGAATTTACGTTTACTATAAATCCATATTCCTGTAAATTCTTTTATTACATTTAATTGTTTTTGAATGATATCATTTTTCATCGAGTCACCAAAAAAGGCGCCCATTATATTTCCTGCTTCTTCGCAATTGCTGAATTTATAATCAGTTTGAATTATGTGCTCCTTAAAGCCAGCCTCAACAAGTGCATGATAAAATTGCGAAAGATTTTCTCCAGGTGGATTTGGAAGTTCTACATTCGTTCCCAATGTTTCAATGAAGATGATTTCCTTTGCACGTTTTTTAGTTTCGCTGATAAGGTACTGAATAGTCTGATTTCGATTTACATCATCCTGAACAACCAGATGCCCGAAACTCCAGCCTTCAATTATTACATCAAATGTATTTTCAATAGAATTGATTTTACTGTTATCAAGAACTTCATATTCTATTTTATCCGCCCACTTTGATAAGTTTTCTTTTGCCTTATCAATCATATGCTGCGAATTATCATACGCATAAAGCTTCTGTGCCTTGTCTATGTAGTTCTTTGTAACCCGCCCGGTTCCAATTCCAAATTCGCCGACAACTTTATTTTCCCATTGGATTTTGCTGCTCAGAAACTTATAAAGATTACTTTCGTAATCTTCATGATTTACTAATTCATCATATAAGTCTGAAAAGTTTTGATACACATCGAACATTTTTGACATAGTTTTCTCCCTTGCTTTTAGAGCTTCTTGAGGAACGAATGTTTTGTATCAATTTCAAAACCGTTTTCTTTATAAAAGTTTAATGTACTTTCGCGGTTTGATCCTGTTTCCAAAAAGATTTTATAACAATTCTTGTCCTGTGCGATTTTAATTGCTTCCTGCAAAAGCATAGACGCAAAACCCTTTTTACGATAATTCTCGTGGGTTACTACATTTTCTACAACAGCAAAGGATCGCATGTTATGAGTAAGGCTCGGTATAATTCCAAGCTGTACAGTTGAAACGACGCGATTATCTTCCTCAACAACAAGGAGAAATAATCTTTCACTTTTATTGATTTCATTGATGAGCTGTTTCCAGGCTTCAATGTCCTGTTCTTCTTTCGGCGGATATTTTGTAAGGAAATTGAAATACAAATCCTTTATATCCATAACATCTTTTTCTTCGGCTTGTCTTATTAACATTTTTTAACTCTTTATTTATCACCAGTATATATTTTATTATACCATATTTGCATTAGGGATTGTAGGGGCTGTCCTGAAAAGGCAGTTCCGAAGGAATGGAGCCGAAAGGCGGAACCCCGAAAAGCCTTACCCCACAGGTGGCGAAGACATTATATAACTATACAATTATATCATAAAAATGTAAGTTTCAATTGCGAGTTTTTTTGCATCGGCAAAGCTTTCGTGGAGGATGGCTTTGCAGTTGCAGTTCCGTACGCGGAATTAAATTCTACATTGGAAATGACAAAGTCTGGCTGTGCGATGAATTGCCAGTTAGATATATCAAAAATCTCTAAAATATTATTCTTTACTACGCAGAATAGTACAAACCTTCACAGCCTCAAAGAAATCTTCTTCTGAAATTCCAAGTGTCTGAACATCCGGCCAGACTGCAGCCTTATAGAACTCCAGGGCTTCTTTTGCAAACTCATTAAAAATCACATAAGTTCGGGCGTAGTCAAAAACAGGAGGGGCAACTCGTGTGTTCATCCAGTCGATGATAGTGTAATTGATTTTATCTGCGATAAGGGGTGTATCATTTGGAATCATGATATTTAGAAAATGCATATCAAGATGGCAGATGCAACTTTTGTATTTTTGTGACAGGCGGTCAATCACTGGAAGCACTTCTGCTTTTTCTTCATCAGAAAGCATAAGACCTGCCGTATCACTAAGAGGCGGAATTGTGGTATTGCTGGCATCCGCTTCGTGAACAAAACAGAACGCCTTTGCAAGAAGCCCAAAGCCCTCTTCTGGAGCTTTAGGGACTGATTTTTCCAGCTGCTCTCCTACAACTAAATCCATCTTGATAATATGCGGATCATCTGTGTCGTAGTATTTTACAGGACAAAGTCCAGCCTTATTTACCGCCTGCTGCTGCTGTTTTTCAAATGCAATCCATTCTGTAGGATAAGACTGATTATAAACCTTGTAAGCAAATTCGTGATACAGCAGAACTTCTGCCTGTGCACCCTTACCTATGATTTTCTGAGAACCGTCGAATGTCATCTTTCATGCCCCTACACTTTTTGTTTTTCTATATTATATCTGAATTAGATCTAATATTTCCATGTATCCGCAAATTAAATTTAAGTTTACCTAATTATAGCACACATTAAATCCATTCTTCACGAATTTTATAAGGCGTAATTTCAATATTCCATGGCAGGAGTTTTTCCCAGTCTTCTTCAGTTGCAGCATAAGGGGCTTTTTAAAAATGCATCTGAGATAATCTTCAGGAGCAATTCCATTCTGCTTTTCCGTTTCTATAAGGAACAAAATAAAACATGAAGCTCTTGCTCCATTACCGCTGCCGCTAAAAAGGAAGTTTCGCCTTGCCATTACCCAACTTTTTACACTGCGCTCCGCGGCATTGGTCGAAAAGGTTGCATCAGGATATTTTATAAAGTTTTCAAGGTTCTCCCAACGGTTAAGTAAGCGTCATTTGATGCTTACGAACTACCTTAACCATATTTTAGGAATAATTAACTGGGTTTTATTTGTTGAACCTAAAAATGAAGAATTCATACAGTACAAAAAAGATATAGTTAAGCTAATCTCTTTATTTTGCTTATAATACTTATGATCACGTTTTTCCTTCATCTTGACTAAAACCGATTTTTTTAGATATAATTTATACCACTTGGGCTATTAGCTCAGCGGTTAGAGCAGAGGACTCATAATCCTTTGGTCGTTTGTTCAAATCAAACATGGCCCACAACGAGGATTTGCAATTTTAAGATTGTAAATCCTTTTTTTATGTCTTTTTCTACAAAATGTGTTATAATCAAACAAAATAAGGAGGTTCAGAATGCCATACGAAGTTTTGGAAAAACAGATTAAGACTTTACCACAAGAATATTATGAGCAAGTAGAGCATTTTGTTCAATTCCTTTTACATGAGGCAAAAGCTAAGTCAAGAAAATCAGAAGACATATCAGAAAAACTTGCTGCAATATATTCAAAGATTCCAGAAAATGAGCAGACAGCTTATTGTGGTGCTACACTTGATTCCTGGAGGGAACTGACTAAAAATGACTCGTGGTGAGATTTATTGGGCTGATTACGGAGTACCTTTTGGTAGTGAAACAGGATTTCGTCGCCCTGTAGTTATTGTTCAAACAAACGAATTTAACATTAAAGAACTCCGAACTGTAATTGTTGTTCCTCTCACAACAAATCTTATGCTTGCTGATGCACCTGCGAATGTATATATAGAGAAATCTTCCAGTTCACTTTCTAAGGATTCTGTGGCTGTTGTTTCTCAAACTGGTGCTATAGACAAGTCTCGATTGACAGAAAAAGTTGGTACAATTTCTCAATATGATATGACAGAAATAGAAGACGGTATAAGACTTATTCTTGGTCTGTAATATCGTAAAAAATGTTAAGCAAAATGTAAAGTGATTTAATTTTGCAAATGTTAAGTAAGAAATAAAGCCTTCAAATCACGCTAAATAGTGTTGATAAAGCCGTAAAATCAGTCTAATATACACTAAAAGCATTAGATATTCGTTGTAAATTATATAGATTTGGTTCAAGTCTAAGATGGCCCAGTTCTTATATAAGATTCCGTTTTCGCGGAATCTTTTTTTATTTCTCTAAAACAAACAAGCATAGCTTGTTTGTGCGCATTTTTGAAGAAAAGCCTAAAACGACCCGCTGTCGCAGCTCGTTTTTTAACGGCTTTGCTATTTGAGCGAGTTCAAGTCTAAGATGGCCCAGGTTTCGGTTGTATACAAAAAAATCCAGCCTTTTGACTGGATTTTTTTTAACTTACTCTACTGTAACGCTCTTTGCGAGGTTTCTTGGTTTGTCCGGGTTGTAGCCGCGCATGATTGCACAGTAATAAGCGAACAGCTGGGCTGGGATTACGGTAAGCAGCGAAGCAAGTGTTGAAGAACACTCCGGTATTTTACATACTAAATCAGCCTTTCCTTCGAATGCATCACCAGAATCCTGGGTAATTACCATTACAGTTGCGCCTCGGCTCTTTACTTCAACCATGTTTGAACCGATTTTGTCATAAAGCTTAGGCTCGCTGGCAATTGCAACAACCAGAGTTGAAGGATCAATAAGAGCTATAGGACCGTGCTTAAGTTCTCCGGCTGCAAATGCTTCAGAATGCATATATGAAACTTCCTTAAGTTTTAATGCACTTTCAAGGGATGTTGCGCTGTCAAACTGACGGCCGATATAGAAAATCTTGTCTTTATTAAACTGCTGTGAAGCAAACTTCTGTATTACATCTTTTCCATCAAGAATTTCCTGAATCTTAGAAGGAATACTTTCAAGTTCACACAAAAGCTTTGTAGCCTCTTCATCAGATAAAGTTCCGCGAAGTTTTCCAGCCTTAACAGCAAGCAGGAATAAACAAAGCAGTTGAGTTGTATAAGCCTTTGTTGAAGCAACTGCAATTTCTGGACCTGCAAGAGTATAAATTACATCATCTGCTTCACGGCTGACTGTTGAACCAACACAATTAGTGATTGCAACAACCTTAAGTCCCTGCTCTTTAGCAAGACGGAGAGCACTTAAAGTATCTGCAGTTTCTCCAGACTGAGAAATAACCATAAAAATATCACTTGGATCAAGAATTGGATCACGATAACGGAACTCAGATGCTACATCAACATCTACCTTCATACGGGCAATCTTTTCAAAAGCATATTTTGCAACAACGCCGGCATGATATGCAGTTCCACATGCAGTAATTACTACACGGCTGGCCTTTTTCCAGGCTTCATCCATCTTGTTTTCTTCAAAATAAACATCAACAGGCTTACCACTTGCATCTTTTACAATACGAGGACGCATTGTATCTGTAAGACCTTTAGGCTGTTCATGAATCTCTTTAATCATAAAGTGTTCATAACCGCCCTTTGTTGCTGCATCCATATCCCATTCAACATGGCTAGGCTGCTTAATGATTTTTTCACCATCAAAATTGAACAAATCAACATGATCTGTATAAAGAACTGCGAGCTCGCGTTCCCCAAGATAGTAAACATCACGGGTATGCTCCAGAAGGGCTGGAACATCAGAAGCAATGAAGTTTTCGCCTTTTCCAATTCCAACGACAAGAGGGCTCTCTTTACGGGCAGCAATAATTCTGTCTGGATAATCCTTACAGATAACTCCAATAGCATAAGATCCTTCAAGAACATGAAGGGTTTCAATTACAGCCTTAAAAATATCACCACTTGCCTTATACTTCTGATCAAGTAGGTGTACAACAACTTCTGTATCTGTTTGAGATTTAAAAACAATACCCTGAGCCTGAAGTTTTGCCTTCAAATCTGCATAGTTTTCAATAATACCGTTATGAACAATAGAAATTGAGCCGTCCATATTTGTATGTGGATGGCTGTTCAAGTCACTTGGCTCACCATGAGTAGCCCAGCGGGTATGACCGATTCCCATGCATCCCTTAATGAAGTCACCGGTCTTATCATATAAAGCCATTTCAGTATCAGAAAAATCCTGCTTTTTTACCTGATCAGGAATAATCTCACCTGTAATTTTTTCAGCAAGATTTAAGAGTTTTCCTTTTGCCTTCTGAACAAGAATTTCTTCCCCTGTATATATAGCAACACCAGCTGAATCATAACCACGATATTCGAGCTTCTTTAAAGCCTTAATCAAAACTGGTGTCGCATTTTTATTTCCAACATAGCCGACAATGCCGCACATAATAATCTCCTGAGATTTTAATAGGATTATTCTACAAGAAACCCTTGCTTTTCGCAATCAGTGGGGAGAGGCGTTTTTCTGTCCGTGAATTTAGACTGTTATACTCTTACAAGTGTATAAACAAAAGCAGAATTCCAGTAAATTGCAACTTCGTTAGTACTATAACTTGGTTCTGCATCGGCATAGCACTTAAGAGCCGGTTGCCCTGCAAGATGTTCTTTTGCATAAGCATCAAGAAGAGCACCACATGGCCCGCCTGCAAGCATTCCCGGATAAACCTTTTTACTTGCACCACTTGGTCTGTGATGAGGATGTACAACAGATTTTGTTCCAGCACCTGTAACATAGCAGTAATTCAAAGGATTGCAGCCAAGAATAAAGTCTATCTGAGCCTTTGCAGCTTTTATGAATTCTTTTCTACCTGTTAAATCAAAAGCCATGAGCATTATATGCGCAAGATCACAGATTGCACCATTACTGCCCCAGAAAACAAATTTTGAACAGTATTTAAAAGCCGATGCATCACAGGTTTCAAGATATTTTTCTGCCTGCGAAATTATTCCACTGTGAATCTCTGAAATAAGGTCTGCATCCAGCTTATCTTCATTTTCCAAAAGAAGCTCTGTACCATAGCCCGAAACAAAAGGCCATCCAAAACCTTCCTGCCAGCCACAGTTCCAGGGATGCTTTGGATCAGGTTTATCTTTCTTCTTGTCTTCACGATATTTCAGCGCTTGAGAAAGATAATTTTTCTCTCCTGTAGCTGCAAAGAGAGAACAAAGGGCAAAATAACGTTCATCGCGGACATCATGGTCACCATAACCGCCCGTAGTTATTTCCGGAGGATTGATATAAAATTCATCATCATGTGAAAAAAGATAATTCTGAGCTTTGATTGCAGCCTGCAGAAGCTGAGCTGAAAATTTTGGATCACTTTCCTTATAAAAACCACTCGCATAAGCAAGACAGCCTGCAAAATCAGCTGTAGCTGCAGTAGAAACAGGAGCCAGTACAAGCTGATCTTTTTCTTCCTGAGGCATTATAAAAGGACAGAAATGATAGCAGGAAATCTTATGATAAACCGCGCCATCTTCCCTCTGCATCTGAAGCATCCATTCAAGTTCAAAACGAACTTCACCAAGAAGATCAAAGCCTGAAAATTTCTGAGGGCATTTCTTATAGCCGAGCAATAAATCCATTACGGCTTTTGACCCGGCAACAACATAACGTCCATAGTCACCGGCATCATGCCAGCCCCCCTGAACGTTTTTCTGTTCTCCAGTTCCATAAACTTCAGCAATTCCTGTATGGCAGATTCCCTGCCCGCAGCGTGAATCAGTAAAATATTTTAAGGTAGAAAGAGTTAATTCATCATAAACGTTATTTGAAAGAGTGAAAGGAAAGCTTTTTTCTTCGCCAATCTGGATATAATATTCACCTGGTGTCTGAACCGCAGAAAAATCGCCGGTAAAATATCCACCGCCCGATTCCTCATCGTCCGGAGCTGCAATAAGAGGACCAGTCAGAACTACTTTTCCACCCGCTTTTTCACAAACAGAAAACTGTTCTGCTTCACCCTTTGCAGTTTTACTTACGAAAACGTTTTTGTTATCAAGTATGCGATAACCAAGTTGATTGATAAAAATTTCTGACTCTTTCATAACATAATGTTATACATATATTCAGAAAAAATAATTGAATAAAAGTCTATGCTAGTAGTTGAAATTTCCGCAAAAAAGCTGTGTAAGCGGAAGATTCAAGGTTTCTTTACTTCCATCTTTAGATATCAGATTGATTTTTACAAAACTCTGACTGACTTCCGTTGCAGTTCCTTCTCCGTAAAATGCTCCAACCATTTCAAGATATTCATCTTCTGACATTTCTTCATCATTAAAAACAGGAGCCAGGAAAAGATCTAAAATCATTCGAGTCTGTTCATCCGAAGCCTTATAGAAATCTTCCAGACTTTTTCGGGTAATTGCTGTTATCAGCTTTCCTTTTTCAGCCTTTATGATTTTTGATGAAAAGACATAAGAGGTCTGTTTTTTATCACACATAGAGATTGAAACAGCACCACCCTTTTTCTGATTTATTACGATATCTGAAAAACCAGCTTTAGCAAGTTCATAAGAAACAGATTGTGAATCTATCAAAAGGTCACTTGTGGAAACAGAAGAATCTTCTGCTCCCAAACCTGCTGCAGAATTAATCAGTTTTGCAAAAGCCTCTCCAGATTCACCTTCAAAACGGATATCAACAGAATCATCCTGCCGCAGAGTAAGAGTTATTTCTGTCTGACAGGACATAAAAAGAGCTGCAAAAATCAAAATAAAAAATGAGCATATTGCTTTATTCATACTATTTAAACAAACTTCCAATACCCAAAGTTACCCTGACACCTGTAAAAAATACAAGACCGGAAGATATAGAATTTGTAAAGGAAAGCGCAGAATTATCAGGTCTGTTGAAAACAGTATAACTTATATCCTGAACAAGTTGAGCTTTTGCCTTTCCAATTGCGATAGACGGAGTTGAAAGTGATACTCCTATAATTCCCGGGAATACAGAAGCCTTTACGTCTTCTCCAGTTACCATCATTCGTGCATTTCCAAAAGTAATTACCGGGCCCGCATAGAATCTGAAATAATCATTTACAGTTGCAGAGAACATAAGCGGAATCTGGAAAACACCCATTCCATAATTAAATCTGAAACCGAGACCAAATCCTGGCTCCAGAGGCCATTTTGTGTAACGCACGTTTGTATGTAAATCAATACCACGCCACTGGAACATAAAGGAATTAGGAGATATCAAAGACCAGTCACAGAAAAGAGAGGCATCTGCTACAAGGACATCAAGACCTTCTGCCTTTGGATTATAATAACTGCTGCCTTTAAAGCTTATATTACTGCCAGAGTTTCCAGAAGATTTCTTTTCATCAACAAAATCTTCTTCTTCAAAATCCGTTTCATTAGAATCTGAATTTGCCTTTCGCTTACCTGAAGGCAAAAATTGTCCGCAGGCAACATATTTCGGCTTCCAGTAATCCTGTTTAAGAGATGAAATAATAACGCCGGTATTAGGGCCATCACTTATAGCAGAAATAAACTGATTATTTCCTATATAAATGCCAACATGTGTGATTGGTGCAGTATTATTTGTTTTGAAAAAAAGAAGATCACCAACTTCCTTATCCTTATCTGGAACAATACGGCAATAGTTATAAAGAGCCTTTGCAGTACGAGGAAGCTGCTTTTTGATTGATTCACGAGCGGTATAATAAACAAGACCAGAACAGTCAAATTTATCCGGGCCGATTGCACCAAGTACATAAGGTGCTCCGACATGCTTTTTTGCTTCAGTAACAAACTGTTCACGCATAACCTGTGCTTCAGCAGGACTTGTATCTTCTGCGCAAAGTTTTATACAACACATGCAGAAAACAAGAAGCATAAGAGAAAGTGTTTTTTTAGCAGCCGCTCGGGCACTTTTTTCAGTTAAAAAAGCCTTAGCCTTATCTATAATCATCATATTTATATTGTCGATATTTTTTTGCAAAAATTAAGTTTCAGACTTAAAATATATCATATGGCAGAAATAAATAATATTCCATGGAAGTACCTTGATGATTTTAGGGGCTCAGAGTTCAAAGGTGAATGGCCTACATTCCCTGAACTCCTTCGCATTCAGGCTAAAAGAAACGGAGAACGTCCGTGCTTTACAGCCTTTGATGGACCAGGAGATTCTAAGCGCACTCAAACCTACAACGAAGTTCTTGCGAATGTGACTGCACTTGCCGACTGGTTAATTGAAAACGGTCTTAAAAAAGGAGACCGGGTTGCCGTTATGGGAAAGAATTCTCCCGAATGGGCGACAGCTTACCTTGCTGCTCTTTTTGCAAGTGGTATTGTTGTTCCTGTTGATAACGGACTACACGAACCAGAAGTAGTAAATATCGTAAACACAGCAAAGCCTGAATTTGTTTTCTGTGACGACGATAAAGCTTTTTACTACAAAAACAATTGTCCCGGGGTTAAGATATATTCGCTGAATCCGGAAGCCGGCGAACGATATGTCTATAATCTGAAGGCAAAAGCTAAACCTGAACCAAATGAACCTGCTACCGAATATGATACTGCAGCCATTTTGTTCACCTCTGGAACAACAGGAAAGCCAAAAGGCGTAATGCTTTCTCACAGGAATCTTATTTCTGATGGCTTTATTGCACAGAGGAACTTTAATCACTATAACACAGATGTTTTCTACGCACTTCTTCCAATTCATCATGCATATACAATGCAGGCAGCCTTTATAAACCCGCTGCAGACCGGTGCTTCAATTGTATTCGGAAAGAGTATGGCTGTTTCTAAGCTGCTCAAAGAACTGAAAGAAGGAAAAATCACTGTCATGCTTGGTGTTCCTCTTCTATATAATAAGCTGCTTTCGGGAATCAAAAGAGGCATTAAATCAAAAGGACCTGTTGTTGCAGGGTTCCTCGCTTTTGTGAGCTGGCTTTCTTATATGATTAAAAAGATTTTCCATGTAAATCCTGGAAAACGGCTTTTTAAAACAGTCCTTGAACAGGCAAGTATTTATACAATCCGTGTTGCAATTTCGGGAGGCGGCCCTCTTGCTGCAAGTGTCTGCCGTCAGTACAACGCTATGGGTATTGATTTTATCCAGGGCTACGGTCTTACAGAAACTTCACCAATTATTGCATTAAACCCGGTTGAACACTTTAAGAGTGAAAGTGTCGGAATGTCTTTTGCACCTTACGAGGAAATCAAAATTCTTAATCCGGAAAAAGTGATTACCAAGAAGGGTGTTGAAGAAGTTGGTGAAATTGCAGTTAAAGGACCTATGGTTATGCAGGGCTACTATAATATGCCTGAAGAAACCAAGGCTATGTTTACTGAAGATGGATTCCTTAAAACAGGAGATCTTGGAAGCATCGACAGCGAAGGCTTTATTAAACTTTGCGGTCGTGCCAAGAATCTTATTGTAACAAGCGGTGGTAAGAACGTTTATCCTGAAGAAATTGAAGATGCATTCCAGTTGTATGATGAAATTCAGCAGATAACAGTTCGCGGTTATTATGCAGATGATGAAAAGACTTCTGAAGAGATTGAAGCACTTATTTATCCTAGTGATGATCTGTATAAATCACTAGGATTTGAACGTAATAATGAGTTTGTTCAGGATGAGGTGCTTGAAGCAGTTCAGAAAATAGTAGCCAAAGTAAACAAAAACTTCCAGGCTTACTCTCAGATTTCTAAAGTAACACTGCTAAAAGAACCTCTTGAAATGACAACTTCTCAGAAAGTAAAGAGAAATTTCGTGCCTAAGACTTACTAGCGTACATAATTTCTGATTTCTGAACACATTTTAATTAAATCGTCGAGGCGGCGCTGGTAGACTGCATAATAAAGGTCTGGCTGAGCGCCGCCTTTGCATGATGCTGCCCAGAAGCGAACATCATCTGCCTGCCGGTCATAAGCCTGAGCCCTATAATGCACTGGGGCAAGAGCAGTTTTATCAGAAAGAAGTGTCTGTGCATCTTCTGTAAAGAAGGCTCCAACATATCGTTTACTATTTGAATTGTCAGAAAGCAGCATTACCGAAACAGCCGGTGCAATCAAACCATAGTTTTCTGCATTCTTATCTGTCGGCATCAAAGAAGATTCATAGTTTTTGATTACGTTATAAGGTATTTTTCTGTGTTCACTTAGCAGTGTAAAGAAACATGAAAGCTGTTTATCTTCTGCAAAGAACAAAAGGTCATTTCCCTTTCCATTAAACCAGGCAGGATGAGTAAGTCCTTCCTTTGGCCAGGTTGTAAGTTCATCAAGAATTGAATGAAGAGTCAGATTCTGACCATCAAGAACAATATCAATAACAGATTCCAGATTCTCTGCCTTTCGAAGCTCTTCAATCAGCTTATCATAAGAAGAAAGACCACCTTTTGCCATCACAAGAGCACCGATAAAATCAATCAGAATACGATTTTCAGCACCATTACAGAAGAACGGACTGAATACAGCGCCTTTAGCAGTATTCAAATAATCAGTCAAACTTTTATAGCTCATAGGAATCTCAAGTTTGATTTTGTTCATAACTTCTGTACTGAAAGCCAGTTCACAATGATCAAGAACAATCGGAATGCATTTTTTATTTCTGAGAGAGCTTGGTATTGTTTCCAGTACTTTAGCAGGAATATCCTCTGCAACTCCGGAAAGTGCAGATGTAATTTCTCCATTCCAGGTAAAAAGCATGTCGTATTTAGCTTTTATAATCTGAAGGTCAAAATCTCCTTCAGAAATAACATCAAAATCAAGAATAATATTCTCTTCCTGAGGAATCTGAGATTTTAGAAGTTCTGTCATCTCCTGAGAAAGCCCGTAGAAAGCAACACGGACAGTTCTGTCGGCTTTTCGCTTACGGTTTATTTTAACTCCGACACAAATACCAATAATAAGCAGGATAGCACAAAGTGTACTGATGCTATAAATAATTGTTTTCTTGTTGAAAAGCTTTTTGATTTCAAATTTCTTAGTGTTTTTCTTGTTTTTTCCAGATTTCTTACTCATATTAAAAATATCGGATAAAAACGCGTCTTTTCTTATCTTTTTTCTTATATATATTTCACTTGCAAGCACTTCCGTTTCATTCTATAATATATGCGTGGCAAAGCTTTTTGTTGTTGGAACACCGATAGGAAATCTTGGGGATATTACTTACAGAGCAATCGAAACGCTCAAAAGCGTAGATTATATTGCGGCTGAAGATACCCGCCATACGTTGCAGCTTTTAAATCATTTTGAGATTAAAAAGCCGCTTATTTCCTGCAGGGCCCAAAACGAAAGAGTTGCTGGGGAAAAGATAGTCAAACTGCTGGAAGAAGGACATGACGTTGCTTATGCTAGTGACGCAGGAACTCCTGGAGTTTCTGATCCGGGCGCTGTTCTTGTTGATGTTGTTCGCCAGGCAGGTTTTGATGTGGTGCCGATTCCAGGCCCTGCTGCGTTTGCAACTCTTGTGAGCGTTGCGGGTACGGGCGGTAAAACACTTATTTTTGAAGGCTTTCTTTCTCCAAAGCCAGGCAGACGTCGAAGCCGTCTGAAAGAGCTGATGGAAACCGGAAATGCGGTAGTAATTTACGAAAGTCCGTTCAGAATTACTAAACTTCTTGCGGACATTGCCGATATTGAAAGTAACCGGCGCATCGTTGTAGGACGTGAATTAACAAAACTGCACGAGGAAATAACCAGTGGAACGGCCGTTGACCTGTACAATGATTATTCTTCGCGACAAGCTATTAAAGGTGAGTTTGCAGTTTTTATTTCTGGTGTAAAAAATATTAAGAATTCTGATGAATCTACCGATAATTAAAAGGTAGAGGGGTAGGACGTTATGATGATAAATGGTGTAAACAGTGTAAATCCACTGAACAATGTTCAGAATCTCCGCAAAACCGAAAGCTCTGCAAAGGTAGACCGCGAATACGATTCTATCAGCGTATCTGACGAAGCCAAAGAGATGGCTGAAGCTTACTACCTGGAAAAAGTTGCAAATGAAACTCCAGATGTAAGAGCAGATCGCGTAGCAGCCGTTAAAGAAAAGCTCAAGGATCCAAATTATTTGAATGATGCCGTAATTAAATCGGCAGCAGACAAATTCCTGTCTGCAATTGGACTCTAATAGCGGCCTTTAATTGACTCTCAAAAGACGGAACACGTTTCCGTCTTTTTTTGTTTAGAGATATAAAAATGGAGAATTAGGAGAGAAGAGGAAAAAAATGGCAGATTTAGCATTCAGAATAAATCCAAATATTATTTTAGGGCCTTATACAATCAGCCGTCTTGGTGCTCAGGTTCATGAATGGGGCTCACGCTACATGGTAATCATGGATCCTATGCTCAATGAAGCACAGCTCGCCGGTCAGATTATGCAGTCTTTGATAGACCGTAAAATTGAAAGCTTTGTATTTGCAGAACTGGCCGAAGGTCCTACTACACAGGTTATTTCACGCGCACTCGGACTTGCTAAAGAAGGTCACGTTCACGGTATTATTGCAATTGGTGGAGAAAAAGCCATTCAGGTTGGACGTGCTGTTGCCGCTTATTACAACGAAGTTCATGATTTTTATAATTTCGTAGATGGAGCACTTCCTACAGCTAACGCAATTCCATGTATCTGTATTCCTACAACTTACAGAAGTCCTTTCATGTTTACACAGGACATTCCAATTGTAGATTCACGCAGCCATCAGCTTAAATTCCTTCGTGTTCAGGGTGGTGTATGCAAGCTCGTACTTACAGATCCTAATCTAATGCTCACACTTACAGATAACCAGAAATCTACACTTTCAATTGATTTGATTTCAATTGCAGTAGAAGCTTATCTTTCTCAGAAAGCAAACTTCTTCAGCGATATGTTTATAGAAAAGGGGCTCGAGATTCTTTCTTATGCACTCGATGGCTCTCCTACTCTGGATATTACAACTCCTGCAGAAGTTCTGCTTGCTCAGGCAGGCTGTCTGATTTCTCTTGGAGCTGCTGCTTCGAGCGTTGGAATTGGAACTCTGCTTTCTTTGAGTATATATTCTCGTTATCACAAGAGTAAGTCTCTTATTTCTTCTATTTTGCTGCCTTTCCAGCTTGAAGATGTAACAAAATTTAAGCTTGCAAAGGTTGAAAAGCTTGCTCATATTATCCGTGCATGCCCGGAAGAAGCTAGCGGTGAAGATGCTGCTAAACAGTTTATTGAGTATGTACGTCAGAAGATTGCAAAATCTGCCCTGCCTACCCGTCTAAAAGACTTAAACCTGACAATTGAACAACTGTCTTTGCCGGTTGAGGATATTAAGGCTGTTAATCTTATGAACAACCTGCCTCGCAGCATGACAACAGATGATTTGTTTGATTTTGTGAAGTTGGCTTACTAATGATAGAACCCGGCAAACTTTTTCAACTTGAGGGCGGACAGAAACGCCGTAAATTAGCACTTACATTTGGAGCGCTTGAGCGCGATATTCTCGGAATTGCAGAAAAAGGTACGGAGTATACTTTTACGAGTTTGCCGCGCGCCGAATATATACGGCAGGTTGCGGCTGTGTTACTGCGGGATCCTAAATTGAGCGAGGAAGCCGGCGCGCGGCTGCGCACGCTGCTGCAGACAGAACCACTCGACGAGCTTCGTGTGTGCAACTACGCCCGCAACACTCTGTTAGAGCTGCTCGGGACATTTCCTGCGGAGTGGGACCTTGTAATCGCGCCACATGCTGACCCGACCACAGAAGACGGCACCGTCCGCGCCCGCGACTTCTTCCCAGGCGTATGTGTATATGCTGAAGACATCCGCTCGCCATTTAACATCGGTTCAATTTTCCGTACCGCCGAAGCAATGGGCGCCGAAAAAGTTTTAATTTCACCGCATTGTATCGATCCTGAACAGCCTCGTGCAATCCGCTCAGGAATGGGCTGTATAGAAACCATGGGCTGGGACCGTGTTCCCCTTGAACAGCTGCCATCAGATATTCCCGTTTTCGCGCTGGAAACCGGCGGAACCCCAATCGAAGAGTTCAAGTTTCCTGAACGCGGCATCTGCATCATAGGCTCCGAGGAACTTGGAGTAAGCCCCGAGGCCCTCGCCCGCGCCACCTACGGCACAGTAACAATCCCAATGAAAGGGCTTAAAGCTTCATTAAACGTTGGTGTGGCATTTGGAATTTTAATGCAAAAATGGGTAGAGTCGCTGCAATAGTTTTATTCGCCGTACTCTTTCTTATAACCTGCTTCTAAATCGCTTACAAGCTTATTAAACTGACGCTCATCAATAATATTGAAAAGTTTAAGGGCATATCTATCAATCTGATAAAAATCAACCATTCCACGGGAATAAAAATCAATTGTTTCGGCAACATGAAGAATAGCAACTCTGTTCTTATCTTTATCAGACACCATAGAAAGTCCATTCCAGCCGACAAGGTCAAAACAAACTCCCGAATCAAAGCCATATCGTTTAGAAGCTACAAGACTCAGATAAGTTGCCGCATTTCTATGCATGAACATGTCCAGAATATTATCTCCATATTCAGGATACTGTTTACTTAACTCAGTGATATATTCAAGCTGATTTTTACTTGCCCCTGCAAGAAGAACCGCACCCATACTATTTAAAAGACCAAGCAGGTACATATATTCTTCATCCTGTGGGAAAGTATCTTTAAAAGTACAGTTCTTATAAAGATTATATGCATAGTAAGCAACCTTTCTTGAATGAAGCAAAATCTGTTCAAAATATTCAGAGTTCTCAACCAGACGGTTATGAGGATTGCTTTCGCTATAAATAAATTTCAAATCATAATCAGAAAGCATAGCTATTGCCTTCTGAAGATTGAAGCATTGTTTATCCTGCTGAAGCACATATCTGAATGGCAAAATTGAAAGAGATAAATCTTTTCTGACTACATCATAAAGAGCCTTACGATCCACTGTTCCTTCAACATTGACAATCTTACTTACTTCATCAAAATGAGATTTCAGAATTGGTATTGAATCTTCTAGATTTACAAACTCATAAGAAAGCATTTCAACACCACAGAAAACTGTTGAATTACAAGGAAGTATAATTCTTGTAACAGTTTCATCACCTTCTGAAAGAACCTGATAATTGTCCTTTGAGAGACCTACCTTCTGCAGCATAAGAATGATGATAATGATACCAAGTCCGGCACCTTCTGACTGATCGAGTACATTTGTGAAAACCTCGTCCATTTCTTTATACTGCTGAACGCTATCCAGTTTCTGCTGGATACGTTCTTTTTCAAATATTGTAAGTGTTGAATTGTTTCTGATTTCTATGTAGATTTTGTCGGCAAGGATTTTTAAGGAAAGTTTTATATAAAGGCCAGCTTTTTTCTGAAGTTCAAGATAATGATCTATATTCGTAAGGGTATCCATCTTAAAGGTTTCCATACCCTTTTCGTAATCATCCCGATTATTTATATCCAGCCCTTTTTCTTTGAAGTAAACTCGCTTTGTATTGGCTTTTTTGGCATTCGTAAGAAGTTCGCTTAAACAGAAATTAAGATATTCCTTCAGATGATCCTGATGACACTCTTCAAGAAACATTTCCATAACGCTACGAATATACACTTCGGTATTTCTCGGCAACGTATATGAGGTCATCTCTATTGGTAACTGCAAACCGACGGAGACTCTTATTTTATCCCTGTCGATTTCCAAGCGTTCTTCTAAATCATCCATATATACTTTTTAATATTATATACCCTAAATACCATATAATGCAAAAAAAAATGATTCTGCATTCATAAAAACCGATAACTAAAACGTTTTTATTTGACTAAAATAGAGAAGCAGACTTATAGTTAACTATGGACTTAAAATTGACTCCACAGGATATTGCAGAATGCATAAGCGCTCTGGTTGCCCGAAATAAACTCTGGAGTAAAAAGAGAGTATATCTTTATTTTATTGCCAATAAGACTGCAGGCTGTTTTACAAATCCCCAGAAATCAGAACATCTTAAAAGATTCTTTTCTGATGTTTATGATGCTATTAAAGACCAGCCGGAATGTGCCACTTCTGTTTCCTATAAGATTTTTTCTACTGAATATGCAGGACACGCAAAGGATTTAACTCAATCAGTTGTTGCCCAGCTGATTGCAACTGATGAACCTGATTCAGAAAGCATGATTGTTACTGCAGGCGGAGATGGCACTTCTCTTGAAGTTCAGACTGCACTTTTTAAGGAAGCTATGCAGGGTCCTAAGCATAATAATGCAATTATGAATCATATTACGATTCTGCGTCTTCCACTTGGAACCGGTAATGATGGAACTGATGGCCACAAAATCGAAGAAACAATTGAACTGCTGAAGGGTGGCCTTGTTTTTGCTAATGACAGGGCTGTTCGTATTTACCCTGAGAATGAACCTGATGAAGCTGCTATAAAATCCTATGGGAAAAATCCGGCAAAATATGGTGATGTAAAGTTCTGTGCTCCGTGGTATGCCTTCAATATAGCCAGCATTGGACTTGATGCCTATGTAGTGCATATGACTAATACTATAAAGAAAAAACTTCCTGGAAATTTTTATCATCTATGTGTTCCATTGAGCGGCTTTACTTACGATAAAGTTTTTCCTTCAGGAACTGTAACCATTGAACTTTTTGAAAATAGAGAAAACAAGTCTGGAGAACTGAATTTACCTATTACTCTGCTTGCCTTTGGCGCTTCGGGGTACAGAGTTTATGGAGGCGGTCACAAGATTCTTCCTGATTCAAACAATCTGTGCATTACTCCAAAAATCTCACTATGGACTTTAATAAAGGATAATCATCGCTTTGTTGATGGTTCTTTTAAGGGAACTAAACTTGCTACTCTTCATAGTGTAGAAAAAATCCGGCTTTCTTATGATAAGTCTATTTTGCTGCAGTGTGATGGAGAAACTGTTCTTCTGACTCCTGCACATTTTCCAATCATTATGGAACTTACTGATCCATGTCTTAGGGTTCTCAAACCTGTCAGTTTGTGATATAAATACGTCAATCTGATGGAAAACGAAAACTCTGAAAACTGCTTTTATAAAAATGGACTCCACTTTGAATGCCAGCGCTGCTCTTATTGCTGCGGTCATTCTCCTGGCTTTGTATATCTTTCTAAACGAGATTTAATGACTCTCTGTTCTCACTTTAACATGAAAGTATCTGAGTTTGTTGCAAAATACTGCCGCTGGGCAGATTATTATTATGGAACTCAGGTACTGGCTCTTCTTGAAAAAAAGAATTACGACTGTATTCTCTGGGAAAACGGCTGTTCTGCTTATGAGGCTAGACCTGTTCAGTGTTCAACTTATCCATTCTGGTCATGGATGATTGCTGATGAAAAGACCTGGAACGAATGTGCCGCCGAGTGTCCTGGTATGAACAAAGGATGCGTGTGGCCATATGAGGAAATCGAAAAAAACAAAAAGGCTTATACAGATAATGTACCTCTTCACAGAGAAGAGGTAGAAGCAATGATTGCTAACGGAGAATAGCGCCCGTTTTATTTCCAGCTTGTACTTACCGGGGCTACTAATCGTGCCGACTCATTACCATCTTTTCCGCTGAACTCTATTCTCAGTTCTTTCTGACCTTTTGTCAGAGACTGTAGTAATTCAAAGCTTTTTACAAACTTCTCATCATCACCATCACAACTTAGTGTATAATCTGCAATCAGTGTGTCACCGGATTTTATAATTATCTGCTTACCTTCATCTGTTTTCAGGAAAGTACAATCCAGATAAATCTTTTTATCTTCATCTGGAAGAACCTTAAACATATACGAGAAACTTCCGCCTGCCTTTGCATAACGGGTAAGCTCGTGAGGATCAGCAACTGAACCAGTTCCAGTTTCCTGCATATATGGCCAGGTTGTTTCATTTCCTTCTGTCTGAGCACCATAGCCCACACCGATTCCTTCAATATAATTTGCGGTGCTGTCTGCAGAACTCTGTGCCATAGTCTCAAGCATTCTGATTTCTTCTTGAGAATCAGTGAACAGCCAGTAAATACCATATCGCTGATTATTGATTCTATAATACGGAGTAAAACAAAGAGTTCCATACCAGTCTGCATTTCTGAGAATAAATCTCAAACCTTCCTGTTTTTCAAAATGCTTATTGATATTCTTCATAAACTCATCTACAGGTTCTTCCACCAGCAGTGTCTCTGTAGCAAGCGGTTTAAGTCCGCTGGTTCCACCGTAGTTTCCATTAAGCGGCATCTCGAGTCCGCGGACAATCTTATTTGCACAAACATCGCACTGCACCCCGACCTGTCGCAAAGACATTTTACTGTCGCGGCCGAGTTCCGCAGCCAAAACCACCGGTCCATACTTAAACGCAAAGCAGCGGCTGTTGTCCGGAAGATTATACGCACGAATCTCCATAGGGAAATCAACCGTTATCTTATCTCCATTCTTCCAGCTTCGTTTAATATAAAAATAATCGATATCTTTTGTTGCACTTGCAGAAACTCCGTTAATCATAAAACAAGGAATGCCTGCAACCCAGTCTGGAATACGAATAGCGATTGTAAAATCAGACTCACCCGCCTTCACAGTTAATTCAATTTTTCCACTTTCCGGCAGATCCGAACTCTGACAAATCACTACGTTCTTAGAGTGCCATCTTACTTCCGAACTTACAAACTGATTCACATAAAGCGTGTCTTCATCATAAAAATACAGACTGTCTCCAAGCTTTGTGAAATTCTCAAGACCGGTTCCGGTACAGCACCAGAAGTAGTTTTTATTTACATCAATATTGCAATAAGTCTTAAAACAACCTGTAGCCATCGGCTGGAAATAAGTTGTCATTCCAGTTTCACGATTTACAGAAGCAAGAATTGCATTTACAAAAGTGTTCTCATAATAATCTGCATATTTTTTCTCGCCTGTCAGCATGAAAAGTGTGCGGGTTAATTTGAGCATATTATGAGTATTACAGGTTTCGCAGTTACAGTTACTTCGTTCTGCATCAAGAATATTATCGCGGCCAAAATGCTCACACTCACTGTTTCCACCTGTGATGTAAGTATGACGCTCCGTTACGATTTTCCAGAAGGCCTTACAGTACTCAAGATATTTCTGCTGTTCGGCTGTATCGTCACCTTCTTCAAGCAGAGTTACACAGCGGTTTATTGCGCCAACAAATTTCGGGATTGTACAGTTTGCGTGCCTGTTATTCAGAACATCAGGCTTGCCACCTTCGCGACTGGCTGCCAGAACATCTTCAAAAAGTTTTTCTTCATCAAAAGCATGAGCCGCATTCTTAAAATGCACTGCGTTCTCATAACCAGCGGCCTTTGCAACTTTATAAAGCTCATAAAGGCAGTCGTTCATTGCGCCATATTCAACGGCAAGTACATGGTCTCTCTGTTCAGCTGTCCAACGGCTGGTACGGTTATAAATCCATTCACCAAGTTTTTCTGCCACTTCAAGTGAACGTTGGGCTGTGTCACTATCTGCAAGCTTTGCAGTCTCTACAAGACCATTCACAATTTTGTGCATTGTGTACCAAGGCACCCAGGTATCGTTATAATCAGCAGCTTCCATCTTATCAAACTGAAGTTCAGGCTTAGAAGGATCTGCCATAGTGGCACCAAAAACAAAACCTGTACCTGTCGCATTCTGACATTCTGCAAGTCCTTCGATTATGAGTTTTAAACGGCCCTTAAGAGTTATTCCGTCAGTTCCTGAACAATCTCCGTAACCACCTGCACAAGCCTGGGCAGCGGCAGTCAGATAATGTCCCAGTGTATGTCCGCCGATTCTTGTATTTTCCCACCCACTGTAAGGTCCACTTGCCTTATTAGGCAGGCCGGCAGTTACTCTGAAATTATAAAGAAGTCTGTATGCATCAAAAGTGTTCAGAAAATCAACATCCTTCTGTGTAACTTCAGTAAAAAAAACATCCTTAAGAATTACATCACCAAGATTGAAAGCCTTAATCATATTACCTCCACATCATGCTGAACTTGTTTCAGCATGACGAGTTCTTCTATATCTTTTTATTTTTTACCCACAAATATCTGAGATAAGCTGTGAATCCACTCAGGAACCACACAATTCCCACAGACCACCAGATTCCCCATACGCCGATAGCCGCAATAGATGTCAGAGCAATTGGTACTGTAAATCGTCCAATTACCTCTGTAATTCCGTTAATCAGAGAGAAGGTTGCATCACCTACTCCGTTAAGAACACCGCGCACCATATAAATCAGTCCAAGGAAAATGTAGAACCAGCTGGAAATTCTAAGCGCCTGCGCACCCATAGAAATTACTTCTGCATCCTTTACAAAAACTCTTGTAATTCCATTTCCAAAAATCTGAATGATTGGAATCATCACAAGTGTAAAGATTGTCATCATCAGCATGCTCTTTCTGTAACCAAGAATGAGACGATCTTTCTTCTTAGCGCCAAAGTTCTGTCCACTGAAAGTTGAAAGAGCTGCACCAAGTGTCTGATACGGCTGATGAATTAACTGCTCAATTCGGCTGGTTGCGGTAAACGCTGCAACTGCAACCGAACCAAAGTTATTTACAACACGCTGAAGTGCCATGCAGGAAATTGCAATCAGAGAGAACTGAAGTGAAATTGGAACACCGAGTCTTGTACACTTCAACAAAATATTTGCATCCAGGCGAACATCTTTTTTATGAAGTTTAAAGTACGGATTTGTTTTGAAAGCAAATGCAAGGCACAAAAGTCCACAGACAAAATTTGCTATCAGAGTTGCAATTCCAGCTCCCACTACTCCCTGATGCAAAAAGTAAACAAAAATAATGTCGAGAATTACGTTGAGGATGCATGAGAAAATCAGAAAGTAGAGCGGAGTTTTTGAATCTCCAAGAGCTCGAAGCATAGAAGAAACAAAGTTATAAATGGAAATCAGAGGAAGGGCACAACACATAATTTTCATATAAGCTGCAGCCTCATCAAGAATTGATTCCGGAGTTTTCAGAAAAACCAACAGAGGCTTTGTTGTAAAAAACGCTAAGGCACCAATCACTAAAGGAACAACTACCATGATAAAAGCGGTATTTACAATACAAACTTTTACCTTTCCATCATTTCCTTCGCCAAAAAAGTGTGAGGTAATAATTCCACCGCCGGTTCCAATTCCGTTACAGAGCGCAAAAAAGAAAAAGGTAACGGAACCTGTGGCACCAATTGCAGCGAGCGCCTGAGCTCCAATAAGCTGGCCTACAATTACTGAATCTGCAAGATTATAAAGCTGCTGAAAAATGTTTCCAATAAGCATTGGAACAGAAAAAGTAAGCAGCAGGCGGACAGGACTTCCTTCCGTCATGTTAATCATATTTGTTTTCATGGCAATTTTATTATAACTATGTTATAAATCTCAAAATTGTATAATTATCTGAATTTATACCCCATAAATCCGTTGTAAAATCTACAAAAAACCAAGGTTTTCAATCAAAAAAAAATGTAGTATAATTAAAGAAATGAAGCCCGAGTCAAACACCTCTAAGGGTATTTTTTTCATAATCTGCTCTGCATTTTTCTTTGCACTGATGGCAGTTTTCGTAAAGCTTGCCGGTGACATACATTTTATACAGAAAGCCTTTTTCAGAAACGCAGTTGCCTTTTTTATTGCCCTTGGCGGAACTATTCGCGATGCACGTCATAACGGGAGGGCAGCCATTCAGATTCCTAAGGGTGCAATGCTTTATCTTTTTCTACGCGCCATTGCAGGCTCTGTTGGTGTATTCGGAAACTTCTACGCTATAGACCACATTCTTTTAGCAGATGCGGCCATTCTCAATAAAATGGCTCCGTTCTTCACAATTCTTTTCTGCTTTATAATATTAAAGGAAAAGATTAAAACTGTTCCGCTGATTTGTATCATCATTGCTTTTTCAGGATCAATTCTTATTGTAAAACCATCCTTTAATTTTACGCAAATGATTCCAACACTTGCAGCATTTATGGGTGGCGTTGGAGCCGGTCTTGCGTATGCGAGTATCCGAAAGTTGAGTTACTTAAACTGCAATGGCAAAATCATCATTCTGTTTTTCTCTGCTTTTTCAATGCTGCTATCAGTACCGTATTTAATTACAAGTTTTAATCCTATGACCCTAAAGCAGACTCTATTACTCTGCTGTGCAGGTGGCTGCGCTGCCGGCGGACAGTTCTCGGTAACTGCAGCATACTATCACGCACCTGCCAGCAAAATCTCAATTTATGATTATTCACAGGTTTTATTTTCTACCCTGTTTGGTCTGGTGTTCTTCGGTCAGATACCAGACTGGATGAGTCTTGCAGGCTATATAATTATCATCTCCATGGCAGTTGTGAATTATATTTACACTCACAGACATATTGAGACAAAGACATCGGATAAAGAAGTTAGTTTAGTTTAAGAATATCATTATGGAGATATTGAACTTGTATAAGTTCAATCCTCCTTATTTACAATTGAATAAACAAAATTATTCTCTATTTCTGTTTTCATTATATTATCTTCAGTTGTAATATCTTTTATAAGAATGGAACTTAAAGATAAATCATAACATTTAGCATATGCCTCTTTTAACGTCCATATCTTATAAAATGCAATTTGTGAAGCTTCATCTTTTAGAGTATTAATACAATTATATTCATGTTCATTAAAAAATTGTTTGGAAATTGATAAACATTCCTCTCTCGAAAAGGTAATTTTCTCAATATCACAACCAATTAAAGAATCACTAATTGCACACATTACCATATTTTCAGAATGAGACAAACTGAAAAACAGGTTCTCTGTTTTATCAAAAAGCGGCTTTCCTCTTTCGGATATTTTTACAGGAGGAATTTCATTTTGACTGTATATACCATTTTCGATTAACAATCTTTTTAATAAAACATCGACACCTAATGATAATTTTTTATCTTTAAGAGATACCAGTCTATCAATTTTATTTTTCCGAAATGGAGAACATTTTTCGTAATAAAACAAAAACTGCTCTCTGTCATCCAGATAATCTACTGACTCAACTTTATATATAAGCATTTTCTTTATTGCTAAATCAATTCAACAAGTTTCTGAATGTGAATTTCCATAATATCAAGACAAGGAACCGGGCAATTATTATCATTCAATGCCAAAGGTAATTCTGTACATCCCAATATAAGAGCTTCAATTCCCTGCTCTTCTTTCATTTTTTGAATAATCGAAATAAGTTCTTTGAGAGATTCTTCTTTGACAATTCCATATTCAAGTTCATTCGCAATATGATCATGAACAATAAGTCTGTCTTCTTTGCTAGGTGTACATACCTCAATTCCATTTGCAACAAACGCTCTGGAAAGGTAATCCTGTTCCATGGTAAAAATGGTTCCAAAAAGCCCTACCTTTTTAAAACCTTTCTTTACAGCATATTCTGCAGCTGTAACCGGAATACTAATAAACGGTTTATGAACAGTTGTTTTTAATTTATCAAAAACAACATGCATTGTTGCTGCAGTTAGCGCAATTATATCTGCACCGCCATTTTCAAGATTCTGGATTTGCTTACCAATGTAATCTGTCAGTTCGTCATATTCTTTTTTTGCAACAAGATCCAATGCCTTATGCAAATTCAAACTTTCAATTGCTATTTCAGGAAAACCAATTCCACCCAGCTTATTATTAATTCTTGTATTGAGTTCCTTATAATATACAAGTGTAGATTCAGGTCCGGTTCCACCAATCAGTCCAATTTTCTTCATAATTACCTCTTTTTTTTAATTAAAAGAATTATATATAATTCGCAATCAGCTTATCAACATCATAAATAATCATATTTATATATAAAAGAGAAAACCACTGTCAGCGAAGGTTGATGATTAAATAAAGTTTGTCCATAGATGAGTTTCTTTTTTAGGGAGGCCAAACTGCTCTTTTCCGAGAGCTATGGACTTCATAAGGAAGCTCATATTACGGGCAAGAACACGGAGAGTCTGCATACCTTCTGCATCTTCAGCAGCTTCACCAGCGGCTCCTCCGTGAATATTGTTCCAGTACTGACTTGTAGCGATAGGCATTCCGCTTATTGTAAAGAACTTATTCAAAACATCAAAGGCAGCAGTAGTACCACCACGTCGTGCACAGATAAATCCGGCTCCAACTTTCATTGTCTTATCAAAATGGCTGCTATAGAAAAGACGCTGTAAAAAAGCCTGTACAGTAGCATTTGGAGCAGCATAATAAACAGGAGTTCCTACTACCATTCCGTCAGCAGCTTCAAGTTTTTTGGCAAACTCATTAACGGCATCATCAAAAACACAATGTCCAAGCTCTCCACATCTTCCGCAGGCGATACAACCGCGGATATCTTTATTTCCAATATTAAAAATCTCAGTTTCAATTCCCTGAGCCGCAAAAATCTTTTCCATCTCATGCAATCCAAGCAAAGTATTGCTGTCCGGACGTGGACTTCCATTTACCAAAAGAACCTTCATATCAACCTCTTATAAAATAATATGATTATAAGATATTTTAAGAACGGGCTGAAAAACAAGAAGAATTCTCTATTAAAAAAGAACGTTTATACTATTCCAGAGCCCAATCTAAAACGTTTATAAAGGAATTATTTCCTAAATTTCAGGATATGGTTTATAATATTATCTATGAAATGTATTAAATGTGGCACTATGCTTCCAGATGAAGCTCATTTTTGTTTTAATTGTGGATATCCTACAAGCGATGTAAAGGTTTTACGCTCCTGTGAAGAATGCGGAAACACCCTCAGCACAATGGACAAATTCTGTTCGCGCTGTGGCGTTCCTGTAAAAGTTGTAAAAGAAGGTGATGGAGCAGCACAAACCTCAGAAAAGCCACGTGTAACTTTAGGAAAAAATCCAAAGATGATTTTGATTCCTGGAGGCCAGTTTGTAATGGGAGGAGGTTCTCACAACAGCCTCGTTACTCTTGTAAGTTATTATTTAAGTGAAGTACCAGTAACTCAGCAGCAGTATGCTAATGTAATGGGTAAGAACCCTTCAAAACTTCAGGGTGAAAATCATCCGGTTGAAAGCGTAAACTGGTGTGAAGCAATCATCTATTGTAATATGCTCAGCAAACTTAATGGTCTTATGCCATGCTACAGTATTGGAACAACAACTGATTTAAGCGCTTTTGAAGCAACAAGCCCGGTATGGAAACGAATCAACTGTAACTTTACAGCAAACGGATACCGACTTCCAACCGAAGCTGAATGGGAATATGCTGCCAGAGATGGAAAAACCTCTACCCCAAGTCCTTATGCAGGAAGCACAAATATAAATCAGGTTGCCTGGTACGGTGAAAACAGTGGAATTACAAGTCACGATGTTGCTACAAAAGATCCTAACGGATTAAAACTCTATGATATGTGCGGAAACGTTTCTGAATGGTGCTGGGATTATTATGTACCAAATCTGCCTACAGGCGCACAAACTAATCCACATGGTCCAAGTACAGGTGATATGCATGTAAAACGAGGAGGAAGCTGGCTTGATGACCCTCAGCAGTGTACAGTTTTCTATCGTAGTGGAAGTGCACCAAACGGAAAGAGCAGCAGCCTTGGATTCCGCGTTTGCTGCAGTGCCCTCGGCGATACAATGTAACTTGCAAAATAAATAAAATGGTGAGAAAATAGCAATATGACAATTACAGAAAATAAATCATCAAATTCTCTCGAACTCGTAATCAGCGGTCGCCTTGATACAGGTACAGCCCCAGAGCTTGAAGCAAAGCTTAAACAGATTGATAAAGATACTCAGACCTTGTATCTGAATCTTCAGAATATTCAGTATATTTCCAGTGCAGGACTTCGTGTTGTTCTTCTGGCACACAAACTTATGCTTCCAACTGGCGGAAAGATGATTATCCGTTCACCTTCTGCATTCACAAAACAGGTACTCGAAGCAACTGGAATGGACAGTATTCTTACTGTCGAATAATACATTTTTTTATTGTTAATTTATTTTTCCCGTCAATAAATTCGTATTCAACCGAATCCATAAATTTCTTTGTAAGGAAAATACCAAGCCCGCCAATTTCCCTTTCATCTGCACTTAATGTCAGATCCGGGTCTGGCCGGGCAAGCGGATTAAACGGCTTTCCACCATCACAAAAAACAACTTTAAGAATGCCAGTTCCAGCCTCATTTACGGCAAAATCACAACAGATTTCAGCTTCTTCAGCCCCTGAATAATGTGCAATATTTACAAAAATCTCTTCCACCGCTAAATCAATTTGATTCAGAATCATTTCATCACAATCAGAAGGAATTTGAGAATGAATAAAATCATTTACAGCCTGCATACTCTCATCTGCGGCTTTTATTGTAATTTGCTTCATTCCACCCCCTGAAATAAAAGTCCAAGCATTGTAATATCATCAAATTGAGGTGCAGTTTTTACAAAAGCATCAATATCACTGCGAACAAATTCAAGCACCTCTCGAGGAGTTTTATTTCCAGCAGATTTCATAACTTCAAGCAGACGGTTTTCTCCATAAAGCTCATTTTCTGCATTAGTTGCCTCGGTAACACCGTCAGTGTAAATAAAGAGCCGGTCACCTTTTGCAAGAGTTGTAGAGTGCGTTGTATAAGAAATACCATCCATCCCGGCAAGCATTAAATTAGGTTTAGTTGTAAGATATTTTATTTCTCCATTCTGCATGATTAGAGGTGCATTATGGCCTGCATTTGCGAACTTGAGTTCACCAGTTGAAAGAGTCAGAATACCCATCCAGCAGGTAACAAACAATCCGCTCTCATTTCCTTCACATAAAATTGTATTCACATGTTCAAAGATTTTGGCAGGATTAAACTCGTGCGCCGCAGTATCCTTCAGAAGCGTTTTTGTAATAACCATAAACAGAGCCGCAGGAACACCTTTACCACTAACATCACCAACAACAACCGCAAAATGGTCATCATCAATCATATAGAAATCATAAAAATCACCGCCAACTTCCTTAGCAGGCTCCATAGAAGCAAAAAGCTCAAGTTCTTTGTGATTATCATAAGGCGGGAACACACGAGGAAGCATTTCGGCCTGAATCTGCTTAGCAACATTCAGTTCAGCTCCAAGGCGTTCCTTTTCTGCAGTTGCAACAGTAAGGTCTTCAATAAACTGATTCAAATCCTTACTCATCTTTTTTACAGATTTTGCAAGAATACTGATTTCATTATGACCGTGGATTTTTTCCAGAAGTCCCGTTAATTCACCGTGATGTTCTGCTAAATGACTGGTTTCGTATGTTACAAAAAGAATTGGACGGATAATTCCCAGATAAAGGAAAAGTGCATAAAGAGCAATAAAGAGAGCAGTAAGAACCAGCGCCCAGATTATGATAGATTGAAGAAAACGCTTTTTGTACGCTTTGATTTCATGCATCGGCTTTACGACACTGACAATCGCACACGGTTTTCCTGCAGAATCAAAAAGAGGAACAGCACTAGTAACATGGCCGCCTCCTTTTTTGTAAGAGAACATGCTGTAATTATTACCCTGTTCAATTACACTTCGCAACTTGCTTATATAAAACTCGTCTTTCTTTTCAAGAGACTGAACATAACCGAGTTCAATTATTTTACTGTTCAATTCCTTGCTGTTTACAGTATCAAAAACATAAGTCCGTGATTTAAAATCTGGAGCAACAGTCGTAACATAAACATATACAAGTTCTGAGGCTTCTGTAATATCAATCAGACGCTGATTAGTCTCTTCCCATTCAGCATCTGGACCGTCATTAAGCCAATATTCAAGTTTGCTGCCATCTATGTAAGTTGCAGCTGTCTGAGCAAATTGTTCTGTTACAGTTCCGTAGATAATTTCCAGTTCCCGCTTAAATTCCCTGTAACCATTGTAACTGTTTACGAGACACATAAAGGCACCAAAAATTACCGCGCCAAAAATCAGTTCAAGGCCAAGTACAGAAATGCGAAACTTTTTTTTCATCAGAAATACCTCAATAAAAATTATACATCATAATTGAGGAAAGAGAAAAATTATTTTTGATAGATATTAAGATGTTCCTGAATACGTTTTTTTACAAGCTCAGCAATTTCAGTAGTAGACATTCCGTCATATTCTTCCGGGGCAATTGTTTTAAGATAGTGAACCTGAATAGGATTAGTTGTTTTAAAGCCTTTATCAAAAATCTTGAAAGAATCAACAATAGCAACAGGAAGGATTGGACAGTGAGCTCTCTGAGGACTTTTAAAACTGCCTGCCATAAATTCGCCAAGCTTTCCATCCTGTTTCTCATAGCCGCCCTCAGGAAAAACCATGTAGTTTAAGCCCGCTTTCAGGTCCTTTGTAATTTCGCTGTAAGCCTTTACAACAGAATGAGTATTTCGTTTTAAAAGTCTCTGCGATTTTATAAGCCTGCAAACCTCACGAATAAAAGGCCGGTGAGTAACGCTATCATCCAGAATAACCCCGACCTTCCTTGGAAATGTATACCAGATTGCAAGTGGATCAAATTTTTCCTGATGATTTGAACAGATATAAAAACCGTCTTTTTCCGGAATATTTTCAAGCCCGTATGGCACAACCTTAAGTCTGGACTCTTCAATGGCAAACGTGATCATCTTTAAACAATAGGCATACATTTCATCTTCCGTATATTTACTCGGATGAAACGCCATATACACCATTTTCGGATAGTAGACTACGATTTTGAAAAAATTACTTGAAATTGCCTTAAACAATATTGAAATGCCACGTTTTTTATTCATAATCAGCCAAGTAAGTCAATAATAACATTATTTAAAATGATGTTCAAATGGTTGAGAATATCATAATAAAAAAGAAACAATTACAGTTGAAACCTAAAATATTTCTGCTGCAATTATTAATTGCATCTTATGTTTTCAATAAAGATAGATTCCATATTTTCTGTAACTGGAATAAATATAGAATCGTTTTCAATAATATTACATATTACAGATTGTGCAGGATGACCAAATATATTGCCGTTTCCAAAGGAGACCGGAAGAACAAATCTTTGTTGGTTTGCTTTTAAAAATGAGAAATCAAAACTATGTCGGCTTCCATGATGAGGAACCTGAATTGTACCTGTTTTCTCTCTTATTTCTTTATCATACATGATATTGACAACTTCAGATAAGTTGCCATCACCAGTATAAATACAGCCTGGTTTCAATAAATGTAAAAAAGGTAAAATATCATAGCCCCAGAAAAAATTATTATTGCAAATTGTTAGGTACTCTTTTTTATCTTTTACTGGACCTGAATACACAAATAATGAGTTTAAATTGATCTTATCTGGCAAATTATAATAGGCTTGCTTTATTTTATCTTTGTTTTTTATACAATAATCAATATCTTTTAATGAGTCATAATCAAGCTGAAGAGATTCTAATTCTTTTTTTAATAATTCTAATCTAGATACCCTTTCCTTATTATATGGAATATATATCCAGTCATCATTTATTATAATTCTGGTATCACTCATGATTTCCTGTTTATTAATCAAATCATCTACCATAATTGAACCATCTGTCGAAGGAATATCCCCTTTATTATTTTCAATATCAGGTTTTACATAAATAATGGCTGTATCACTTCCAAAAAAAGTTTCTGGAGAAGTGAGTAAATCATACGAATCATTTTGATCTAGTGCCTTATAAACATTTTGAAGAATACTTTTTTTATCATCATGAATTAAAGGAAGAATACATCTCTTAATTGGAAAGTTTTCATGTAAAGTTTGTATAAAATTTACATGATCACTATCAAAATGAGAAATAAATAAAATATCTATTTTTTCTTCAGGCTCAAAACTATTTTTAACTAATCGTTCAGCATTTGAAGATTTTGTTAATTCTCCACAATCATAAACAACATTAAAATTTTCAAATCGCTCTGAATAAAAAGCACCTTGACCAATGGGATGAAATACTCTTAACATTTTTTCCTTTTCTTCAGTTTTTAAGGAGACAAAACGCAGACTTGCGGTTTGTCTCCTTATGTTTTAACCAGACTAACGTAACTGCGCAGTTTCAAGACATGAACCGGTACTTGTAGAAATCTGATAGCCTAAAATACCATTCGATGTTCCGTTACCATAAGTTTTACTCCAGTTTACAGATTGGTAACCATTTAAAGTATTGGAAATCGAACTATTCTTTATTTGTCCATTAATTTTAGAATCTTTAAGTACCCCATTATTCTTCCATACTCCAACATTTACCTTATCTTCTCGATTAGTTGTCATTCGGCTTGGTGAAGGAACAACTGTTACTTCCCATGCACCTGTAAATCTTTCATTTGAATCTGCACCAGCAGGAGCCTGATTAAAGGTAGCTGTAGCATCAGACACTGTAGGATCAACCAGGTATGCATACTTTGGCATTTTGATTGCAGAAGTATAGTAACCGATGTATGGAATTGCATGACCTTTAGAGTTCACTGCGACATCCAGAGTCAAGTGTTCACCAACTGCACCAGATGCATCAACTGTACAAGTAGATGCAGTACTTGATGGAGATTCAAGATAAGCATACTTTACATCTCCATTACCAGCATAAGCGGCAATATGAAGATGATTGTCCTTATCTGCCACAATATGACAATATTCTCCACCTTCTGCAAAAATTGTTTGTGGCTCAGTCCAGTTTTTAGCAGTTGCATCTCCCTTAAGAGACTCCCAAGCTGTAATAGGATCAGTAATAGAACTGAATTTACAGCAGTTATCTTCGGCATCATACCAAACTACACAGACAACGTCTTTTCCATTGCTCTTAACAACTGCAACATCGACATACTGACCAGCACCTCTACCAGATATACCAGGCACATTTTCTCTTGAATAAACATTGTTAGCATATCCAGATATAAATGAAGCACCAGATTTACCATTTGCAATTACCTGACAATTAGTTGTTGCATAGTATGAAGGAGCACCAGCTTGATATGTATCATTAAAACCACCGGTATTTCCTGTTGTAACACCAGAGAATGTACCTGCCCTGAATCTTATCTGATTTGTAAGAGCATCATAGTAAACTAAATACAGGTTTGTATTTGTTCCAGTTACAGTTGAAGCAAACTCCGGAGAAAGATAACGATATTTCATAAGAGAATAGGCAAATGTTCCATTTCCTGTCTTAAGCGCATTTTCTTCCAAGCGAAGAGCATGGAAATCATTCACTGTACCTGCTGCATCATTTAATGTACCCGCTGTACTATGTAGACCTCCACCCCAGCGACTTGTATAGAGATCCCATTTATCAACGGAACCACTACTATTTGTATCACCACCAGAACAAACAGAATATGTATAACCTAAATCATCTACATGGAATCCAACACAAGGGCCTGCAAAAGTATCCCAGTCTCCTGCCCAATAAATTGATGAGTAATTATCATTATAACCATCAATTATTTCAGAATAGTCTTCAATTCGATTGCCTCTCTGTCGTTGTGCTTGATAATGGAATGACTTTGGATTTCCACCCATACTGAAATACAAACCACCATTTGCAAAAGCATAATTAAGCATTCCAGTTGTCTGGTTTATTTTCATATTGATACCTGTTGTAAGACCATTTATTGGCACTGCAGCACTATCATTGAATTCCCAGACATCAAATTCTACATCATCAGTAAGAATGTTGTTTGTATCGCCATTTCCCTGGCGGTTGTACCAGTTTGCATAAGCATCACCAGTTTCACTAGCTGTTCCCTTGGCATCATTTTCGTTAATGTTATTCATTACAGGTATACCATTAACCGTAAGATTCAATTTTCCAGTTGAAAGCTTTGCAACATTAAAGCCAAGTTGTCCATTTGTACTATTATCAATTTTCAAGGAATCAGTTGCATTACCAACAGTAAAGGTATTACTTCCACTTACGATAGTTGCGCTACCATTAATATTGAAACCGTACAAAATAACATCTTCTGAAGTATCTGTAGTAAGTGTTATACTAGAATCTATATTTGAAACGATAGACTGTACTGGATAGTGTCCTAATGCAGTTCTGTTATAAACAGATGGATTTGTCGTCTTATGCTTTGAAAGTCTTGTTTTAACCGTAGTAATATACGGTACAATATCCATCTTGTAGTAATAGGTCATGTTATCTTCACAGTCAGACTTTTTGTATACAATAGTACTGTCTGGAGTTGATGAAGAGACCTTTGTGTTACAATAGAAATCTGCATAATAAGTTGTAAGAGCATTCGGCTGCTTCTTTGCATTACTCCATACATCAACCTCTTTAAGAGCTGTTTGTTTTGTATTTGTATCAACTGTATGAGTAGATTCTCTTGAACCTCGTGCATCTACAGCCCAAACAATAACTTTCTGATCAAGTTCAGTTTTATTTGTTCGTTCTGCTGTATCTACTGTGAGAGTCCATTTAGCAAGGTGACCGTCACTATTACAATAAATATCCTCTACAGAGAAGCCCCATCCATCGGCAAAAGCTCTTGATGTCCATGTACCGTTGGTATATGTAGAAGCTAACTTTTCTGTATCAAGTTTTGTATGGTTATCCATTTGAACATAAAGTTGATTAAGTTTTATATCGTCAAATGCATAACCTTCAATCTTAATCTTACCAGAAACTTTAGGGTCATCACCTAGTTTAGTTTTTCCAGTTCCTACTTCTGTATTCTTAATAGCATCGGTAAGTTCTTTTTCAAGTTCAATATGACCTTCTGCAATTAATTTGTTGTCACTGTCTTTTGTCCAACTTACAGAGTTTTCTGTCTTTGAATTCCAGTAGAATGGACGAATCTTTACTTCTGGAGCTTTTACATCGGTGTAATTATTCTGAAGAGCAATCTGCATTTCACAGCTGAGTTTTGTGTCACCTTCTGTGCTGTCAGAAATTACAATATCGAACCATGTTGGAGCATTTGATGTAGAATTATCCAAAGCTCCAAGTATTGTTGCTCCATCGAAAGTGATTACACTTTCTGTATTACCAGTAACGTAAGTTACAGAGTTTGCATCTGTAACTGTTGGTAGATTCTGACCATTATCTGTTCCAGATACTGCAGTTGTTCCATCATCATTTGTGATTGCGGCCTTTGCAGCACTCTTCAAAGCTTTTGACCCTGAAGTTGTTGAAGCTGTAAAGCCTGTAATCTCTTTTGTTTCTGAATCTACAGTAAAGGCAGCTTTTTTACCAATCTTGTATTCATAGTACAAATCACCGTTTCCACCTACAATTTCTGGGATAAACTTAACTGTATCTGTTACCTTCATAAAGGCTATAGAACTATTTGCCGCAATTCCATCAACATCATCAGTATTACCAGAAACAATCAATTTTGAAGTTACATCATTTGAACGATCTGTTGCTTTTCCATCAATTGTTGGACGAACGCGGGAATAATATCTGCTCTTTGTTTCATCCTCGTAATCTGCTGCATGGACTCCAGTATTACGCCAGCCCTTTGCGTTTCCGTTATAATCTGTCCAAACTGTAACACCAGCAAGACGAGGTGCATTATTTGCCACATTTCCAGAATATGATTTTTCGGTAGCGTTTCCTGCTTTATCAAAAGCTACAAAGTGTATTGTAACTGGACCATCAAGCATATTCTGAGAGTTGAGAGATGCTGACCATGGATAAGAATTAGTCTGCTTTGTTACCCCTTCAATTAACCAGTCACCATCTCCACCAGATATTACAGTTGTATCTTCAACATTTTTCTGGTAAAGACCATTATAGGTTGCCCCCTGCTTTTTACTTTCTGGAGAAAGATTATCAATTACCAAAGCTGGAGTTACGTAAATTTTCTTTGATGAATTAGAAGTAGTCAATGTACCATCTACAGTGATTGTTGTTGTAGTAACTGTCTTAATCTTATAAATTACGCCATCAACCTTACAAATACCACCTTTGCGTATCCAATCATCACTTACAGAAACTGTAATTGTATCTGATTCGGTCTTTGTGGCGGTTAATTCTTTCCAGTAAATACCATCGCCATGACTTGCAACTGAAGTATACTGGAAGCCTGTTGAAAGATAATAATTGTTATGTTTATCATTTGTTCCAGAAGATCTGTCTTTTGTTACCAAAGGATCAAGAACGTTTGTTGTATTTCCTATTGTTCTTGTAAAGTACATAGCAATTCTTTCAAATCCACTCTGTTTTCCTTCTTCATCGAAGGTTCCGTAAACTGAGTACATACCAGAAGAATTTTGTACCTTATTTCCAGTACCAGAAAGTTCGACTGCATTATCATCAGCACTTACAGTTGCTTTGAAGTCAGGAGAAGTACAATCGTAATTTACTGTGATTGTACGTTCTACAGAGTTACTTTCAGCTGTAGCATCTACTGCAGAAATCTTATATGTGATAGTGCCATAACCTGAATCTTCTCCAATTGGAATACGGAAATCATAATCATACGCAGTAATTGTATGCTCAGTTGGTTCTGTATAATGAGTAGTATGTTCTGAAGACTGAACAACCTTATCAGATTCAGAATTGTTTATTGTACCTGTATTTGTGGAATTATTTCCTTCTACAAGAGTATGAGATGCAGAGCCATCATGCCATAACAACTGTTTTACACCATTACCATCTGTAACAGAACCTATTAAATACCACTGTCCAGAAATCCACATATCTTCCTTATAGGTGATACGCTTATCGATATTGCTTTCCGCAAACTTATTAGCAGCAGTTTCATTCTTAAGTTTTACAAGCTGCATATCACTAAGAGAAGGAGCATTCTTATCAATCTGAACTGTTCTTGAAACTGTATCACTTATTTTTCCAGAAGCACTCTTTGCTATAATATTCACAGTATAGTCAGGAGTTGCATTTTCTTTTTCCAATTCATGATGACTATTAATAGCAAAGTTCCAGCTGGTTGGTGTTCCACTAACCTCAATACCTTTTAAAGTAGAAGTAATGTTTACAACTCTATAATAAGGTTCAGAACCTGTTGATTTATTTTTTGTATCTTCAATTAATTTATCAAGTTTTGTCACCCAATCATCATTTGAATTATCAATTGAAGTTGGAACAATAATCTGTGCATAAACCTTTTCAACTGAATTTGTTTCAATTGTTGTTTCGCCCGAGAATCTGATAGTTCCACCGAGTTTTGCATTATCATCTGGATAAGTAATCTTAACCACAGGTTTATCGCCATTTGGTATTACTTTAAGAGATAATGCCTCTGGTTCAGAAGAGTTCTCTATTTCGTCTACAACATAAACCCACAATTTAAGAACTTCTGTATCATTATAATTATCGATATCAGATACTTCATAAAGGTCTTTAAGCCATTCTCTTAATCTTTTTTCATGAGTTACACCTGTGATAGCAGTGGCAGCTGTATCGCCATCAAATTTAATTACAGCAGAAAGTTTATTATTCTCAAAGAGAATTTCTTTCCAATTTGTTCCTATACGATTTTTTGCTTCAGCTGGTGTAGTTACATCATCTTTTGTAAGAGAATAATATACATGTTTCATATCTGCTGCATTAACAGTTCCACCAACTTCTATATCTTTGATACCATAAACTGTCTGATTGTCTTTATGACTTGTAAACTCAAATTCTGCTGGAGTGTTATCAATTGTAATGCTTACAGTTTCTGTTGTTGTCTTTGCACCATCAAATACTTCAAGCTTACACTCTCTGAGTCCACTTTCCATACCAGTCGCAATAATTTTTGCAGATGTCCACTTATTATATGTGTGTCCATCTACTTCTTTTGTTGCATCGGTATCTGTACTTGCAGCCTGTTTGAAATTGTAAATATAGTAATCATTATCCATATCTTCTGCTGCTGTTGAATAGCCAGATACAGTTGACTTATCACTTGAATTCTTTGGAACCTTAAGTTTTATTGTATCGACACCATTTATATCATAAGCATATACACGAATATAGATTTCCTTTTTATTACCAGTTCCACCTGTTGTAGGTTTGCTGCTTATTGACTGCCAATTTAAAGTAGTAGTTGCATATGTCCATCCCTGATTTGTTATAAATGGAGCTGTCGTATCTATTGTTGTACTAACAGCAGAAGCCTTGATTGTTGTACCAGTTTCTGGAAGATATCCAAATTTATTATTTTTACTGTCAACAATTTTTACAGAGTTCAATACTTCTGTTTTCTGAGCATCTGTAGAATAAGTAGTTAAATCGCTGGAAATATAATCCTTTGTACCATCATTTAACTTAAACCAGATTTTCTGTGGACCATCAGATAGTTTTAATTTGAATGAACCATTGGTATAAGTGAAATCCGAGTTCGCAGCTGGAGTTGTCCAGGTAGTTGAAGTAGTTGGTTTTTCATTTCCAATATAACAACTTATAGTAGACGGAACCCCGTCATCATCAGAAACATTTCCATAAATCTCGTTATTACCAAAGATAGACTCTGCAAGATCAATATTTGTAAGTGTAATAACAGGGCGGTCAGTATCCTGATTTACATAGATATCTTTTGTAGCTTCTGTTGTATTTCCGGCAGCATCTGTTGCAATTGCTTTGATTGTGTACTTTGTGTTATTGATAAGAGTTGTTGTATTACATTCGGCAATCCAGTTATTGGCTGTACTTTCTGATGTCTGATCCAAATCATTCCAAGCTGTTTCACCTGCTTTCTGATACTTAAGCACAACTGTACTGAGTTTATTTTTATCGCTTGCTGAACCATTAATTGTGATTGTTCCGTTTACATCTTCAACATCAATACCATTTACCTTTGTTTTTGAACCAGGTGTTGTAACTGATTTGAAGCTGACAGATGGAGGATCACTATCCTTTGTAACAGTAAGAATTCTTTCCTTTGCTTCATTTCCTGCTTTATCTGTAATGAGTGCGTAGATTGGATTTGTTTTGTCTGGATCATATTTATCAACACCATTTGTAACAGGAACATTTACAATCCAGTAATTTCCAGATTGTGTTGCAGCAATTGTATGATTTCCATACGCATATTTAACTGCAGCAATTCCAGAATTCATATCTGTACCTGAAGTTTCTGCATCAGCAACTTCAATCTGAAGATCATATCCATAGTCGCCATTTACAAGAATTTCTGAACTTGACTCATAGTTTGTTGTACGATACTTAACCTTAGATGTAGTAAGAGTTGGAAGAACTGTATCTACATAAACAGTTTTTCCGCCTGCATCTTTAACATTGCCTACAACATCTTTTATCTGTACCTTGATTGTATTACTTCCTTGTGAAGTACAGTTTACAGTTGCTGTATAAATTCCTTCTGAACCAGACATTGGATTCCAGTGGGCACCATTATCTATAGTATATTCTACTGTAGAAACTCCCGAACCATTTGCTGGATCTGCTACATCCACGATTTTAATATTGATGAATGATGATTTATACCAGGTCTTGGCAGCATCACCTGTACCAACAGTGGTTCCTGTTGAAGTAACTGAAAGAGTTCCATGAGTTGGAGCTGCTGTATCGACTACAACTGTTCGCTGAACAGAGGAAGAACGACCGGCCTTGTCTGTTGCTGTAATTGTAAGAGTATGAGTTCCATCAGTAAGTTTATTTTCTGTTTGTGTATCTGTTCCAGGATTTATTTCCTTAGACCAGTTACCATTTGTAATTGCAGTTCCTGCAATTGTCCAGTTTTTTGCATTCTCGCCTGTACCATCTGTAATTACGATATTTTCAATTCCGTTATTATCAGAAGCTGTACCTGACAGTGTCAGTTTTCCGCCAGCTTTAACCTGTGCTCCAGTTGTATTTACAGTTGTTTCGGTAAGGGTTGGAAGGGCTCTATCTACCCAGAATGGTTTTGAGAATACTGATACATGGTTTGCATCACTTCCAGAGACATTGTCTTTTGCGTAGATGTAAAGATACCATCTTCCTTCTTTGAGATTTGCAGCAGCTGTTCCTCCCAGATTTTTTTCAACTGAGAGTTCACCATTATCTATAGAAGACCAGCCTGTTCCTGTTGAAGCAGAAGTTTTTATTGCATTTTCATTGGTAAATGGAGTTTGTGTGAAAAGATATTTTGCTGTCTGAATTCCTGAACCCGCATCAGATACAGAACCTGCAAATGTATATTTTGCATCTGTAAGAGTTTCAACCGATTCCGCAGGAGCATTCAAATTAATAACTGGTGCTACAGAATCTTTATAAACATAATAGGTCTTTGGTGTTTTACGACCAGCAACATCTTCTACTTCTACTATAATCTCATTTCTCTGATTTGGTGTGATAGTAATAGCTTTTGACCAGGTCTTATTTGTTACTTCAACAATATCGCCTCCAACTTTAACCTGCTTGATTCCATTAGTATCAGAAACACTTCCTGTAAGAGTAAATGTTGTTGCGTCATAATAGAAATTCTGTTTTTCGGTAAGTACAGAATCTTCATATTTTACATAATCAATAGAAGGGTCTCCTTTATCTACAACAAAATAACGAGGACGAAGTTTTGTATCTGTTGCATTTTTATTTGTTGTTGTTACGTTACCAGATTTATCTTCTGCTTTTACATGGAGATACCAGTTTCCTTCTGTCAGTTTTCCATCTGCGGCTACATGACCTTTAATCAAATCTCTTGAGATATAGAAATCACCACCACTAAATGTTTCTCCAGTTCCCCAATCAGTTGGAGTAGAATTATCATTAGTAAACTTGTAATAAATTTTTGCAACACCTACACCGTCATTTCCATCATTTGCATTAATTCTGAAAGTATAGCTTTCATCATCAAGAGGATTTGCAGAATCTGCCTGAGGAAGCTTTATTTCAATGCCAGGACCTTTTGTATCGCGGTGAATTGTAATAATATTTTCCTTTGTATTTCCTGCAAAATCTTTTACTTTAATAGTAATTCTTGTTTCACCATCCTGAAGTGTTGGAGTAATTGTAAACTTATATGTTCCAGCTACAAAAACAGGTGTAATATTCGTTGCTGAATTTGTTGCTTCTACTGTTACATAAGATGCACTATTTTCAAAATTTGTATCACTTACTATACCTGTAATTGTTACAGCGGCTTCGCCAGAATAATAATCTCCAGAAGTTATAGAAGTAACTGTTTCACCAGCAGCATTTTTGAGGTTTGTTGCTGTGTAACTTACAATTGGAGTAATTGTATCTATTTTTACAGTAGCAGTTTTTTCTGCAGCATTACCAGCTGCATCTTCTGCAAGAATTCTTAACGTATTATTATCAGAATCGTTCTGGAAAATAATTGTTCCACTATAGACGCTTCCAGATTTAGCAAGAGGAATCCAGTTTTGTCCATCATCAAGAGAATATCTAACCTGAGAAACTCCTGTATCACCTGCCTGTTTATCTTCTGCTGTCAATGAGAGTGCTAAATTCTTAGAATTATACCACTTAGAATTCTCATGAATTTCACTTGCAAGTTTTACATCAGAAATTACAGGCTCATTTAAATCTACAGTAATAGATTCATCGCCTGTTCCGTATTTAGGATTCTGTTCCTTATAATTTACATCATGAACTTCATAATAAACCTTATAATCTCCAGAAATTGTAATACCTGCCTGTGTTAAACTAAAGGAATCTGTAATTGTTGGATTTGCACTATCAAGTTCAGGAATTTCATTCTCTTTTAACGTAGTTTCACTGAGAATCTCATCATTTGATTTCTTAATAGTACGAATCAAAGTAAATGGTTTCTGATCAGATTTAATAGCAACATGAGCAACTATATTCTCACCAATTCCTACAGGATCCTTATCAAACTTTATACTCTTAATAACTGGTGCTGCAGCTGTAACACGTACATAGAAATTTCTAGTTACAGCAGGATTATTCTTATTATCAGTTACAGAAATATCAACATTATAAATACCAGGATCTTCCGGCATAATTAAATCAAGAGGATATTCAGTAACATCGTTAAGTGCTATAGTTACTGCTTCCGGATTATAATTTGTTCCAGTAAGCTTATAAGTAACCGAACTAAGACCATCATCATCTATCAATCTGTAAGAAACAGTCTGATTACCAGAATACATATTCTTAAAGTTTGATTCTTTTTTGATATCTTCTTCAGATAATTTTACTGTGTTAGTATTTGCAGTTTTTGGTAAAATTACAGGTGCATCTGTTGACTGATCAATTGTAAAATCTCGTTCGAATAAAGTTTTTGAAATATCTTCAATATCAACACCTTTGTTTCCTGCACGGTCTTCTGCAAAAATCTTTACTTTGATTTCCTTTTTATTAGAACCATCTGCAATATCTTTTGTATGAATTATAAAAGACTGTTTTGCAGGTGTTGTAATGTAATGTTTTACAGTTGCTTTAGTTTCTGCTCCAACCATAAATGGTAACTCATTACCATTTTCATCTACAATTATAAAGTAAGGACGTCTGTCTTTTCCTTCTTCAAGAGCTGTCTGAACAGTATCATAATCATCAAGAATAGATACCTTCATAGTTACATCACCGTTAAGATAACCATCCTCTCCAGAACCATCTTCTAAATCAAGATCGTACTTTTTTGCTGTCGGTAACATGCTATCAATACTGATTGTTGGACCATCAATATCATAGATAACAGTTTTTGTACGAGTTGTCGGCATGTTATCCATATCTGAAGTAATATCAAAAACATACTGATTACTTTGTGTCTGATCAAATTTGAAATTATCTCCATCAATTGGAATTTCATATTCAAAATTATAAATAATAAGGCCGCCTTCGATTTTCTCCTTGTCAGCTTCTGTAACCTTATGAGAATAAATTTCCTGACCAGTTACTTCCTCACCTTTTTTACAAACAATAGAAATTGTTGGATATCCATCTGGAACTGAAGTTGTACCGGCAATTTTAAGAGTCTTACCTTTCATCAAATATGATGTTGTTGGAGATGGTGAAGTGAGTGTTAATCCAGGGGCAACATTCTTTGCCTTAAAACGGATATAGAATACTGAATCATCAAAAGAAGGAACTATCTTGTTTCCTTCTGTATCAGCTCCTTCAACTCCAATAATATATGTTTTTCCATACTCAAGGGGTACAACTGTACCATTTTTATCTTTACAATTCTCTTTCTGAATTGTTGTAAGGAACTGTCCATCTCCTTTCTGCTGGTATTCTGACTGCTGAGGATAAATTTTACTACCGAGAACTTCCTTTCCAGTTGCATCAGTTGAAACTGGAATAAGATAGACTTTCATATTCTCTGTATCCAGAGAAATTCCATCCAAACCTTTTGCAAGCTGAATTGTAAGTGAACGATCATTTTCTACATCATTTGCAATGCCAAGCTCTAATCCAGAAATTGAGAATGTAGGGTTGTTAAGTGGATTAAGCTTAAAGCTACCTGCTGAAATAGCATTACTAAAAAGATTAGAAATTAATGATTGTGTTTTTGCAGAACGGCTTGTATCTGTTGTATTTTTTCCTGCTTTGAGTGCATATAAATCTGGAATTTTGATTTTTGATGTACTGGCAGTAGCTTTCTGATACTCAGTCTGGAATTTTTCCCAATCTGCCCAAAGAATATATGATGGCTCTGAGTTTCCATCATTATCATCTTCTTTTTCTTCACCTGCTACTGGATAACGTTTTGCTCCATCATATGCAACGATTTCACAATAATATGCTTTTTCACCAGCTTCCTTATCATCACCATAAATGGCAGAATAAACATCTTTATCGAGGAATTTTGCTACATCAAGAGAGATTGTTGGAGGTATGCTTGTTATTTCCTTTTCATAAAGAATTGTAGCTGGATCATCTTTGCTATAGAATTTTATTACAATCTTTTCTATATCATTATCATCTGCAGCCTGTCCTTCAATTGTAAGATACTGACCGTAAGATTCTATCTTATTTGTATCTGTTTCCTCTTTTTTCGAAGAAGGTCTCGATAAAACTACTACCGGTGCAGTATTATCAATAACATAAGAACGGGTAGTTTCTGATTTATGCCCTGCGGTATCTGAAATTTTAATAGTAACTTCATATTTTCCATCTACTATTTTTAAATTTGGTTTCTTTGGATCTGGCTTTGAAGGATCAATCAGACATTTCCAATTGTTTTCATCATACATTTCTCCTTTAAATGAAAAAACCTGATCTGTTTCGTTATTTTTTAAGAAAACATCAATATCTTCAATAGTACCATCATCTGTCCAAGTTCCACTAATAGTAAATGTATCACGGATAATTGCAGATGTCTTTGGTGTGTCAATTGAAATCACAGGTACATCAACATCGACCGAAGCACCCAGACCAATTTCACAGGCTGCAAATAGATTCAAACTAAGTGCAAGCGTAACCAAACCAAACTTTAAAAGAATAGAACTAATACTTTTTCTCATATACAACCCCAGAGTATATAAAAACATTTTTTTGAGGTCGCCTAAAGGACAAATGATGTAACTAGAGATGAGTTAGAACTTTTTTATTACCCTTTAAGCGACAACTATACTTATATAGTATCGGCATAAAGCGTCTGAAATAATATACATTATTTCGATTTTATTTTAGCACAGGTTTGAAATCTGTAAAAGAGAATTTTTTATTATAAATACAGAGGTCCGCCTTGAATCGGCGGACCGTTCAGTTATTTCATTTGGGCGGTTTCGATGAAGCCACCCGCTCCCTTTGTTATAGCGTAGCCGAGAATAGGATTCTTTGATCCGTTACCGTAAATCATTCCATTACTATTTGCTGCAGTGGAATTACCAACATTTGCTCCTGCCGAACCTGGAGTTATACCATTTGGTACATTTTCATCAGTTGTTGAATAAGTCAGATTTCCTGAATTATCTTTCCATACACCTACATTTATATGATCTATAGAAATTTTACTGTTACTAGGAATGACACTTACTTCCCAATTCTTTGTAAAGCTCTCATCTTCTGCACCTGAAATAGAACTTACATCAGCTATAGATTCTTCAGAAGCCCAATATGCAACTTTTGGTCTTGCACAGCTGCTTCCATAATAACTGATATATGGAACAGGATTAGAATCCTTTATAGCAACATCAATACTTAATTCTGTTCCAACAATACCATAAGAATCTACAATACAAGTTTTGGCACTTGCAGGTGCATCAAAATTGTCCAGATATGCATACCAGACATCTGCATTTCCATTATCATAACATGCAATATGGACATTGCCTTCACCATCTATTACAACCTTACAATATTCACCGATACCGTTTCCTTCGCCAAATATTGCAACAGGTGTACTCCAACCAGTTGCAGCCTGTGAGAATGAATCTATACCTTTATCTGAACCATCTTCATTTTTACCCAAATATGTATTATCACCTTTATATGTTGGTGCGGTAATTTTTTGTGGTGTTTTATTATAAGAATAAAGCATCTGATTATTCGTTGCATCATACCATACAGCAACAACAAGATCATCTGTAAAACTGACTGGTTCCTGTTCAGTACCAATATTATAAGTATTTCCAGCACCCTTTCTTGCAGCAATACTTACATATTGTCCGGCATGTACAGGAGCTCCTTCTCTGGTCATTACAGCTGTATTTGCCTGGTAATTATGATTCTTGTTATCAGATCCTTTGTAGAACGTTTTTTTATTTTTTGTCTGTCCTGCTATTAAAGAAACATACTCCAATGTATACGGTAAGTCCTTAACAAGTTTTGATCCTGTCAATGACTTTGTTCCTTCTGAATTATCTGTCTTTGCATCACCAGAAACAGAGGTAGGGCCATAATAATCATAGAAAAGATTATTTTTACTTCGCACTTTATTAGTAGCATTCTCTAAAATACCCCACTTAAATCGAATTTCTTCATTTATTGCATCATAGTAAGCAAGATAAACTGTTGTACTAGTAGCAGTTGCGTTCGCAACAGTTGTAGCTATTGATGAGGATTGTATTCGTTCCTTATTGATATTATTTCCATCAAAAGTTGAACCATCTGTAGACTCTCCCTGACCTACAAGTTCAATTCTTAACTGTCCTGTTCCATTATTATGTCCATAAGATTGATCATAAAAGCCTTTGCCCCATCTGCTTGTAAATATTCCAAATGCATCAGCTGACGGATTACCATTAATATCCCCACCTGCAGTAGTACCAAAAGAATTTCCGTTTGCATCATAGGCAAATCCTATACTTGTCCAGAAATCAAGTCCCTGTTCCCAGACATCATAAGATTTATCAAGACTACCCATGCTAAAATTCAGAGGCCCACTTGCAAAAGCAAATCCTACCTGTTTATTCTTTGGATTGATTGCCATAACTGGCTGTGACAATGGGCCACTCTTAGGCTTTCCGGCCTCACTATTGATTCCCCATATATCAAAAACAATATCATCTGTAAGCAGATTGTTATTATCACCATTAGGCTGGCGGTTGTAGTAGTTATCATAAATTGTTTTATCACCTGTTGGATTATCATTCAAATTTACCGTTTTACTATATGAACCTCTACTATCATTATAGTTTTCATTGTTTAGAGCTTTTACACCATTTATCTCAAAATCATATGCACCGGAACTTGAGAGTGTTGAAATATCCAATGTTGTATTATCGCCAAGGTTATAACCTGCAAATATAATCTCCTCATCAGAACTGACAGTATAATGACCGAGTGCTGTTCTACCATAAACGCTTGGATTATTCTGTTTTAATTTACCAAGTTTTGTTGTTATACCAGTAATATAAGGAACGACATCTACTCTATAACTAGGAGAGCGATTATCTTCATAAACAGTAGTATCATCACTTAAAGTCTTACTATTTTTTTGAGTAATCAATGTTGTACAATCCATATCGAGATAGAAAGAAGTTGATTGAGTTTTTGCAACTGACCACTTAACTGCTGAAACTGAGGTCTGGGATAGATTTTCTACAGAAGATGCTTTCTGATTCTTTCCAAAGGTTCCATCTTCGTTCAAGCCACCACGATCCATTACCATAACCTGAATCTGTCTGTCTGTATCTGCAATTCCGTCAATTTTTGCTGTATCTATGGCAACCTTCCAATAAACAACATTGTAATCAAGACCATTTTCTTCAGTTTCTACAACTTCATCTGCTGAAATAAATTTTATGCCATTGTTCTGCAAATCTGTTAAAGCTTTCCAACTTCCAAGAGTATCTGGATTTTCTTTTTCACGAGCAGCTATTTTTATAAAATCATTATCTTCAGTTAAACCAGTAAACTTTAACCACAATTCATCTACTGCAACATTGTCTTTTGCTATACCTTCCAGATAAACTATACCAGAAAGCTTAGGATCTTTATCATGAAGCCCTGTCTTTTCTTTAAATGTATCAGAAGGCAAATCAGCTTCAAGTTCTATATGCCCTTTAGAAATTTTCTTTGAATTAATTAATTCATAGTAAATACTGTTTGTTGAAGAATCTACCCAATAGAACGGTTTTATCAATGCTGTTGGCACTTCTCCATCATTAAGAGCTACATAGAATCTTAAGGACAGATCAGCCCTGTTGCTGTTATAACCTATTTCGGTTCCTGATGTATGATCCCAAATCTGGAAGTGGAAATCCTTAGCACCATCGGTAATACCATGTAAATTTGAAACTGTTAATTCAATTGGTGTTTCTTCTTCACGAATATCATCAGAATGGGTAGAAGCCATTTGAGTAACTATTCTCTTACCATTACTGTCCTTAATAATATTTGCATCATCCTTATCACCAACATAGTATGTCCAGCTTAAACCATCGTTACCGCCAACAATTTCCGGAATAATTTTAACATTTCCTTTCACTGTTAGAATCGGATTTCCGCTCAAAACAGAAATACTGTTTCCATCATTAGGAAGTGCAAGACTATAAATCTTATTTCCATTAGGAGACTGACCATTTACTGTTACATTTTCAACTTTATTCTGGCTTGTTCGGTTATATAAACCAGAATACATTGTCTTCATTTCATTTTCAGTTACAGTTCCGCTGCCGTCTACATCGCTTCCAAATTTTACGCCTGCTATTCTTGGGCGGTTATTCGAAACAGTTCCACTGTAATTTTTATAGGTTGCATTTCCAGCTGCATCAAAAGCTACAAAATGAATTGAAATAACTCCATCTTTTATATTCTGTGAATTTATTGCAACTGTCCATGCATTGGTTGATTTTGTGTAACTTTCAACCATCTGATCTCCATCATCATTTGCAATCTTATTTGATGTATCTCCGAAATATGTTGTTCGTCCTGTTTCTGAAACAGTATTATCAATAACCTGAGCAATTGTAAAATCAACAGAAACAGTGCCGGAATCAATTGCTGTATCCAGCATAATTGTATTCTCAACAGTATCAACTGATTTTATGAGATACATTACATTATTGATTCTACACAGACTTCCATTATGAACAAATGACGGGATATCTTGTGGAAGAGTAACATGCATATTACTTGCTGTACAATTTGAAATAGTTTTCCAGTAAAGATCTGTATTCGACTGAGGTACAGTAAAATCACTCTGCTGGTAACAGTTTTCTGGAATTCCACTTTCAGAAGTTCCCTGTACTTTCATAATATCAGTGAGATATGAAACAGTATCATTTCCAACTTTTATGTCTCTTGTAATATAGAAGACAATTCTCTTAAAACCACTGCCCTGACCATCATTAAATGTTCCAGATATTTGATAAGTTCCTTCTGTCTGAATAATCGAATTACCAGAAATCTCACTTAATGAAGTTGCTTCAAACTGAGGAGCTTCGTTATCACAATTAAGACTTACTGTGTACTCAGTTGTTTTTCCTCCCTGTGCTTCTTCTGCAGAAAGCTTAAAGTTTGGACCATAACATTCTTCTGAACCAATAGGACTTCCTACCGGAACTTTTATAATATAATTTGAATTACCAAATGGTGTTGATTTTGCTTTTATGTCTTCAGTTCGATTTATTCCTGTTTCATTTGTTTCTGTCAAAATAATATTACCAATGCCACTGTCATCTTCAACAGAACCTGTAAGCCACCATTTTCCCTGAATCCACATTCCCTCTGTATATAGAATACTGGCTGTTTCGTCTCCTGATCCCTCTGCATTATTTGCAAATTGGACAAGTCTCATTTTATTTACGTTACCAAATATTGGAGAACCAGGATCCAGATTAAAGTGCAGCTCCTTTATTTCACTTATCTTTCTATTATTCTTTCCAACTGCTAATACACGAATCGCAATTATACTGTTAGATTTATCTGCCTTATTTAATTCGCTGTGTAAATTTGTTGTAAGGTACCAGTTCTGAGGAGACCCCTGCGCTTTTATTGCATGGTCATAAGGGGCCTCAAGACCTGTTGATTCTATACTGTATCCAACATTTGACCAGTTCTCAGAGCTCTTTAATTCAGTTTCCCAGTTTTCAGAGAATACTCCATTCTTATAATCTTTATCTATCTGTATGAATACATCTTCGACAGTATCTGTTGCAATTGTTGTAGAACCAGCCAAGGTTATTGTTCCACCAAGAGTCATATCCTCTTTTGGATAAGATATTTCTACTTCTGGTTTATCCCCCTGTGTAAGGATAACAAGAGGCAGCTTTGAAGGAGTTTCAATTCCTGAGTTATTCAGTTTATCTACTGCATAAATCCAGAGACAAACATCTTTCTTATATTCATTATAACTTGTACCCTGGCCATACAAAGCATTTACATACGAATTGAATAATTCCAGATAGCATTCATCTTTATGATTATTTACATTATCTACATCACCATTAAATACTGCGACAATCGCATTGGTATTTTCAGTTGAAATATCGTAATACTCAGAAGGCATATCTGTTTCAGATTTTGTTATAGCCATCCAAACCTTATCAATTCCATTATCATCATCTGCTCGTCCACTGACTGTAACACGATTATCTGCAACACCTTCATTACCATAAACTGAATCATTTTTAGAAGGATTTATTATAGAAACAACAGGTGGTTTTCTATCTATACAGATATTTGTAAAACCTTTATTTATTGGCTTATCAGCGTTATCAGTAGCAATAATAGTAATAGATTTTTCTGCAATACTTATTGAGCTTATATCTATTTCGAACAATGAAATCTGCTCTTTTCCATCATTTACCGATTCTGATTTTATAGAATTTATTTCAACACTATCATATAAAAGTTGAATTGATTTGATTCCATTAGCATCACAAGCCTTTGTAAGAACATAAAGTTTTTCTGATGGTCCACCAGTTACTATTGAAGTAGCCAAATCTTTCCATTTAATATCTGCACTATCTTTTGTCTGATTTCCATTTATAATAACTCCTTCCATATTTGTAACAGCAGAACAATCATCTAATGTATATGCTATTACTGGTAGAGTTGGATCTACAAGATCGATGTTCAAATATACAATTGAATCATATTTTCCATCAGAATTTCCTATAATCACATCTTCATTATTCTCTTTCTGAGCAAGAAGTTTTGGAGAAGATAGAGCCTCCTGTGAAGAAGCAGCGGCTTTTGTAATGAATTCTTTTATAGTATCACCAGCTTCTTTTACTTTGAAATATAACTTATGCTCATTATCCTTACTTCCATCTGTTGGAAGATTAATTGTAAATTCTAATGAACCTGTTTCATAGCAACTTATCCATTCTGTTGAATCAAAGGAATACCACATATTTGATATGGTATCATCATCCTCAACGATTCCTCTAATTTGAGAATTTTTAACCCAACTAGGATTTGCCTCACAAATGCCATCTTTTATTGTAAGACCACTTGTAAAAGAAATAACAGGACGATCACTTTGAGGATCTACAGTAACTTTGCATGGTGCAGAATATCCTACATTGTCAGCTATATCCTTAGAAGCAACAACAAACCATACATCCAGTGTTGATTCTTCAGAAGATCCTTCCTTAAGAGTATTTGTATTTATATTACTAAATGTCCAGCTATTCTCATTTTCAGAGGTCTTTAATTCAACAAATTTCTGATCTGGATTAGGAGTTGCTAATTCATTCCATATATCAGCTGATGTAATAACTGATTTTGTACCAAGGGTTTCATTTCTTGTATAATAAAGAATGATATTTCCGTTTCCTTCTTTAAGCCCCTTTGCATCGGCTGCAGTGCCGGTTAAACTGATTTTTTCATTTACCTGAACCCCAGCTGTATATTTATCTGCATCAGAAGGTACTTTTATTGTTACTTCTGGTGCAATTGAATCCATTATGATTGTTCCAATACTTATGGTTGCTGTATTGCCAGTTCCTGCTTTATCCTTTGCTGTTGCATAAACAGAAACTGTACCTTCATAAATTTCTCCATTATCATATTTCAGTTTTGAAGTATCGATAGTTGCATTCCATGTTTTACAGCGTTCTGCTTTTATCTCATCTGAAATTTCCTCTGTAGAAACATCTATTGGATATGAAGCAATATCAGGCTGAAGATTTACAGTGAAAGAGATTTTCTTTTTTTCTGTACCACCCTTTTCTTTGTAAATATTTGCATAAACCTCTAACGTATCTATTCCAGCAGGAATATCCAGGACTGAACCATTCAAATTAAAAGTTTGAGTTGCATTTGAATATCGTATTGTATCGTCATTTGCAATAATCTCAGGACCTTCTGTATCTACATTGAGATAATAATAATTATTTTCATCATATGGTTTTTCTACAATTGAATTTCCAACTTTATCTACCGCAACAAAAACAAGATAATTCTCTCCTACTGAAAGACCTGATATTGGTGCATAGAAATTTGATTCAACATCATCCAGATAATATTTTCCTGCAATATTATCTTCTCCATAATCAACAGAAATTGTTGTTCCATCTTTCTGATAACTTTGTGTATAGAAAACTCGTTTCTTTATTATTTTATCTCCAGAGAGGAAAGCAACAGTACCATCACATTCAGTTTCATAATTCTTATAGAATGATTCGGTCTCCCCAGGCTTTGTGTGATAAACCTTATAATAAAGCATATCAAGCCCGCTTCCTGAATCAGAAAATTCTCCACGTACTTTTACTGTTTCTGAATTTCCATAAGTTTGATTTGAATATTTTCCGCCAACATCAATATCTTTATCTTCATTTGTTGAAACTTCTGTATTATCATAATTTCCAATTCGGAATACTATATCTTTTCCTTTCGCATCCAGTTTATGAATGCCTACGGGTGGATTATTATCAAAAATGATTTTCAGAGTTTTCTTTGTCTGATTTCCAGCTAGATCAGTAACAATAATATCTGCAGTTACACCATCGTTTACATCTGGCGAAATATTATCAAAATTCAAATCTGCAAAACTAAATCGGGCAGAAGTTGATGTTTTCGAGTCTAATCCAGGTATTACAAGTTTGATAGATTTTATACCTGTATCATCTGTTGCTATTCCAGAAATACTGTATTTTTTTCCTTCCTTGTTGTTCAAATAATATGTACTGTCTTCTATAACGAGCCCATTATTATTTGTTTCTTTAACTTTTTCATAAGCATTTGTAAACTGAATATTTGAGATTCCAGGGGCAGTTGAATCATAATTAAGAACTACTGTTGCATAAATTGAAATAACTTCATTGTCTTCATTTCCTGTGGTTCTCTTAATATAATAGATTAAACTATGTGGGAAAGCACCATTTGAACCTAACTCTTTTAACTGCTCATAAGTTAATTCATCAGTATATTCTCTATCTTGTGAATCTGTTATAGCTTTTAGTTTCTGCTCAATTTCTGCATCTTTTGAATCAACTTTACGATAAAGTGCATAAGGAGTTGCTGAATCACCCCATTTAAGATTTATTTTTAATTTGCTATCCGGATATTCTGTCCAGGCAACTTTATTTTGAGAAATATAATTTAATGAACAGTTTGTATCTATTTCTATTTTTTCAAGGTTAGACTTAAGTTTAAAAGCATACAAACCTTCAGAAATAATTTTACCATTATCTTTACCCTGAGAGTCATTTCCTTCAACAACAACGACATAATATTTCTCTGTTTGCACATCGTAATTAGAGCTGTCAATTGTTCTTACTGTTTTAAACTTATAAGATTTTCCTGAAAGTGAAATAAAAGCCGAGCCAAAAGGAAGTTCCTGTTCTGTATTTTCATCTTCAATATGAAATTCTTTACCTGGTTTTATAATTGTGACTGGAGATTTTGTTTTATCTATTACTCCTGTTGAATTACATTCCTGCAAATAAACTCCAACAGTATCGGGCATGATTAGATATCCATCAAGTCCTGGACTGACTTCTACTTCAAGATATCTGTTTCCTGCAGAAAACTGATATGCTACATCGTTAGACATATCTTTTCCACTATCAAGAATATTAACCGAACTAACAACAAACTTCGGATTATTTGCCGGATTTATTGAGAACTGACTTTTATTAACTGCATTTTCTGCAAGTTTTTTTAAAACCTCAGAACTATTCAATTTACCTGCTTCGGTAATGTTTTTAGTTCCGTTTTTGATATGATAGAGCTCTGTTGTATTATATTCATTTAGAAAAACTTCAGACAAAATAGAATCCATATAATAGTCTTCAGTTTTATTTCCTTTTTTATCATCTGCTGTCTGCTCACTGCCATCCACAGGAAATCTCTGTGCATTATCATAAATGGTAAATGAACAATATCGTTGAGATACAGCTCCTATTTCATCAGCAATAATAACTCCATTTTCATCTGTATGACCATAAATCTGCGCATAGATATTTGCTTCATTGGCAGTGTAAGAGGCAATCTCTTTTTCAATAGTTAACGGAATATTATCTAAAGGAATACTAGCTATTGGAGTATCACTATCAAGGTTCTCATAAATATTTACTTCTATTCTACTAACTTCATTGTCATCAGCAGCCTTTCCTTCAATGCTAAATGTTCGGCCGTAAGAGTCAAAACTTACTCTACCAGCTTCTGCTATAGTTGAAGGTCTGGAAAGCAGCATTATTGGAGCGGTATTATCAATTGTAAATGTAGTATTTTGTGTTGTTGTATGGCCGCTTGCATCTTTAATGTATACACTAGCCTGATAAGTACCATCAATAATTTCTGTTTCTCCTTTTTCATTTATAGGAGAAATGGTGACTTTCCAGTTTCCAGTTCCACGCTTTACTGAGTTTTCTTCTACAGTACCTGTAAGATTTATTATATTTGTACTTCCATCTGTTCTCTGGAGTTTTGCAGAAACACTAACTACAGTTCCATCATCTGTATAACTTCCACTTAGCAAGAAACTATCACGAATAATTGAATCAACTGGAGGATTTAATATGTAAAGAGCAGGTGCTTCCGTATCAACAGAAGATCCCAGCCCTATCTCGCAGGATACCGTTAAGAGAATTGAAAATATTGATAATAAAATAATTCTTAGTTTCTTCATAGTTATACCTCATAATTACAGCGCACTTAAAACTTATATAACTTTTCTAAAGAAACTTTATTAAATAGAGATTATTCTTCAACTTCTATTTTCGGCTGAATTCTCTATTTTCTTGACTTTTGATCTGTATAAATATAACATTTTTTTATAATTTGTCCATAAAAAAACAGGCATTTCAGAGAATTCAAAGAATTTCCCGAAATGCCTGTTTATAGTCGGTAAGCATAGCTTACCTCTTAGCTATTCTTTTGATTATAGACTACTTTGCACCAAAAATATCAAAATATCCTGCAACGAATACTACAAGGATGATAAGCGGAGCAATCCACTTGAGGTAGAACTGAACAGCCTTGTTCTTAGGGAACTTAAGTCCGTCACCTGTATCAGCCTCAGCGATAAAGCCGTCCCAACCCCAGCCCTTCTTGTGCATACAGAAACAGAGGAAGATTAAAGATCCAAGTGGAAGGAGGTTCTGGCTTACGATAAAGTCTTCAAGAGCATCAATAGAACCGATGTGTGAACCGAAGTGCACTCCAGACCATACGTTCATACCAAGAGCAGCAGGAGTTGCAAGAATCAGAATAGCGATGAAGTTAATGAGTACAGACTTGCGGCGGCTCCAGCCAAAGCGGTCCATTGGGAATGCTACGATGTTTTCAAATACAGCAATTACTGTAGAAAGAGCAGCAAAACTCATGAACAGGAAGAAGAAAGCACCAACAATACGTCCGGCAACAGGGCCCATAGCGTTGAATACGTTTGGAAGAGATACGAATGCAAGACCAGCACCAGCACCTGGTTCAACTCCGAATGCAGCACATGCAGGGAAGATGATAAGGCCAGCACAGATAGCAACAAAAGTATCAAGACCAATAACGCGAACTGCTTCACCAGTCAAAGAATGCTTTTTATCGATGTATGAACCGAAAATCTCCATAGAACCAATACCAAGGCTCAATGTAAAGAATGCCTGACCCATAGCAGCATAAATTGTATCCCAAAGTCCATGCTCACCACTTACAAGAGCCTTAAAGTTTGGCTTAAGATAGAAAGCATAACCAGCACCACTCTTTGGAAGGAAAACTACATAAATTGCAAGACCAATCATGATTACAAAAAGTGCAGACATCATGATTTTTGTGATGCGCTCTACACCTTTCTGAAGACCAAGGAAGCAGGCACCAAAACCAATTACGATTACAACTACCATCCAGATAAGAAGGCTTGAAGGAGTTCCTACAGTAGCACCAAAAGCAGCACCAACTTCATCAGGAGTCATACCTACAAACTTTCCGCTGATCATTTCAAAGAAATATTTAAGGAACCATCCAGAAACTACTGTATAGAACATCATCAAAAGATAGTTTCCGGCAACAGCAAAACCATTGTACCAGTGCCACTTTGTTCCGGCAGGCTCAAGCTCTTCAAAAGCAGCAGCCATACTCTTGCGGGATGCACGTCCAACAGCAAACTCACAGATCATTACAGGCAGACCAAGAATTACAAGGAAGGCAAGATAAATTAGAACAAATGCGGCTCCGCCGTATTTTCCAGTAATATAAGGGAAACGCCATACATTTCCCAAACCAATAGCACAACCAGCAGACAAAAGAAGGAATCCAAGTCTGCTACCAAGATTTTCGCGACTATTATCGCTCATATCAAACTCCTGTTTTTTTTATACTTCAAGATATTGTATATAGAAACAGAAGAAATCGTCAAGGGTGATAGTGCCACTTTCAACAGTTCTGCATGACGTTCCTATTTTTTAAGGTGTGCCTTAATACGAGCTTTTACATGAGATTTCAGATGTTCCAGCTCATCCTTATACTGGATACTCTTCATTGTAGGGAAGTGAGCCATAAAGCTTTCAGCTGCTGCATGACGGGCATTCTGAATACGGTCAATTTTATCGAGGATACTCTGGCTGATCTGATCTTTACTGATTGCAGCATGTTCCCTAACAGAAGCAAGCATTTCTTCAATATTTTCACTGCGGAACCAGGTCTCGTTACCATAATGATCGCGCAAGCTTTCGCCGAATACCTTGATTTTTTCCATTGTGGCACTGAAATCAACAAGTTTACGAACAGTAAGGAAGATATCTATAGTAAGAAATACTCCAATTGCATCTGCCGAAATCATAACGACAAAATCACCAAGCCAGGTAAGGAAATGAAGCATCTGAGGATAGACAAAGCGGATTACTCCAAGCCCAAGGAATCCGAAGAGAACTGAGTTCAAAAGACAAATTCTTCCATTAATATTGAATTTATAGTGTGAATAATCCCACCAGCGTGTATGAAACATTTTTTCCATAAACCAGCTTACAAAATATTCAACTATAGTGCATAAAATCATAGAGGCAAAAAACAGAGGTATCCAGGTAGAATACAATTTTGCAGGTAGCAGAAGAATTACAATGCCGCCAAAACCATAGACCGGACACAGAGGCCCATACAAAAATCCGCGGTTTACGAATTTATGCTCATGAAAGATTCCTACATAGAGAACTTCGGAAATCCAGCCAACCATACTGAACATAATAAAAATCAAAAAAGCGGCCTTAAAAGGCAACTCGTAAACGGGCATCATATTCATATCTTTAAATATAATCATTTTTCTATTATAATTCAAATTTATGGAAGTATTTCTCGGAATCCCTGCGGCCGACGGAACCGGAATTGGTACAGCTTTTGTAATTCCAGACCCGGTAAAACGTGCTATTCCGCAGCATCACATCAATATTGATCAGATAAACAGAGGCTGGTCTCGTTTTGAAGCTGCTGTTCAGACAGTCACTCTGAGCCTTTCTGAGCATCTGGATTCTCTTTCCAAAACCAGTGAACGTGACCGTGCTCAGCGCGAGGTTTTTGAGACCTACATCCTTATGCTTGAGGATCCGGTTTTTAAGCAGGAAGTCCGCGACTTTTATGAAAATCAACTCTTTAATATAGAATATACTGTTCAGTTTAAGGCTGAAGAATATGCTGCAAAGCTTCGTCAGGCTGGTAACTACTATCTTTCTGAACGTGCCCAGGATATTACAGATGTATTTGGCCGTGTCCTCGACGAAATGCTCGACATTCATCCTTTTGATATCAACAGCGTTCCAGACGGCTCGGTAATTCTGGCAACATCCCTGAGTTCTGCTGATACAATCATCCTTAGTAAAAGAAAGATTGCCGGACTTGCCCTTAGTGAAGGTGGTGTTTCTTCGCACGTGGTTATTCTTGCCCGCAACTACGGCATTCCAACTGTTGTCGGTCTTGAAGAAATCAGCAAAAAGGTTCGCAACGGTGAAACTGTAATTATTGACGGTAAGGACGCTGAAATCCTCGTTAGTCCTGACCGTAATACAATAGAAGAATATAAGGCAAAAATCCGCGAGGAATACCAGAGAAAGCTTAGCCTGCGCTCGTTCCTGAGCAAGCCGGCTGTAACAAAAGACGGTACCCGCTTTAAGCTCTACGCAAACATTGGTACTCCTGAAGAAGCTGAAATTGCCCTTGCTGAAGGTGCTGATGGAATCGGACTTTTCCGCACTGAGTTCCTTTACATGGCACAGAGCGGAGCTTCGCTTAATGCGGCAGCTCGTTCTTTCAGTGAACAGACTCAGTTTGAAGCATATAAGAGCGTTCTTCAGATTATGGGTGATAAGCCTGTTACTATTCGTACCCTTGATGCCGGTGGTGATAAGCTGATTAACTCAGTTGATTTGCCGGCCATCGAAGAAAAGAACCCTCTGATGGGACTTCGCGCCGTTCGCCTCAGTCTTGAATATCCCAATATTCTGAAAACCCAGCTTCGCGCTTTGTACCGTGCCAGCGTTTACGGAAATCTCGAAATCATGTTCCCGCTTATCACAAGCGTTGATCAGGTAAAAGAGTGTCTTGAACTCGTAAATGTTGTAAAGCAGGAGCTTACCAGTGAGAAAATTCCGTTCCAGGAAGACACTCCGGTTGGAATTATGATTGAGACAGCCGCAGCAGCCCTGATTTCTGACTGTTTGAGCAAGGTAAGTGACTTCTTCAGTCTTGGTACAAATGACCTTACACAGTATACTCTCGGAATTGACCGCGAAAATCAGCATGTAAGCGGACTTTACAACGAGTTCAGTCTTGCAGTTCTGCGCCTTATTGAAATGACGGTTCGTTCCGCAAAAGAAAACAATATTCCTCTGGCAGTCTGCGGTGAAATGGCAGGCCGACAGGACAGTGTGATGGTGCTTGCGGGTATGGGTATCAGAAACCTGAGTATGAGTCCAAAGCTGATTTCAAGCACAAAGGAACTGCTTTCAAGATTCACAATCGCCGAACTCGAAGCGATTTCGGCTAAACACTTAAATAACCTCTAGGGAAAAACATGGCAAAGAAAAAGAATAAACCTGACTTCTCACGTCCAAAAGAAGAGGCGTTGGAAGAAAAAAAACAGAAGGCCGCAGAAAATGCCCGCGCCGAAGAATCTGATTTCATTACTCCCGGCGCTGTAAACGGAATTACCATAGCTCCGGACGGCACGGTTACCGCTACCGGCGACACAGATCCTGAAGATGCCGAATATGACGGACTTCCTCTCGTTGTAATTGCCGGCCGCCCTAACGTTGGAAAATCAACTCTCTTCAACCGCTTTTTACATCACCGCGTGGCTATTGTAAACGATCAGCCTGGTGTTACCCGCGACCCTGTTGAAGCAACTGCAATTATTAACGGAAAACCTGTTCACCTCGTAGATACCGGCGGATATAAACTTACCCGCGACATCGGTACAAAAGAAGCCGAACTCGACGACTACGTTGTTGAGCGCTCCCTCGATATGATTGACCGCGCCGATGTTGTGATTCTTCTGCTTGATGCAGGCGAGATTACCGGTGAAGACGAAGAGTTCATCATAAAAATGCGCCCTTACTGGAACAAACTGATTGCTGCGGTAAATAAAACTGAAGGCGGAAAGAACGAAGCAGAGGCCTGGAACTACGCTAAGTACGGTTTCAACGAACTTATGCTGATTTCGGCAGAGCACGGTGACCATATCAGTGACCTCGCAGACGCAATTACTTCGCGCTGTGACTTCTCTAAGGTTCAGGTGCTCAGCTCGGACCGTCCTATTAAGATTGCGATTCTCGGAAAACCAAATACCGGTAAGTCTACTCTCAGTAACCGCCTGACTCACAGTGAGAACTCGATTGTCTGCGATTATGCAGGCACAACCCGCGACGTTGTGGAAGGTGAATTTGAGTATGCCGGCCGCCGCTTCAAAGTACTTGATACTGCGGGTATTCGCCGTAAGGCGAAGGTTCATGATGACGTCGAGTATTACTCTGTAAACCGCGCCATAAAAACCCTGGACGAGTGTGATGTTGTATTTCTGATGATTGATGCGGTGGAAGGTCTTGCCGAACAGGATAAAAAAATCTGTTCACTTGCCTTTGAAAAGGGCCGTGGAATCATCTTTGTTTTGAATAAATGGGATCTGCGCGAAGAGCAGGACAACAAGGCAATAAAATCAGTCCGAGAATGGATGAACATTATGTTTGCTCATATGGATTTTGCACCTATTCTTCCTCTTAGCGCACTTGAGGGCAAAGGCGTAAAAGATTTGCTTAACACTGCAATTGAAATGTACGGACAGCTTACAAAGAAGATTGGAACATCATCTTTGAACAATGCCCTTCAGGACTGGCTGGAGAGATATCCGCCGCCAGCAAGTAAGACTGCACACTTTAAGATCCGCTATATGACTCAGCAGAGTGTAAACCCGGTTTCGTTCATTATTTTTGCAACAAGACCGGAAGTTGTTCCTGAGCCTTATGTTACTTACCTCAAGAACCGAATCCGTGAAGACCTCGGTTACGACATGATTCCGGTTCAGGTAGAGTTCAAAGGCAGCCGCCAGAAGTGGGAAGTGAGGAAGGCCGCTGGCGGCCGGTGATAAATAGCAAAGCGTTAAAAAAATTGCGAAAGCAATTTTTAGCTTTACCATGACTGGAAAGGAAAGAGATTTATGTACACAATCGGCCAGATAGAAGACCTGACGGGTGTAAAAGCCCATGTTCTCCGCTACTGGGAAGAAGTCGTTCCAGGCTTCACCCCAAGAAAAGATATGTCTGGCCGCCGTCTCTACTCCCAGCGCGAGGTAGACCTCATCCTCCGCCTCAAATATCTGATAACCGAAAAGAAGTTCACCGCCGAAGGTGCCGGCCGCCAGATTATCGAAGAAGCCCAGGCCGTCCAGGACAACGCCGACCTGATCAGCCAGATCCGCGACTGCCGGCAGCTTCTCACAGAAATGTACCTTAAAGTGAAAAAGAATAATGAAGAACAATAATAAGAACACAAAACCACGTCATCACGAGGCACACCTAAACACACGTCATTGCGAGGAGCGCAGCGACGAAGCAATCCATTCGTCTCTCTTCGACACAAGCACGCTTACACGCGAAACTGTTTCTATTCTCAATTCATTTGATGAAATTATTCAGGGAGTTCGTCCTTTAAATAGCCGTCAGCTCCAGCAGCTGCCGGAAAATATCAGAAATCTTTCTCATCAGCTTACAGACGACCGCGCAAGCCGCCGTCTTGGTTATATGAACGACAATATTCAGCTGAGTTCTTATGTTCGCTACTACACCTGGTGGAATCTTGTGCGACTCACCAGACTTTTTGCTAATATTCCGGCCACAGTTTTTCCTACCACAGACTGTACCTGTCTTGACCTCGGAAGCGGTCCTCTCACTGTAGTTACCGCACTCTGGCTTGCACGACCTGAACTCAGAAAACTTAAGCTCACCTGGTACTGTCTCGACGTCTCTGCTAACTCTATGGCCCTTGGCGAAGATATTTTCCTCTCTGTAGCAGCCCGCACTGGCGAAGAGCCATGGCACATTGTTCGCGTAAAAGGTGCTTTCGGTACATCAATCAAACAGAAGACAGGCTTTTTGACCTGTGCAAATATGTTTAATGAGCTCGACCAGGCAAGCGACATGCCACCTGAGTTCCAGACAAAGAAGTATTACGAACAGATTGAACGCTACTGCGAAAAAGATGCCGGAGTTCTCCTTGTAGAACCTGGTGTTCCAAAAGCAGCCCGCACTCTAAGTTTGCTTCGCACACGCTTTATAAAAGATGGCCGTACTATCGCAGCTCCTTGTCCTCATGCAGAAGAATGTCCTATGAGTGGCTTTAAAGCTTATACAGGAAGTAAAAATAAATGGTGTAATTTTGCCTTCAGTACAGAAGATGCACCGGCTAAACTTCAGAAACTCTCGGTTGCCGCTAAACTGCCGAAGGAAAGAGCTACGCTGAGTTTTATTGCTGTTGAAGCAGCGACATCTGCGGTAGTTTCGACAGGCTCAACCACCGTATCTACCGAGACCCCGGTTCGTATCACATCCGACAAACTCAAACTTCCAAACTATATGTGCGGTTACTATGCCTGTACACAGTTCGGGCTTGCCCTCATCAAACTGCCGGACGAAAATAACAAGCGACTTCCAAAGCCGCCGTTCCGTCCGCAGTCTGGCGACCTGATTCAGGTTAAAATAAAAACACCGGATTCTCTTCCAAAGGACGAAAAATCCGGTGCCGTAATTATAGAGTTATAGATGCTGAAACAAGTTCAGCATGACAAAACTATTTACCAGTAACTGCTCCGCAAACTCCGAGTACAATACCAGCTACTACCATGTAGAAGCCAACCATTGCTCTCTTAAGAAGCTGCTTACCAATTGCCTTATAAATTCCACCGCTTGTCATGAAGCCGATGATAAGAATAATTGCACCTGCAAGAACACAAAGAGCAAAAATCAATTTAAGGCCTTTGAGCTGTGGAACAAAACAAGCAACAATACCTGCGATTGCTCCTGCAATAATCAAAATAGAGCCAATTGCAACAAATCCGCCCTCTTTAGCATTTTTGATAAAATCAAATCCATTTGCTGAAGAACCGAACAGACCCTTAAACATTGGACAGAAGAATCCAATTGCAACCAATGCCATACCAATTAAATAAATAAGTGGTAAGCTACTCTTTTTTCCCATAAAATCACTCCTTTCATTGGGTTAGTTTTTTTGTTTAACTCTCTTCGAAAACGTTTTTGTGCTTATAATATTATTTTATCACAGTTTAGAAGTTTTTCAAGAAAAAGAACCGAAGGTCGGCAAGCACAGCTTGCCTCTGAGCCGTTCTTTCGATGAACCTAAAATGGCCCGCTGTCGCAGCCCATTTTTTAACGGTTCTTCGATTGTAGGCTTACACAAACTCTACGCCTGTATCCCGGCAGAGGTGCTGAACAGCGAGTCGGCCTGTATAAACTGCAATCGGAAGACCGCCCGGCATCTGAATTCTCTGGCCTGCAAAATAAACACCCCAGATAGAATCCAGAGTCTGAGGATAATTTCTCTGCTTTCCGCCCTTCTCCCATACGCTCATCCAGCTGCCTTCATAAGAGCCGGTATAGCGTTCGTAAGTACAAGGTGTAGCCACATCAATCACTTCAAAAGCAGAAGCTACCTCAGGAATAAACTGCGACAGTTCTTTTACAAAAAGTTCGCCTAATTCCTTCTTTTTCTCTTTATAAGTGCCGTCAGCCTTTGCAGCTTTCCAGAAATAGTAACAATCTCCAATCAAAAGACAGGTAAGAGTTGTTCCACCCTCCGGAGAATGATCTTTATAAGCCGCATAATTATAAATTCGCAATTCTGTCCATTTACAGCCTGCATATTCGAAAGGCTTTTCAAGAGGGAATACACAGCAGTACGGAAGACGTGACAAATCAGCTTTAACTCCAAGGCCAATAAACATATTCTGTTCTGTAACAGCTTCATGACGCATTGTATTTACCCAAGGCTCATCAATCATAGTATCAAAAAGACAGTCTACGGCAGCACGTGCATCCTGAGTGACAATAACAGCATCAGCTTCAAACTCACCCTTGTTTGTTACAACACCGCGTACCTCATAATCTTCAACCTTTACATTTTCTGCCTTTGTACGGAATTCAATTTTTCCGCCAAGAGCCTTATAGGTTTCGAGCATATTATTTGCCATTCTGATTGAACCGCCGTCTGGATATCCGCAGTCACCACAGGCAAACGAACCGAGTGTATATATGAAGGAAAGTGCATTATATCTATAGCCGATTACGCTGCTTAAAAGATGGCGCAGATTTTTATTCTTAAACTTTGCAAGATATTCGGCATAGCTTACATTCATCAGATATGGTACACGCAGAATAGCCGGAACCATTTTGATAAACTCCATAGGATTTATAGGAGCCGGAGTTTTACACTTACAACCGCGAACATCAAGAACAGGCAGATGAAAGTTCGTAAAATCCTTTACGGCACGGCACATCTTTTTAATCATGTGCTTGTCTTCAGGGGCATATTCAATAAGAGCCTTCTGCATCTGTGAAATATCACGATAAAGACTCAAAATTTTTCCGTTTTCATCTATTAAATTATAAATCGGATCGCGTAATTCAATAGGATTATTATCCTGAAGAGCACCGGTTTCATGCCAGATGCGGTTTAATGGCATTTTCGGGCTTGAACCTGTAAGCCAGTGCATTCCGCCTTCAAAATAATATCCCTTACGACTCCAGCTGGTAGAAAGTCCACCTGGAATATTGTGCTGTTCCAGAATAGTAACGTCAAAACCTGAACGGGCAGCATAAATTCCTGCAGAAAGACCGGAAATTCCCGCTCCAATAACAACAACCTTATACATATAATAAGATTTTATCATATCAAATCTTATTAAAGCAACCTATTTTTGTATACTTGACTTTTAGGGTCGTTACTATATAATTCCCATGATATGTCTCAAAGTATATATATAGCTCTGGCTGGCATTTTATCAATCATCTCTATGCCGATAATCCTTAAAATTTGTAAGAAATTTAGTTTATATGATTATCAGAATGCCAGAAAGATTCATTCAGGAAACATACCTCGTCTCGGTGGAGTTGGAATTTTCCTTTCATTTATAATTGCTTCAGTAGTTTTTTTGTCTATCAATGATGTCAGCAATCTTAATAAAATTCTTCCTATTATGATAGCTGGAACTATTGTATTTATTTTTGCCGTACTTGATGATCTTCTTACACTTCCTGCACTCGCAAAGCTTATTGTCCAGCTTATAGCAGTTTCTGTTGTTGTTTTTAACGGTTTCCGCTTTAAGCAGATTTTCTCATGGGTACTTCCTACTCCTGTAAGTTTAATTCTTACCTTTGGCTGGATTCTCGGCGTAATCAATGCATACAATCTGATTGATGGCTTGGACGGTCTTTGCGGAAGTTTCTCTATTTCTGCAATTATTACTCTTGGAGTTCTCTATATGCTGACAGGAAATCCAGAGTTTATTCTCTGCTTCATTCTTGCCGCTGCAGTATTCGGATTCCTCTGCTTTAACTGGCCACCAGCTAAACTTTTTATGGGAGACGCAGGAAGTCAGTTCCTTGGCTTTATGATTTCTGTATTCCCGCTTTTTGAATCAAACGACGTATTTGAATTCAATAAATTCCTTATTATGATTGTGATTACAGCTTTCCCGGTTTTCGACACAATTGCCGCAATCTGGAGACGTTTACGCGATAAGAGACCTATTATGTCTCCTGATCGTTCACATCTTCATCACAAGCTTCTGAATATGGGATATACAAAAAAGAGCGCTTTGTATCTGCTCTGCTTCCTTCAGATTCTTTTGTGTACTTCTGTAATTATTTCATATTTCCTCGGTGCAAGACGTGGTATGGCACTTCTGATTGAATCAACAGCTTTTGTAACTCTATTCTTCAGTTTTGTACATTACACAAACCGCGCCATTATTATTAAACAGAAAAAAGAAGCTCTCAAAGAACAGAAAGCTTCAGAAAATGAGGATTCTGAAAAGACAGAATAAATTATATAGAAAATATTTCTTTTCTATGAAGAACGCCCAGCTCGTGAATATTAGATTCCAGCGGGGCGTTTTCTTTTTTATTAGCCTTTATAAAGTCAGCAAGATCAATCGGAAATCGATTCATTGAAAAATGCTGAAAAACATAAACTCTGTTCCAGGCAGCCGGATTTTCTGCAAGCGCATTCCTTAGTGTATCGCGATACTGACAGAACATTCCCTTTTCTTTCAGTTCAGAATAGCCAACAAGCCAGAGTTCCGTGCCAAGTGCCGCATGAAGAGCAGCAGTTTTTTCTGCCATCCAGATTTGAGATTCTTTTATAAGTTCTGCAATTGATAGGCCACCCTGTTTTGCAATTGTTTTGAGTTGGGCGGTTTTTGCACTATGCACCGGTGTTTTATTTAGAATTATGACGTTCTTGCGGAAATCAACTCCAAGCTCTGAATTACGACGGAAGTAACCTTCAGCAATTTTTCCTGCCTGTCCAACAAGATAGCGGTTATTTTTGGCAAGCTGCTCGTCTTTTCCAGGATTATCACCAATCACTATAAGCTTGATATCATCTTCTGGTGTAATATCGTCAAGTGAGCGATTATATACTACTGTAGTTTCAAAAGGATAGTCTGGAGTTTTTGCAATACGGGCTGCTTCCTGCTGTAAGCGGGTAAGTTCTGGAGCAGAAGCTTTCCATTCTTCTATCTTCTGCTTAAATTCCTTTTTAAAATCACAAAAATACTTCCACTGCTCTTCTGTCATTTCTGATTTACCTTTTTCTTTTTACTTTTCAAGAATTATAGTATAGAATATAAACATTGCATTAGCAAATATCCAATTATACATATTATCTGGAGGAACTATGAAAAAACTTCTCGCATTTGCCCTTACTGCAGGTCTTAGCCTCTCGCTTTTTGCAGCAGATATCTTCAAATACGCTCCAATTACTGGAAACGTAAAAGCCTATACCGAAACTAACTTCTCAATTGCAACAAGATTCGGAACCTTATACAGAACTCCAAGCTTAAAGATTACACACATTTTTGATTCAAACGGAAAAGAAGCTTCATCTTCTGAATTAACTCCAAAAGATGCTGTAATCAATACTATTTCTTCTACTTATGATTCAGCTGGAAATCTTGCAGAACAGCTTTGTACAAGTGCTGATGGAGAAATCGTATGGAAAAACAGTTTTACCTATAAGAATGGTCTTAAAACAGATGCTTCTGAATATGACAGAAAGGGTAACCTCCGCGCACGCACAATTTATACTTATGACAATAACCTTCTTACAGATGAATCAAGCTATGATGGCGAAGGTGCTTTAATCTGGAAGACTATTTACAAGTATGATGACAATAACCGCGTTATTTCTGTAAATGAATATAATCCAGACGGTTCTCTCAGCGAAAAAACTGAATATAACTATACTGAAGCTGGTGCTATTGATTCTGCAGCTATGCTTGATGCCTTTGCAGGAAAACAGACTTCTTTAGTTTTCCGCTATGGTGCAAACGGTGCTTTGAATGAAATCACTACTTACAATTCTGATAAGCAGGTTATCAAGAGAACTCTGATTAAATATGATGCAAAAGGAAACGTAAATAAGGTTTCTGAATATGATGTTGCTGAAAAGTTCGGTACAACTGTAAATGAACTGGTTGCTATGTCTGAATACAGTTATGAATATAACGGTTCAGCTGCCGATGCAAAATAGTAATATGGTGGTTGAGTAGTCTGAAAGACATATCAAAACCACATAAAAAAGGCCGGGCATTTTTTTAGTGCCCGGCCTTTTTATATCTGATGTCTATTAATAGTTCTGTGCTTCAATCTGGAAATAAGCCTGAGGATGTGCACAAACTGGGCATACCTTTGGAGCTTCTTTTCCAATTACGATGTGACCACAGTTGCGGCACTGCCAGATTGCATCACCTTCGCTTGAGAATACAAGTTTGTCTTCAATATTCTTAAGGAGCTTGCGGTAACGCTCTTCATGATGCTTTTCGATTGCTGCAACACCTTCGAACATCTTAGCAATTGCTTCAAAGCCTTCTTCGCGTGCTGTTTTAGCAAAACCATCGTACATATCTGTCCATTCGTAGTTTTCACCGTCTGCAGCTGCTGCAAGATTTTCTGGAGTTGTTCCAATTCCACCATTGAGCAATTTATACCACATTTTTGCATGCTCTTTTTCGTTTTCTGCAGTCTCAAGGAAAATTGCAGCAATCTGCTCATATCCTTCTTTCTTAGCCTGACTGGCAAAATATGTATACTTATTGCGGGCTTGTGATTCGCCAGCAAAAGCCGTCTGCAGATTTTTTTCTGTTTGTGTTCCCTTAATGTTCATAGTTTCTGAGCTCCTTTGATATGGCCGCGTACGACCAAAATCGAATAAATATATTTCTTCAAATATAATCTGAAAACCCGCATAAGTAAATGAAAAAAGTGTTATATCCATAGAAATAATTTAGAAAACAGCACTTGAAAACTGAGGACAGATGTTTTACCATATAATATGGTGGGTATTTTGCCGATAATTTAGAGAGGATTTTTATGAAAACTATTGGTATCAAACTTGCAGACGGCTCCTTTTATCCTGTTCTGGAGGATAATACTCCTTCGGAAAAGAAACTTGAGCTTACAACGGCGCATAATAATCAGACTAAGGTTATGGTTGACCTCTATCGTTCTGCAACCTGTTCTATGGATGATGCCGAATATGTTGATTCCCTCCAGATTGAAAATTTAACTGCCCGCCCTAATGGTGAAACTGATATTAAATTCAGTATTTCTCTCGACGAAGATAACCAGCTTTCTGCAAAGATTGTTGACCCTGAAACTGGTAACGAAAGCAATACAACTATCACTCTTGTTTCCCGCACTCTGGAAGAGCGTCTTATTACTGATAATTATGATATAAACGATTCGGAAGAATCTGATGGCAAAGGCGCTAAGGTTGCCGGTGCAGTAGCAGCAGGCGGTCTTCTTGCGGCAGCTGCGGCAATGGCAATGAAGAACTCGGATGAAACAGAGGAAACTGAGACTGAAGAAGTAGTCGAGGATGTCGCAACTGATGAAACTGTTGAAGCAGAAGACACTATTGAAGAATCTGATTTTTCTCTGGATGAAACTGCAGTTGATGAGCCGGTGATTGAAGAGCCTGCTGAAGAAATTGTTGATGAATCAGTTGAGGAGCCGGCTGCTGAAGCTGAAGAACCGATAATTGAGGAAAATGCCGACGAAGTTGTTGAGGATGCAGAGTTCAGCGAAGATGTCGTAGAAGCCGAAACCACTGAAGATGCCGGTCTCCCAGACATGGACTTTGATATTCCGGAAGAGAACTCTGACGAAACTCTGGTTACTGAAGACAGCAGTTTACCGGATATGGACTTTGATCTTCCAGATGACACCGCTACTGATGAAACGATAGTGGAAGATACATCAGATGAAACATTTGCTGCTGATACATCAGACGATACAATTATTTCTGATGAAACAATAACAACTGACGAAACTGTAACTTCGGATTCAGATGAAGATTTTATAGAAGAAGATTCAGGATTGCCTGATATGGATTTTGACATTCCTGATGATACTTCTGATTCAACCGATGTTGATTTTGGAACTGAAAATGAAACTGAGAATTCGGATTTCCCGGATGACTTCTTTAATACTGAGGATGATATGAAAGACCCTACTTTTGACACAGAAACTCCTGCTGCAGGTGGCTTGAACTTTGACGGACTTTATGATGAAGAAACCGAACGCGGCACTCCTGCTCAGACTGACGAAGATGATGTAAAGAAAAAGACAAAGGTTCCTGTAATAATCTGTATAATCTGCGCAATCATCTGTATTATTGCGACAGCTCTTATTCTGTTTATTATTCCATCAAAATATAATCTTATTACAAAGAAAAATGCAAAAAATGCTGATACAACAGTTGCTGTTGCAGAACAGCCTGCTCCAGAGCCTTCTCCTGCTCCAATTGCTGAACCGGAACCTGAGCCTGCTGTTCCAGAAGCTAAAGAAGATGAAATCATCATTATTGAAAAAGCAGAAGAAGTTGTTCCAGCTCAGCCACCTGTTGCAGAAGAAAAGCCTAGGGATATCACTTACAAGATCAAATGGGGTGATACTCTCTGGGATATTGCTGATACTTACTATAAGAATCCTTGGCGCTACAAGTATATTGCACGCTACAATGGAATAAAGAATCCTGATTATATTATTTCTGGAACTAAAATAGTAATTCCAGCTGAGTAGGAGCAGCAGATTATGCGCCCTACTTCCTTTGCTTTACGTCGTTTTATAAGTTATTTTCTCGCTTCATTTATGCTGCTAAGTGCCGTATCTTGTAAAGGTGCACCGCATCCTGAAGGCCAGGAAAAATTCGGTGATGATACTGAATATTTTATTGGTCTAAGACTTTTGAAGGAAGGCAATGAGAACGCCGCCCGCGAGAAATTCAAACGCTGTATAAAAAAAGGAACCCCCGTAATCGCGCAGAAAAGCGCCGAAGCACTGTGCACCTTCGGAAATATCCAGGAGAAGAATACAGCCGCTGAGAATCTGCTCAAGCAGTTCCCCGGAGATGATGCGATTCTGATTGCCGCCCGCCAGTTTTCTGCTTCCGGAGAAATCAACAAACTGATTGAGTGTACCTCTAATCTGGATTTTTCCACCGCAAAAAATGAAGTAATCCGCCTCCGCCTGGAGGCAATGGGCCGCCGCGGCGACTCTTCATACGAAACCGAAGTCTACCGCTGGTTCACCGAGTGTCCTATGTCCACCGAGCACTACCAGTTCTACCGCGACTTTTACAATCACCCGGACTTTACAACCGCATACGAAAATCCTAATTCAGAAATGGCAACTTCTCTGGAATTTACACCTCAGCAGTTTGCAATGAATTACAGGATTGAATCTTATAAACGCAATTATTCTTATACAATTTACTGCTCTACAATGCTGACAGAATATTTTAAGGATGGAGTACTTTCACCAGTCCCTCAGTTGATTTCCGATTTCGGAAAAAACTATTTATATGGAAGTGTAGAATATACAAAAAATGCCGTACTGTTCCGCCAGCTTGCACAGGATTTTGCCGGTACACCAGCGGAATACTATTTCTGGTTTTATGCCGGCCGTTATTATGAAAAAGCCGGTATTTTTTACAGACAGAGCCGTCAGTGTTTTGAATCAGCTATGGCAACCGCCGAAACTTCTTTCCAGAAAGATAATGCACTGTGGTATCTTTTAAACACTTCCCTCAATTTCTCAATGGATTCTATTATTGAATCAATCGATGAATATTCCCGAGAGTGGTCTGACTGCGAATATTTTGAAGATTTCTTTGAACAGCTGGTATCAGCTCTACTCGCCGCAGGCCGCTGGAATGAATTTGGAAAGATTTATAAAGCTATTGACGGTTACGCATCAGATTTAACAACCGCTCAGTTTGCCTATATATACGGCCGTCTTATTCAGGAAAATCTTGTAGAAGGAACTGATGAAGATGTAATATCTGCATTTACCCGTGCCTGCCATGGAGGAAGCTCTTTATATTACAAGGCACTTGCAGCATACCGGCTGGGACTCTATAAAAAGCCAATTGAACTAAAAGGAGTTCTCTGCTCACCTATGAGCGTACATGAATCACAGAGTTCTCACCAAATTCCCGCTGCTACTGAAAATACCCGTTCACAGGAAAATCTCCTTCTTGGTTATGCTTATTTTGGCTTTCCTGAACTGATTTATCCTGAATGGCAGAAAACTCAAGGCGCTACAATCTCAACAGAAACAAACTTCTATCTTGCAGACTTCCTTGCAAAATGTGTTGACCCGGCTGTTCCTGAGACCTCGGACTATTATACCCAGTCGCTCCGAATTGCTGCCCGCGCCCAGCGACTTGCTAACCGCGAAATCACAAGAGAAGAACTTTCACTTGTTTATCCTCATTATTACGAAAATTTTGTCTCAAAATATTGCAAAGAATATAAAATCAGTGAGCCTGTGATGTACGCCCTTATTCGAAGCGAAAGTTTTTTTGATGCAGATGTCATAAGTTCAGCTGGTGCCATAGGACTTACACAACTTATGGAATTTACAGGCAGCGACATTGCCCGCCGCTTCAAAATGTCTGATTACTCCCTCACCGATCCGGAAACTAATATCCGCTTTGGTACATATTATCTTTCAACTCTGATTTCCCGCTGCGAAGATTCTGCCCTTCTTGGCTTTTTCTCATATAATGCCGGAATTACAAGAGTTCGCCGCTGGCTTCAAAGTTCCCTCATTGAATTCGGTAAAAAGAGCAATATGCCTCTGGATCTTTTCCTTGAGACCGTACCTTTTGCCGAAACCCGTGAATATGGTCGAAAACTGATTTCTGCAACCCTGGCCTACGACTGGCTCGAAGATCCTCATAATTTCGAGCAGACTGCAGCGAATTTGATTGAATAGTACCGTTTTTTTTATTATCTTATAGTAGACTTTATTAAACACCGGCCGTCCGCGGCCTTATACAGGGGTTAATATGATTGAAGATCCAAAATTGCTTGAAACTGTAAAAGAAGCTCTTGAAATGTTCCGTCCACAGCTTCAGGCTGACGGCGGAGACATGGAGTTTGTCTGTATTGATGATGATTATAAGGTTCACCTGAATCTTACTGGTGCCTGCGGCGGATGTCCAATGGCTGTTATGACTCTTAAGATGGGAATTGAAAGATACCTTATTGATGCATGCCCTGAAATTAAAGAGGTTGTTCAGGATAACGCCCAGAATCTTGATGATATGGGAATGGGGTTTTAAATGAAAATTGAAAACGACAAGTGGGTTGAAATCCACTACACACTAAAAGACGAAGCTGGACAGCAGCTTGATTCTTCTGTTGGAAGCGAACCTCTCGGTTATGTTCACGGAAGAGGCTATCTGATTGCTGGCCTTGAAAATCTTATGGCTGGTCACGAACCTGGCGATAAATTTTCTGCACGTATTGAGCCAAAAGACGGTTATGGCGAATATGATGAGCGCCTTATTGTTGAACTTGACCGCAATAAGTTTGAGTTCGACGGCGAAATCACTGTAGGAATGCCATTCCAGATGATGACTCCACAGGGACTTTCTATTGTTCACGTTACAAAGGTAGAAGGCGATAAAATCACTATTGATGGAAATCACGAACTTGCCGGAAAAACTTTGAATTTTGATATCGAAGTTGTAAATGTTCGCGACGCAACAGAAGAAGAACTTACACCAACAAGCGGATGCGGCGGTGGCTGCGGAGGTTGTGGTGGATGCGGTGGCGGAGACTGCGGCAGCGGAAGCTGTGGAGACGGTGGTTGCGGTGGCTGTGGCTGTAACTAACTGATACTACTTAATATCCAATGCGTCGATAAGAGTTCTAAAATTCTCTTCTATCGGCGCATTTTTTATGTCCACAACAACATCAGCTATTGCCTGATACTGCTGATAACGATCGCGATATTTTTTCATCAGAATGTCCTGTATCTGAGAAAGCGATGTCGGATTTTCATTCAAAACATAGGCAGGTGCATTTATAAAGGAACCTGTTTCGGTCTGCTGGATTTTTGCCATAATGCGGCTAACTGAATGTTTAATATCCAGCTTCAAGAAAACGAAAGTACCACAATCGCGAAGAGCCTGAAGGGCCGGCGGATTATCACAGATTCCACCACCAGTTGAAACTACAATCTGACTGTTTCCAAATTCCTTCATAATTGAACGGCAAGCTTCTTCTTCTGCAAGTGTAAACTCTGCAACGCCCTTTGTTTTGTACAAAGTTCGAAAATCAATACCACGGATACGTCCAATCTCATCATCAGTATCTATGAAATCAACTCCAAGCTTCTTTGCAAGAAGTTTTCCCTGTGTAGTTTTTCCGCAATGTTTACAGCCCATAAGAACTATCGAATTATTCATGCTTTCGCTCATAGTAACAGTATAGCATGCGAATTGTAAAAATTAAAGGTTTCGTGTATTCTTTAATTAACGTAATTGCCGTGCGCGGCTTATTCAGGAGAGTTCCATGGGTATAGCACTTTGTTTTGTTCCTCTGATCCTTGCCATTGTGATTTTTTCGACTGCATTTAAGCTCAGGCTCACACATCAGCTGATTGCAGTTCTTCTTGGCCTTGCAGCTGTTCTTCCGATTTCTTTTATCCAGTACTTTATGCCTGCAATTCCCGGATTACCACTCTCCCCTGTTGTCCGCGCCCTATTGAAATCAATCCTGCTTTACGGCCTTGTTGAAGAAGCAATAAAAACTCTGGCTTTACTTCCCCTTACTCATAAACCTTATGATGAAGCTAATTGCGATAATCCTGCGACCGGCCGTCTGAACTTTTTACTGCTCGCCTTTACTGCAGGTCTTTCTCTGGGCTGCTTTGAATCTGTTGTTTATTATTTTGATCACCTTCAGATTGCAAACAGCCGCGGTGCTACACTTCTTTATGGTCAGATCGCTGTAAGAATCTTTACTTCTGATGTTATCCATATGATGTGTACAGGACTCTGCGGATTATTTATTTATTCCTGCCGTAATAAACCTGTACGTATTTCCTGCCTGATAGCCGCTGTACTGCTTCATGGAATTTATGATTTCTTTGCAGGCTTTTCGGGAGATATCCGCTGGTTTTCGGTAGCAGTTGTCCTTATGGCCATTATTGAATGCAGAATAAAATATACATCCTTGAAAACTGACGAAAACGCTACTAATTAACACTCTTTTCTAACATTTTGTGCAAATTTTTGTAAAAAAACACCAAAATTTGCCAAAAATTCCGCATTCGGCCTTGACAATATCCGCCTAACCACCTATAATACCCAAACAATACGACGCGGGGTAGAGCAGTTGGCAGCTCGTCGGGCTCATAACCCGGAGGCCGCAGGTTCGAGTCCTGCCCCCGCTATACTGCTAATTCCTTATGTTATAAAGAAATAGCACACTACTAAACCCAATCAAGTAGGGCTTAGCGTGATTCAAATTACTAATTTAAGTAAACAGTTTAAGTAACTGATTTACGGTCTTAGTGAGGTGAATATGGCTAAGCCCTATTTAATTTTTAAAGCCCATACTGGGTTTTATTACGCTCAAATCCGTCTTGCAGATGGAAGTCTTTCCAACAACAAATCTACTGGCTGTAAAAATCGTGCAGAAGCTGAACGCAAGGTTATGGAATGGATTGTAACCGGAAACATTCCTGTCCGAGTAAACAGCAAGGACTCCAAAGTTCAGAGTATTGATAAGATCAGACTCTTCAACGATTTACGCACCGCAGACTTTGATACAGAAGACATTGAGACAATCATCAAGATTCTGAAGGAAAGAAACTACCTCTACTCTGCCGTTCCTAAATCTTCAAAGGGAAGTATTCCGATTGAAGACTTCCTCGAAAACTTCTGGGATTTTGAAAAGTCTCCTTATGTAAGAGAGAAGCTTGGTAAGAAACAGTCTATCCATCGTCAGTATTGTGCAACACTTATGAGCAGAACCCGCCTTTACTGGATTCCTCGTCTTGCCGGAAAGTGTGTTGGTGAAATTACAAGAAACGATGTTGAAGCATTCTTCTCTAGCGATGAAGCCCAGAAGCTTGCACCTAAAACTGTAAACTCAATTATTGAAACAATCACAATTCCTATGAAGTGGGCTTACTATCACGACCTGACACAAAACAATTGCTTTGATGGAATTATCAAATGTTCCAATCAGAGTAAAGAACGAAAAGTCATTGATATGGAAACTGCAAACCGCCTCATGGAACTTGATTGGGATAATGACGAAGCAAAGATTGCAAATGAACTTGCAATGCACACAGGAATGCGAGCCGGAGAAATTCAGGCACTCACAATTGATGATCTTGGTGATGATGAAATCTATGTACGCAAAAGCTGGTCCAAATACGATGGTTTGAAATGCTGTAAAAACGGTGAAGAACGTTCTGTGCCTATTCCTATTTCCCATCAGCTTTATTTAAAACTCAAGATGCTTGCAGACTTTAATCCCTTTGATAATGGATTCATTTTCTACAGCACAGTACCTGAAAAACCAATGGACAGTAAGCAATTTAATAAATACCTCAAACGTGCACTTAAAGACATTGGTTATGAAAACTCAAAAGAAATCTGTTTCCATTCCTGGCGCCACTTCTTCTGTTCAAGAATGCTGGATTATGTAAAAGACAAACGTTATGTAATGGCTCTCTCTGGCCACAAAACCGAGGCCATGCTCAATCATTATGCTGCACATCTTGAAGATGATAAGGTTGTTGATTTGGCAAGAAACGTTATGAAGAAAATCTTTATTGATCAGAATGAAGATGAAGAAACAATCAACATGCTAAACAGCAAGCTTGAAGAACTGGATAAAGAAATTGCATAAGGAGAAGTGAATATGGGTATATTTGGAAAGAAGACTGTAAAAACAAATGATAAAGATAATGCAAAGATTAAGATGGTTGAAGTTTCACAGCTTCATTTTGACAGAGACTTCAAGAATGTTTTTCAGCAGGAGAATGATAAGGTTGCGGAAATTGCAAATGATATGAGGGCAAATGGATTTGATAAATCACGGCCGATTATTGTAACTGAGGCTTATATCATTGTTGATGGACATTCACGCTTTATGGCCGCAAAGAAAGCAGGACTTGAAAAAGTCCCTGTAATCATCAAGAAGTTTTATAGCCGTGATGAAACGATCGAGTATGAGTATAAGATGCAGCTGAACTCCAGACGTTTAACAGATGGAGAATATTTCGCCGCCTTCTTAAAGCTCGATGAAATCCGCCGTTCAAATCCAAACGCACAAGGCTCTTCTGATGAAGCAATTGGCCGTCAGCTTAATAAGTCTGCTCGTCAGGTTTGCAAAATGCGTGAGATTGCAAAGAAAGCAGACTCTACTCTTCTGGAAAAAATTCAGAACGGCAGTATATCTATCAATAAAGCACATGAAATGATTAAGGCAGCAGAAGCCAGAAAGAAGGCCGGAGTTGTAGAAGATGATTCCGAAGAAAAGACTTCTAATACAGGCAAAGGTATCAATTCTGATTCTTTCAAACTGGGAGTTCTTTTTGTTCTGTCAGAACTGGAAAAAGGAAAGAAGAAATCACAAATTCTGAAAGACAAGCGAATCGCAAGACTGGAACTTGGAGAATTGAAGCTTAATGAAGAAGAACTTTCAAAAATCTCACAGAGATTCGGAATAGCTTAAAGGGAGGTAAATGAACATGGAAAAATTGGATTATTCATGGTATAATATAGATATGGAAGAACGACAGAGATTATTAAAGCAAGGCTGCATTAATATATGGATTGATGAAATTGTACCTTGTTTAAAAGACACTGTAACTGGAGAAATGAAAGAAACAGTTGTCTTTAAAATCGAAAGCCGTTCTTATTTGAAGCAATATACAGAACAAAACGGCTGGCAAATTAATTGGATTGAACTTCCTGCTGATGTTGAAGTTTATGAACTGGCTCTGAAAGATACAAAGGAAATCCAGGGTTTGGTTGCCGTAAAGAATGATGTAAATTCGCGAGCAGCGTTTTTACATTGGGCTTGCACTGCACCACAGAATAATAAACATGACTTTGGTAAACAAAAGTATTCTGGTGTAGGCGGACATCTGTTTGCCATTGCAGCAGATAAATCTGTGCAATGGGGATATGAAGGAGCCATGCACGGCTTTGCATTGAATAAAGAATTGCTTGAACATTACATTGAAACATTTAATGCAGAGTTCTTAGGGATGTTACACGATTATCAATTCTTCATTAATGAGATTAATGCTAAAAAACTTTTGGAGGTGTATAACTATGAATGGAACTAAAACATTAGAAAGACCAAAATTCTTAGAAGGTGTAGAACTTCCTAACTCGTACTATGAAACTCCAGATCCATATAAAAGTGCACCTTCTTGCAATGTAAATCTTCTTGAACTTTCAAGATATGCAAGAAAGATTGGAAAGAAACTTGTTGAGCTTACAAAGGAGGAAGTTCAGCAGTTTGCAATTGTTTAATTCTTTTACAAGGGGCTTTCAATTCTGCTTCAACAGTTTTGAAAGCCTTTTTTATTTTCTTTCAAAGTTATCGTAATTTTGTATTTTGATGGATTTTTTTAAACGCAAAGTTGCGTTCAGATAATTTCAGAAAAAACTTGCTGATTTTGAAGTAACGTTATTAAATTTATACATGATGTCATCTTTTATAACTGCATAAGTGTAAAATATATTACAAGGAGATTTCCAGGATGATTTGGCTCAGAAAGTATCAGAATGATACGCAAGCTAATAGCACAACAAAAGCATTAATAAAATATTTTCAAGATGGTACAGAATCATTTGAGCAATATTACACTCGAATTTGTAACTCTCCCAATGAAAACAAAGATGACATAATCTTTCACTTAGATCAACTTATTGATATTGCTATTCACTGTAAACTATTATCAGATTGGTTTTCTAAATTAACACAAAAAGACCGTATAAATTATTTTTTACAATTAGATAGCATAGACTTTATTAAAGAAAATGCAGACTACCATTATCATTTTTCTCAAAATCGTTTAGATGAAGCTGGAGAAAAAGTTATTGCTATTTTAAATAATAGTTTTAATGAATTCTCTGTTGAGTTTTGTAAAAAACTTACACCTTATGTTAATGACATAGCAAAGCTTGGACTGTTTAAACCAAAATATCCTACGACATGTTTTTGGGTTTCACAAATCCTTCAATCCAATCTTTTAGCACATATCCGGCTTTCTCCGCGCCCTTATGTTATTTACCAACATGAGAATTGCAATTTCTCTTCTAATGTTCCAGACTTCGTTAATTATCCTTTATTTAGAGTGGATGATAATTATCAACCAAAAGAAGCAATTGAAGATACAACTATTGAATTACAAAACCTTAGTAATGAATGTTTTGATGATTTCATGAAGCTTGCTATGTTTTACGTTTATAAAAACCAAGGAGCAAAATCGGAACAAGTAACTATAAATATTCAACAAAATATTAATAACCCGGAATTTAATTTTAAAACATTTTCGAGTGTTTACCATAATGAGACTTTTAATTTTGAATGTGAAAAAGAAAAGCAATCTGATATTAATTACACAGAGAATGATATTTTAAATAATGAAGACTTCAAAACATTTTGCAATCTAAGTCCAGGTTTTTACAAAATATGGGAATGTCTTTCTTCTAAAGGGTTTTGGATATATGATGGAAAGTTTATTCAAAGAAACGAAGACACATTTCCAGAATATTGCTTAAACCTTCTTGCTCATGAGGAATCTCTACTTAATGTATCTTTTAAAATTGCACATCCTTATTTTAAAAAACTATTTAACTATACTGACATAAATGCTATTAGTGTTCCAAATAAGTATTCTAGGTCAGTTTGGCTCGAAATATTACAGCTAATAACTAATTTTTTAGAAAATTAAAATTCCCTAAATTTTACACATTTTTTTTGTAATTTCTCCCCACTGATTTCAGATATCTTTAGTCTATCGCGATTGTGGTTGTATACCGCATAGTACTATCTATCAACTTCAGATTCCTGCTATCACTCCAGATAGCAAGAACTCTTATGGAGGAATTATGAAAACCTCAAATTATTGTATAACAGAGTGGCCAGCTAAAACCCTCTTTACCCGCCAGGAGACTGCGCAGATATTAGGAGTAGGATTGTCTACGCTCGATTCTCTCATCTCTTATTCAGAACTTCCAAGAACAATAGTTCACAAGCGTGTGCTTGTCCATAGAAAGGACCTCGAAAACTACATTGCAGCTTGCAGAACAACAGCATTCGGAGGTAGCAAATGAGCGAAGATGTATTAATCCAGTTACTTCAGGACATTAATCGCGAAAATGTGCGATTTGGAACTGTTGAAGTTTCTTTTACCTTCCATGACGGTAGACCAACAAGTTACGAGCTTTGTACACATCGTCGTAGGAACCTTGATTCGCTTTCTAAAGCATCTGACCACCACTTAAAGGAAGATACAGATGGATATAGAAGGCGATAATGAAAAGAAACAGATACGCTTTATCATTGTGCCAGATTTCATCATTGATGACTTAAATATTCCAGATGGAGAAAAACTGTTATTCGGCGAGATTGCATCTAATTCCCTGGAAAAGGGTTTCTGCTGGTTTTCCAACAAGCATCTTATGGAACGTTTTCACATTGGAGAACGAACCGCTTCAAGATGGGTAAATGATCTTAAGAAGAAAGGGTACATCACTGTTGAGATTGTTCGAAAGAATGGTTCAGAAGAAATAGATGAAAGACAAATAAGAATTGATACAACAAAACCTATTTTAGCTGAATATATGGGATGGTACAGCCAAAAACGGCAAGAAGGTATAGCCAATAATGGCAATAACCCTCCTGTCACAGATGGCGCAGGTAATAATAAAGGTATTAATAATAGTTATTTAAAAGACGTAACCAACGTTCTTTTAAGTCTAGAGGAATATCAAAGCCTTATTAATGAGTTTGGGAAACAAAAGTTTGAAACTTGTATAGCAGAGTATTCAAAGTGGAAAATGATAAAACATGCTCATCCAAAATCAGACTTTGATTCACTTAAAAAATGGTTGGCTAAAGCACCTCGTAGGTACAAATCAAAAGTGAGTTCTGTTAAAGAAAGCGGAGCTGACGAAGTGACCGATGAAATGCTTGCTGACTTACCTTTTTAAAGGAGATTTTTTATGAATGAAATAAAAAAATTAAATTCTGTTTCACTTTTTGAAATGTTTGACGCGAATGCTGAAAGCGATGAATGGGTCAGACAGCGTGAAAAAGAATTATCTGAACAGGCAGAAAAAGAGGCTGCTTATCAGACGCAGAAAAACGTTGAAAGGAGCGGTGTTCCACGGCGTTATTGGCATTCAACTTTTGACACTTACATCCCTCGTGATGATAAGGATTCTAGAAATCTGGAGACGGTTAGGAATTTTTCAAAACTTGAGAGTAATGACAAAGTACTCCTTCTGCTTGGAGCAAAGGGGCTCGGAAAGACACATCTTGGAGCTGCTATTATCCGTAACTGTGGAGGCAAGTTCATCTCAATAGAAGAACTTATCTTTAAATATGAATCCGCTCAGGATTTTCATTCCAAAACCAACCGCGAAGAATTAATGGACTCTTATTCCAACACAAAAATGTTGGTGATAGATGAGATTGGACGATCTATGCAGCAGGAAAAGGAAAATGCTTTACTGAACTACATTCTTCGCCGCCGTTATGAAAACATGCTTCCAACGGTTTTAATTTCGAACCTTTCTAAAGCGGATT